>CAZWLL010000034.1:10105-21759 GCA_964634795.1 uncultured Ruminococcus sp. | reverse complement strand
TCCTTTTCGATCAATGATGAAGACAGAGCTAAGAGGAGGGGATTCTCGCTACAGTAACTGTAACACAGTGGAGAAGCCGCCCCGCGAGGGAGAATTTCCTTTGGAAATTCTCCCTTATTGTATTTATATGCAATAAAAAATCCGAACCGTTTTTCGATGAATGCGCGATTAACCATGAGATTAAATCGGACATTCGGAAGTTTTGGTTCGGATTGTTTTGTTTGGTGCGGAAAACGGGACTTGAACCCGTATGGTGTGTACCACACGCCCCTCAAACGTGCGCGTCTGCCAGTTCCGCCACTTCCGCATGCTCCTTTTTATCGGACGCTTAATTATATCACGCGGCGGCGGACTTGTCAAGGGGTTTAGTGAAATTACAGGAAAAATATAGAAATATTGCTCGGTTATGCGGCCTTATAGCTCCAAACATTGCCCTTTAAAAGGATGAATATGATATCTATCACCCACATAAAGGGAATGAAAAGGAGTATTATCGAGATGATGAGAGAGACTGTGTCTTTTCTGTCGAGCGCGGATACGATACGGTAGATTCCCCACACTATGTCAAGCGCGGGAATTGCGAGAATGACCTTAACGAGCAGAGGCAGTGCGTCAATAGAATCGATAAACTGTTTCATATGCTTTCTCCTTTGAATTTATATTTCGGACAGAATAATCATAATCTTTTACAGGGAATCCGTTAAAGCTTTCTTTAAGCTTGCTTTATAAGCTTGCTGAGACTTGTTTTCAGGTGACTGTTTTACGCGTCGGGCTGTATAGCATCGATCATCTTGTTAAGTGACTTTGTTATAACCTTTTCGATAGTCTTCATCTTGGACATATATGTGTCGGTCTTAGATGTAACAAGATTGAAGGGAATATCCGCTACGCCGGAGAGGTTAGAGCCGTATACGAAGAACGGGTCGATATAGCATGTGTCAACAACGAGGTCGAGCATTTCACGTGTTTCCTCGTCACGAGCTACCTTGCTCTTGAGAATTGTATCGTAGTATGTGGAAAGAACGTCACGGTAGCTGTAGAAGTTCTGTGCTTCGAGAACGGTTGCCGACATATCGGAGTTTACTGCGGTAATCGGGATAGCGAAATATGATGAACCTATGTTGCGGCTGCGGTATGTTTCATCGGATTCATCGTACTTAGGATACGGTATTACGCCGAAGTCGCTTTCCATATCACGAAGGTATGTAGCGCAGTTGATATTTGACATATAGAACAGTGCCTTGTCGCTCATGAAGAATTCACTGCCGTATTTTCCGTAGGAGTTCGCGGTGTCTTCATAGAATGAGAGAGCTGTCTTGAATATGTTGTAGTTCTTTTCTGTTGTAAGTGTAGGTGTGAGGTTTCCTTCTGCGTCCTTTGTGCAGAGCTCAAGACCTAAGCTCCAAAGAAGAGCACGGCCGGACTGAAGGTCGGAAATGGAGCCGTAACGGTCGTTATCGGTAAATGTTCCGTCACCGTCGAGGTCGCTTGCGGCTGCGGTGCACATCTGTGAGAACAAATCGTATGTCCATTTGCCCTCTCTTACGGTGTTGTAAAGACCGTCAAGCGAATATACGGAATCGAATGACAGCGTGTCATAAAGACTCTTGTTGAAGAATATCATGTTCATGTTCTGAACCATGTCGAGGGTGTAATAACCTACGGCTCCGGGAAGGGTACCTGCTACCTCTGCCGCGTTATTCCAACCCTGGCACCACCAAGGCTGATCGAGCTGAAGCTTCGATACTTCCATAAGGTTCATGAACCAGCCGTGAACCTCGGTCTGCCACCAGTAGTCGGGAGCAACGATATCATATGCGCCGTCGTTTGATGTAACGCTCTGGCTGATTGTGTTGTTGAAGGTAGAGCCGTCGTCGGTAACATCTACGAATTCGAGCTTTACGCCGAACTCTTCCGATACTGTGTTGTTTCTTTCGTAAACCGCGTCGTTCAGTGCCTCGCCTGTGAGCTCGTCCGCTACAAAGTGAGAGAGCTTGCTTGTTCTTATAAGAGTTGTACAGGTTGCACCCTCAAAGTCGGCAGGCTCGAGTCCGTGTGTGAGCTGTGTTTCGGCTTCTGTTTCAATTGCTGTTTCATCCGTGCTTGCTGAAGCTGTTTCGGTTGACGATGTTTCCGAGGATGTGTCTGTACTGCTGCTTCCGTTGTCGGAGCATGAGCAGAACAGTGTCGACATAAGACAGCTTAAAATCAGCAAAAGTGATATTGCTTTTTTCATTATATCTCCTTGATTTTTATATAGATTTTACGATACACAATTATTATATCGTAAAAATTGTTCTTTGTAAATATAAGGCAACGTTTCTTAACAAAAAAATTGCGTAATATCACAAAATATGACGCAATTTTGATGCTATAATGCTTGATTTGCGGGTTATTTCAGCGTGAGCTGAGGCTCATCCGTACCCTTTATTACGCCTTCCGTAATCGTAACCTTAGCTACGTCGTCACGGGAGGGAATTGTGTACATGAGGTTTGTCATGGTTTCCTCGAGAATCGAGCGGAGTCCGCGCGCGCCCGTGTTGCGCTCTATAGCACGGTCGGCAACCGCACGCAATGCCTCGGGCGTGAATTCAAGCTCCACGTCGTCCATTTCGAAAAGCTTTTTGTACTGCTTAACGAGACAGTTTTTCGGCTCGCGAAGAATACGTACCAGCGCGTCGGCATCGAGATTCTCAAGACCTACGATGACGGGAAGACGTCCGACAAGCTCGGGTATGAGGCCGAACTTTACGATATCATGCGCAGTGACATCCTTGAATATGTTTTCGCGGCGTTTTTCTTCTTTTTTCTTGATTTCACCGCCGAAGCCCATTACGGATTGACCCTTGCGCGCTTCTATAATCTGGTCGAGAGTGTCAAACGCTCCTCCGCAGATAAAAAGTATGTTTTCGGTGTTGATCTGTATGAATTCCTGATTGGGGTGCTTTCTTCCGCCCTGCGGAGGAACATTGGCTACGGTTCCCTCGAGAATTTTGAGGAGAGCCTGCTGTACACCCTCGCCGGAAACATCACGTGTTATGGAGCGGTTTTCGCTTCGTCTCGATATTTTATCGATTTCGTCTATGTAAATTATTCCGCGCTCGGCAAGTGAAACATCATAGTCCGCCGCCTGAATCAGTCTGAGAAGGATGTTCTCAACGTCCTCACCGACATATCCGGCTTCTGTAAGTGTGGTAGCGTCTGCGATTGCGAACGGTACCTTAAGCGTTTTAGCCAGAGTCTGCGCGAGGAATGTTTTACCTACACCGGTCGGGCCGATAAGAAGAACATTGCTCTTCTGAATTTCGACGTCATCGACAACGGCATTGTCCTTGTCCTTCTTGTTTTTCGCGGCGTTTTCAAGCTTTTGCTTGGCATCGTTCTGGAGAAGTCTTTTGTAGTGATTGTATACCGCTACCGACAGCGCTATTTTCGCGCTGTCCTGTCCGATGATGTACTCGTCGAGAGTGGCCTTAATTTCCATAGGCTTCGGGAGAGCCTGTTCTGCGAGAGACGCATGGATTCCTTCATCGTTATCTGCGGAAAAGTGATCGAATATGATATCGTTGCATGCTTCTATGCACTTATCGCATATATATATGCCCTTCGGAGAGGGAATGAGAAATTCAACCTGATCCTCATCTCTTCCGCAGAAAGCACATTCATGCGGAATCTTTATACGTCCGTTGTTTTTATTTGTTGGCATATGGGAGATCCCTTTCGGTTACCTTTCGTTTAATTGATTCAAGGACGGCGGTCGATAACCTTGTCGATAAGTCCGTAGTTAAGTGCTTCCTCGGCTGACATGAAGTTATCGCGTTCGGTATCCTTTGCGATTACATCAATGGGCTTTCCCGTGTTCTTCGAAAGGATTGAGTTAAGTGTGTCTCTTGTGCGGAGAATACGGTCGGCGTGTATTTTAATATCCGTTGCCTGACCCTGCATGCCTCCGAGAGGCTGATGAATCATGATTTCACTGTTCGGCAGTGCGAGACGCTTTCCTTTTGCGCCTGACGAGAGAAGAAACGCTCCCATTGATGCCGCCATACCGATACAGATAGTGGAAACATCGCATTTGATGTAATTCATGGTGTCGTATATTGCCATGCCTGCGGTAATAGATCCGCCGGGGGAGTTTATGTAAAGTGAAATATCCTTGTCGGGATCTTCAACCTCGAGATAAAGAAGCTGAGCGACAACAAGAGATGCCGTTGTGTCGTTTACTTCATCCGCGAGAAAAATAATTCTGTCGTTGAGAAGTCTTGAATATATATCGTATGAACGTTCGCCGCGGCTTGTTTGTTCAACTACCATCGGTACAAGTGCCATAATAATGCCTCCTTTGTTGCTGTGTGGTTAAAAATGCGTTTGAATCAAAATATGCTTGAAGTTTAATTGCGTTAAAGTCAAAACCGCCGCGTGAGAACAGATTCCCGACAGCGGCGGCATCACTAACTATGATTATTCGGCGTCGTGATCGTCGTGAGCATCATGAGTGTGCTCGTCATGCTCAACTTCGGTAACAACTGCTTTTTCACGTACGAGCTCGATAGCTTTCTTTACCTTAAGGTCTTCTGCTATAGCGGATGAGTCTACGGCGTCCTTAACCTTGTCTTCTTCCATGCCGTAATACTCGGCGAGACGCTTGTATTCAGCTTCGATTTCCTCATCGGATACCTGAAGATTTTCAAGCTCGGCGATCTTTTCGAGAGCAAGACGTGTCTTTACCTGACGTTCTGCGTCGGGTCTCATCTGAGCTCTGAGCTTATCGAGATCCATGCCTGTGTACTGGAAGTAGGTCTTGAGGTCGAGACCGTTCATTCTCAGTCTGTTGTCGTAGTCACGAACGAGGTTTTCGGTTTCGTTGACATACATGCATTCGGGAATGTCACCCTGAAGCTTTTCGATAAGAGCCTTTGTGAGAGCTTCGTCAACATGGGAGTCGGCGTGCTTTGAGTGAGCCTCTTCTGCCTTTGCCTTTATGTCTGCCTTGTATTCGTCGAGTGTATCGAATTCGGAAACATCCTTAGCGAAATCGTCATCGAGAGTGGGAAGCTCTGTGTACTTTATGTCGTGAAGAACGCACTTAAATACGGCTTCCTTGCCTGCGAGCTCTTTAGCATGGTAATCTTCCGGGAATGTTACGTTTACATCGAACTTGTCGCCTACGGAATGGCCGCATACCTGATCTTCGAATCCGGGAATGAACTGACCTGAGCCGAGCTTGAGCTGATGTCCGTCAGCCTTGCCGCCTTCAAAAGGAACACCGTCAACGGAGCCTTCGAAATCGATTGTAACGAGGTCATCGTTCTGTGCGGGACGATCGTTTACTTCGATCATACGGGAGTTACGGGTCTGAACTCTCTTGAGCTCTTCCTCAACCTCTTCGTCTGTAGCGTGAGATACGGGACGGTCAACTGCGATTCCGAGATAATCGGAAATCTCAACCTCGGGCTTTGTGAAGTATGTAGCGGAGAGAACCACACCGTTCTCATCTATGGAAACAACGTCGAATTCGGGACGGCTTACGATAACTCTTTTTTCGTCTGCGATAGCTGCGGTATATGCGTCGGGAATTATTTCGTTGATAGCGTCTTCGTAGAATACTTCCTTGCCGTACATCTTTTCGATGATGCTGCGGGGAGCTTTGCCCTTACGGAATCCGGGGATTGTAATATTTTTTGAAGATTTTTTGAAAACCTTGTTTATCGCATTTTCGAATGTAGCATGGTCAACGTCAAAAGTAATTTTCTGCTGGTTCGGAGCGATGGTTTCCTGTGATTTCAGGCTCATTTTTAATGTATCTCCTTCGAAATTTATATAACTTATGTATTTTTTCGCAAAAAACAGCTACACAAACGTAAAAATCAGTATAGTACTGCATAGCTTTTTATATTTTACAATTAATCCGTATAATTGTCAATGATTATTGAGACGAAAGTATTTGAATTTTCTGTAAACTGAGCGGAAAATTGAAGCGTAATTCAGAAAATTCTTTTGGGATAAAAATCGAGGTAGTCGGAGGATATTATTTCCATTCTGATTCCGTCATAGACACAATACGGCGGTACTGAATAACAGCCGTGAATGTGTCCGAAGAAAACGTGCTCGATACCGTATTTATGCAGTGTCTCGATTATCGGTCTGCATACGAAATCACCGAATACGGGAGGAAAATGCATGAAAACGTAAATGGGAATATTGCTTCTCTCGCCGCGCAGACGTACTCCCTCGTCAAGAGAGAGGGAGAGGCGAACACATTCGCGCGCGACGATTTTCGAGTAATCCGTATCGAAAATCTTTCCCTGCGCCTTCGGCTCGACATACCAGCCTCTCGAGAAGCAGATTATTTTGCCGTCAACCTCGTACGCCTTGCAGTGCATGGAGGATATCGACGATATTCCCCATGCCGAAAACGCGTCGGTCATTTTCTTTTCACTGCTCCACCAGAAATCGTGGTTTCCTTTGCCGATGAGCTTTTTTCCGTTAAGCTGTTCTATGAAAAGAAAATCACCTTCGGCTTCATTCAGCCGCATCGCCCACGATATGTCTCCGGGAATAACTACGGTGTCACCGTCCTCTACGACCGCATTCCAGCGTTTTTTTATTTTTTCCGTGTAGCCCTGCCATCTTGAGCCGAAAATATCCATAGGTTTGTTGTTTTCGGTCGAGAGGTGAAGGTCGGCCATGGCATACAGTGCCATTATACTCTGAAGACGAGGTCTGCCATATCTTCCTTGTTTATAACCTCGGTAAATCTTATATCAAGCTCTTTTGCCGATGCAAGCGGAGCGGGAATCGGCGTATGCGTTTTTTCCGACAGGAGTGAGAGTGTGTCGAATATATCGTCTCCGTATTCGATGCCTATGGCATCGCATACCGCGGGAGCGAATTTATACGGACTTGCGGTGGATGCGAGTATGGTTTTCGTTATGTCTCCCGTGTCTAAACGGAATTTTTTCACGCAGCCCAAGCCTACCGCGGTGTGAGGATCGATGAGGTAGCCTTCATTTTCCCATGTGCCGCGTATTTCGTCGGCTGTTTCGTCCTCGTTCATGCAGTACGCGGAGAAATATTTTCTTATTTCAGTCATAAGGCTTTCGGGAGCCTTGTATTTTCCGTACTTTGAAAGCTGTTCCATAAGCGAGCATGTGGTCTCCGCTCCGCCTACGGTTCTGAGCAGTCTCTCGAGGTTGGATGAAACGAGTATGTCCATGGACGGGCTTATGGTTTTGTAGAACTCACGGGTTCTGTCGTATACTCCCGTGTTTATGAAATCGGTCAGCACATTGTTTGAGTTTGAGGCACAGATGAAGCGGTTTACGGGGAGTCCCATGCGCATAGCGAGATATGCGGCGAAAATGTTTCCGAAGTTTCCGGTAGGCACTGCTATATTGACTTTGTCACCGAGGATAATTTCTTCCGAGGCGCAGAGGTCGCAGTATGCCGAGAAATAGTATACTATCTGAGGAACGAGTCTGCCCCAGTTTATGGAATTGGCACTGCCGAATATAAATCCGTTTTGAGCTGCCTTCTCACGCAGGCTCTCGTCCGCGAAAATGCGCTTTACTCCTGTCTGAGCATCATCGAAGTTGCCTTTTACAGCCGCAACATATACGTTGCTGCCGAGCGTGGTCTGCATCTGTCTTTTCTGCATTTCGCTCACGCCGTCCTGGGGATAGAAAACGGTTATTTTAACCTTATCCACACCGCTGTAGCCTTCAAGAGCGGCTTTTCCCGTATCTCCGCTTGTGGCAACGAGAATATGTATGGTTTTGTCCTCTCCCGTCATTGTAAGCGCGCGAGAGAGCAGACGAGGCATGATTTGCAGCGCCATATCTTTGAATGCGGATGTGGGACCGTGCCACAGCTCGAGAGCGTATGTGCCGTCCGACAGCTTATGCAGCGGTGCGGGACCGCCGGGGAATCTTTTATCGGAATATGCTTCCTCGCAGTCGGCGTACAGCTCGTCGAGATCGTAGTCGTCGAGGAATTTCGAGAGAATCATAGCGGCTCTTTCGGGATAGCTCATATGAATGAGAGCATCGAAGTCGCCTGCGGAAAGCCGCGGAATAGATGTGGGAATATAAAGGCCGCCGTCGGGTGCGAGTCCTTCCTTGATAGCCTCAGCCGATGAGACGGAATGCGGATTCAATCCGACATCCCTTGTGCTGATATATTTCATTGTGAATAATCCTTTGCTATATTATTTGTTGGGGAGATTTTTCTTCATGTACTCGTATGCGGTATCAAACGAGATTTTATCGAGCTGTTCCTCGGAGAAGCCCGAGTCTGAGAGAATCTTTATTGCGTCGGGAATGCCGTCGAGTCCGTGAATTCCGTCGGGCAGGTTTGTTCCGTCCATATCACAGCCGAAGCATACGTGAGACGGAGAGAGCTCCTCGTACTTTTTGAAGTGAGGCACTATTGTGTCGAGTGATGCCTCATGAGTCTGTTCATATCCGTTTACAAGGTGGAACGGGCAAAGTGATACGCCCGCTATGCCGCCGAGCTTAACAAGACGGAGGAATCTCTCATCCGTGAGGTTTCTCGTGTGTTGGCATACGGAATATGAATTCATATGCGTAGCTATCGGAGCTTTTCCGTATTTTTCGCATATATCGAGGATATCGTCTGCAGACTTGAATGAAGCGTGGGAGATATCGGGAATTATGCCTACACGGAGCATTTCCTCGACAGCGGCTTTGCCGAAGTCGGTCAGTCCGTTTTCGCTGTCGTGAGAGCCGCCTATTGAGGTGTCGCCGCCCCAAAGAAGCGTCATCACTCTGATTCCGAGGTCATAAAGCTCCTGTACACGCTCGATTTTGTTGCCGAGTATACGCGAATCCTCAATCATCAGAATTCCGCCGATTTTCTTGTCGGATGCGTTGAAGCTCTCAAGCTCGGACGATGAGGTAATCATTGTTACGTTGTTTTTTTCGCACTCCGCCATGAAGTTTTCACGGATTTCGCAAATCTTTCCGAAGCCGTCGTCGTCATTCAGTCCCGGATAAGTGAACAGCGCGAAGAGCTGGATGTATTTATCGAAAATTTCGGCTTTTTTCAGCGATACCTGGCACTTTCCGTCGTAAAGTACGGTTTTGCCGTAATAAATTTCATCTGCAGTGTCACAATGCAAATCGAAATATTTCATTTTGTATGTCTGCCTTTCATCAGTTTATGCTTTATGCGTTCAATGCTTTGCGCATTGTTATAGTTTTGTATGTAATATCGGTTCCGCGCTTTTGCTCGATGCTTTCACGGTACGGCTCAAAGCCGTTTTTTATGCACACCTTCATAGATGCGGTGTTTTCGAGAAAAACATCGGCGTGAACGTATTTCGCACCCGTTTCCCGACAGAATAAGCATAATCCGCCGACAAGCTCAGTGCCGAGCCCCTTGCCCCACATAAGCTTGTTTACTCCATGCCGCCGCGGCGTAGTCGCAGTCGGACAGCGTCATGTCGGCAATGTTCAGCCGCTCTGTCGAAAAGCGTATATTCATGTTAATACCTGTTATTTTTCAGTGAGAATTTTCCCGCTTTTTTTACGGCGTTTTCCGTGTGGATTATATCGTTTACACGATACGTGTCACCGTCGGGTACGGGGTCGACATAAACCTCGATTACGTCGATTCTCACGCTCTCATTCGGGTGAGAGCGCATATATTCCTCAGCGGCGCGGGTGAGATAAGCCTGCTTTTTCGCGTCTACCGCTGCTCCTGCCGACCTGTAAAAGCCCGAGATTTCCGAGTATGTGCGTCTGGTTTTTACTTCTACGAAAACAACCGTGCCGTCACGTTTGTCGCGTGATATTATATCGACTTCGGAATGCCCTATTCTTGTGCGGCGCGAGATTATTTCATACCCGTGCTTTTCGAGATAAAGTACGGCGGATTCCTCTCCCGCTATGCCGATATCATAGCTTTTCATAAGCCTTTCTTTGCCCTCAGTTCGTTCTCAAGTTTTTCCTTGTCCTTTTCGAGAAAGCCGAGAAAGGTTTTGCGGTGTATTTCACATGGGCCGAATTCGTAAACCGCGAGCATATGCTCTCTTGTGGGATATCCCTTGTGCTTTTTAAAATTGTATTCGGGATATTTTGCGTCAAGCTCTGTCATGATTCGGTCTCTCGTTACCTTGGCAAGTACGGATGCCGCCGCGATTGACTGCGACTGCGCGTCACCGTGAACTATGGGAACGGACGGTATGCCGAAGTCGGTATTGCGGTTTCCGTCGACGAGAATAACGCTCGGCTGAACGGTTTCGCAAACAATATCAACCGCACGCTTCATGGCGAGAAGGGAAGCACGCAGAATGTTGTACTCATCGATTTCCTCGTGTGACGAAAGTGCGATGCCGTATGCGACAGCCTTTTCGCATATTTCCGAGTACAGCTTTTCTCTCTTTTTCTCGGACAGCTTTTTCGAGTCATCGAGTCCGTCTATTACACATCCCTCGGGCAGTACAACCGCCGCCGCCGCTACAGGACCTGCGAGCGGGCCTCGGCCTGCCTCATCAGTACCGCATACGATGCCGTATTCGGCAAAGTATTTTTCGTCGAGTGTACTGTCAAGCATTTCCGCCTGCCGTTTCCGCCGAATCGGTTTTTTCCGAATTCTCCGCAGGCTTTTGCTTTGAAACGGGAGGCATCTCGAGCGTTATCCTTCCGATTTTAGCTTCACGGAATTCATCAAGGATTATATCGGCGGCTCTTTCCGTGTTCAGCTCTCCGCCCGAGAGCAGAAAGCCGCGTTTTTTAGCTACGGCACAGAGCAGATCATATTCGCCGAGTCCTTTGAGAGCGCCCTTGTCAAGCTTGTATCTTAAGCAGAATTCATCGGGAGCGATTGTGTAAAGCTTCAGACAGAGCTTAGCCGCAAGCTCTTCCGTATCCAAGATGGCATCGCGTATAGCACCGGTGAACGCGAGGTTTTCGCCCGTTGTTCTGTCCTCGAATTTAGGCCAGAGAACACCCGGCATATCAAGCAGCTCTATTCCAATATTTGTCGTTACCCATTGCTTGGTAAGCGTAACACCGGGACGGTCCTCGACCTTTGCTTTTTTGCCCCCGCCGAGCTTGTTTACAAGGGATGATTTTCCGACATTCGGTATGCCGACAATCATCGCTCGTATATGTCTGCCGCTCATGCCCTTGTCCGCATATCTTTTCAGCTTTTCCGCCAAAATTTCACGTACCGCGGGAGCGATGTTCTTGATTCCTTCTCCGCTTACGGTGTCTATGGCAAGAGCGCGCCTGTCTGTTTTCGATGAGTAGTATTTTACCCACGCCGATGTAGCGGACGGAGACGCGAGAGAAGCCTTTGTGAGCAGTGTCAGCTTGGGCTTTGTTCCGATAAGACGGTCTATTTCGGGATTTTTCGAGCTTTTCGGTATTCTCGAGTCGAGCAGCTCGATTATTATATCTACCTGTGAGAGGTTTTCCGAAATCATTCGGCGGGTTTTCGCCATGTGCCCGGGAAACCACTGTATCGGCTTCGATGAGTTTTGTTCCATTAAATTACCTTATTCATTTCAGGTGTAAACCTGACATTATATCTATAACTAAGCCAAAAGAGCGGAGAATTTTCAGTCATGAAAATTCTCGAGAGCGGGACGGTTGTATTAACTGTTCAGCTGAAGTTTATACCCGCTCAGT
>CAZWLL010000034.1:0-10005 GCA_964634795.1 uncultured Ruminococcus sp. | reverse complement strand
AGAGGGTATATTCTCGCAACGGCATGTCCGACTACGCATCTTTCGTCAATAGTGCGTATTTCGATTTGACGGCTGTCGGCTGAGTGGTTGCGGTTGTCGCCCATTACGAATATTTCTCCTTCGGGAACGGTTATCGGGAAGGAATAATCGGCCGTGAGCGTTCCTGACGCCGGGTCTACATATCTGTACGGCTCGTCCACGACTTCACCGTCTACGGTAAGAGTCCATGTGGAAAAGTCGATGTCAACGGTTTGGCCGCCTACTGCAATCACTCTCTTTACGATAGGCTCGGAGTACGGGTCGGCATCGATTTTATGAACAATGACTATATCTCCCGCACGCGGAGTGTAGAATAAATCGGAGACAACAAGATATTCACCGTTGTGAAGGGTGTTGAGCATGGAGTTTCCGTCGACTACATTTAAGCGAACGACAAACGCGAACAAAAGCATTACGAATAATGTGGTTACGCCTATCATTTCCACTAAGTCATACAGCGTGCCGAGAAATGTTACTTTTTCCTTCGGACGTTCTTTCGCATTTTTGTTATCCATAAATATATCTCCTTGACGCATTAACTCAAAGCGCCGACATAATTATTCGTGAAGCTCACCGCTGTGAAGAGCTGCTTCCTTCGATGAGTCATCGGAGGTGAGAATCGACATGAGGTCGTGTCCGTGCGGAATGTAAAGCTTTGTCCTGCGGCACTCCGCCTCCGTATATTTGTCGGGTATGCCGCTTATGTCTTTTCTCGAGTCATATATAAAGAACGGTACGGGCTCCATTGAGTGAGTACGCAGCTCTATCGGAGTCGGGTGGTCGGGCAGAACCATTATCTTGTAATCCTCTCCGCATTCGGCGAGGTACTTGTGTACGGGAGCGAGAATTTCATGGTCGATTTTCTCGACTGCCGCAGTTTTTACGTCAGCCTCTCCGCGGTGACCGCATTCGTCGGGTGCTTCGACATGAATATAAACAAGGTCGTGATCCTTCAGCGCGTCGATTGCCGCCTGAGCCTTGCCCGCGTAATTTGTGTTGTAGTTGCCTGTCGCTCCCTGAACCTCGATTACATCGCAGCCTGCGCAGATGCCTATACCTTTAATGAGATCGACTGCGGAGATTATCGCGCACTTCAGTCCCCATTTATCCGTGAATGACGGAAGAGCGGGCTTTTTGCCGGGACTCCAGAGCCACGGTGAGTTTGCGGGCTTAAGTCCGCGGCGGCGTCTTTCCTCGTTTACGGGGTGATGGTCGAGTATTTCGGCTCCGCGCTTCATGTATTCGAGGAATTCCTTACCGCCGTTTTCCGCCTTCGGCAGATAGCTCTCGATTGTTCTGCCGAGAATATCGTGAGGTCTTGAAAAATCGTATTTGTCATCGGCGTTTTTCCATATAAGGCAGTGACGGTAGCTTACGCCTGTGTAGAGATGACGTTCATTTGTCTCGAGAGCGGAGTTCAGTGCTTTAACCAGCTCATCCGCTTCTTCAGTCGTTATTTCGTCGGCGGAGTGATCAATCATCGTGCGTGTTTCATACGGCTCACTGCAGTCGCCCGAGAGTGTTACTATATTGCATCGTATAGCTGTGTCATCGGGAGCCATTTCTATTCCGAGGCTCATTGCCTCGAGAGGCGAGCGGCCTTTTGAGTATATTTTCGGGTCGTATGACAGAATCGCAAGGTTGGCAGTGTCGCTTTCCGGTACCATTCCCTCGGGCACGTTGGATACCACACCTGACAGACTGTGCTTGACAAGTAAATCCATTTCGGGCTTGTCGGCCTTTTCCATTGGTGTGTGTCCTCCGAGGGAAGGGTGCGGTCTGTCGGCCATTCCGTCGGGAATAAGTATCAGATATTTCATTGTGTGTCCTGCCTTTCATTGATTAAAACTATATTTAATAGCATATTAAAGAAATAGGCTATAACCAAATTAAATTATAATACGACATTATAGTACTATAATAATATATTATAGCACTCGGAGCGTATCAATGCAATCTCAAAACGTAAAAAGCGTGTGGTCAAAACAGTGAAATATAACGTACCGCGGAAAACAACTTTTGGAATATTTTGAGAATGAATTTTATCGAAAGGTATTGCATTCCGAGGTAAAACGTGTTAAAATCATACAGTGTATGATATTGTCCTTTCGCGTACCCTCTCAGGCGCAGGGACTTTGATATACGAAATTCAGTCGTATAAATTTATTTAGGGAGAAAAAAATGCCGAACATTAAATCTGCTAAAAAGCGTGTTAAAGTTATTTCCGTAAAGACACTTAAGAACAAGATGGCGAAGAGCAATCTTAAGACCACTATCAAGAAGTTTAAGGCTGCTGTTGAAAGCGGCGACAAGGAAGCTGCAAAGACAGCATATACTGTCGCTGTTAAGGCTGTAGACCAGGCAGTAGGCAAGGGACTTCTTCATAAGAACAACGCCGCTCACAAGAAGAGCCAGTACACACTGATGCTCAACAAGATGGCGTAAGTCCTAATTATACCGAACAAACAAACAGCTCCGACGTTAACCCGCGTCGGAGCTGTTTTTGTTTTCTTTCGTCAAAAAACGGCATCGTCGGGCTGACGATGCCGTTTTTTTATCAGAACTTTCCGCCTCCGCCGCCGTGGCTGGAGCCGGATGAGGAGCTGTGCGATGATGAACCGCCCGAACTGCTTGACCTTGGCTTTGCGCTTCGCGACTGCGTCGTGTAGAGGTATATGTCTCGGCTTTTCTCGGGAGCGAGAACAAGGCTGTCTTTTCTTACATAGTTGCCCGCCGCAGCGGCGCTGCGTACGGTCTTGAGCTTTTCTTTCATTGAGCTTACCGTTGTAGCCGCCGCAATGGCGCCGACTGCGAGAGACACGATTACCCATCCCATTCTGAACGGAACACCGGGTTCGAGCGGCGGGCTGAGTACGTCAAACGGATTGCCGTCATGTGCCAGGTTAAGATATTCGTCGGAGTATGCAATGAAGCGGCAGATGCCTGTGTAGTAATCCCCGTCGGTTAAATATTCCGATATATCTTCTATGATGACTTCGATTCCGTAATCGGTAAACGCAGTCAGACCATAGCCTCTTGTGCTGATGTATACGTCGCGTGTATCGAGAGCGATGACGAGAATCGCGCCGTCTCTGTCGACTCCGTATTGATAACCGAAGCCGAGGTAATCGTAGACATCGTCCGCGTAATCGACTACATTATCATAGCTTTCGCTCATATTCGCCGTGGTGTGAACGACAAGGTCGAAGTTCTGTCTCTCACTCAGCTCATTAAGCTGCGACAGAATATCGTTGTATTCGCTCTCTGTGAGAAGTCCCGCGCTGTCGAGAAGGCGTTCGTATTCGCTTGTAAAGCCGTCGCCTGTTTCCGCGCATACGGGAAGAACCGCTGTCACGACTAAGAGAAGGAATAACGCAAATCCGATAAATTTCTTTTTCATTTACGACACCCCCCCTTACAGCAATCCTATATTGTAGAGCAGAACAAGCACGGCATAGGTTGCGATGCCTACACCCAGCATCAAACCGACGAACCACTTTGCGGCGGCTCCGCTGTCAACGGGAAGATTTCCGACAAACTTGCCCGTCTGACCATTCATTGCGAATGTGTATTTCTGACCGTTCCATGTGGTGTTGAGAAGCCATACGGGATAAAGAGCGTATTTGACGTCACCGCCGTGGATGGTAATGTTGGAGTTTCGCTGCGTTATCGTCGAATAACCCTCGGCGGTTGCCGCGAAGGCCTCATACGCGGTGTTTTTAACTCTCGCGTTGGCTGTTTCTATGCTTTGTTCGGCTGTGACATCGTATTTGTCGGCAAGATAGCCTGCCAGATATGCGGTATGGAAATCAACGGCTTCGGAAAAATCAAACGGCTCTATCGATTCCATTAAATCATTCGGCATTTTCTCCGAGCCGTCGACGGGAATATGGTCAAAGCCTATACTTCCGCCGCGGGTTACAAGATAATGCTCGGTTTTGGTGTAGTTGTAGCTCGAGTCGCTCCACGTGCTGATCTTTGTTGCGTCAAATGAGAGAGACGCATCGGCGTCGGAGTCGAATAACCAGAAGGGAACGTATACTCCTTTGATTTCATCGATGTGGTTTTGATCCTTGAAAATTTTCGGAAGAAGTCTTTTGCCGGTGAGATAGCTTTCAAGTCCCGCCTTTGCTGCCTTTTTATCAAGCTTGAAGGGAATGACATAGTCGGGCTTGAGATTTCCCGTAAGTCTGTCGAGCATTACAACGGGATTTCCGCAGAACGGGCATGAGGTTGCCGCCGTTGTGGCTTCGCTTACGATTTCGCCTCCGCAGGATGTGCAGACGTAAGCGCGCAAACTGCCGCTTTCCGCGTCCGACCATTCCTGTCCCGCGTTGACGTTCCATTCTATGTTGTCGTTGTCCTTGCCGTCGTTTTGCTGTTCGGCATTAAAGCTCTCGAGGGCTTCTATTTCGAATTCCGTGTCACAGTAAGGGCACTTCAGCTTTTGAGCTTCACTGCTGAAGCTCACCGCGCCTCCGCAGCACGGGCATTTGTATTCTTTTATATCACTCATGCCTATGTCTCCTTTATCTGTAGTCTGAGCAATGAAAAAACAAACCGCCGCCTGCCGTGCAATCGGACATGCGGATTATACGACAGACGGCGATACTGATGTTAGTATTAAGCCTGAAAATCGGTGCTGTTTAATGTATAGTTACTGTGCGTCGTCGGCGTTGAAGGGGTCTCCGCACTCAGGGCAGAATTTCGGAGGATTTTCGGGGTCCTCGGGAGTCCAGCCGCACTTGTCGCACTTGAATTTTTTCTTTGCTGCGGGTTTCGGAGAACCGCATTCGGAACAGAACTTGCCTTTGTTTACCGTGCCGCATTTGCAGGTCCATGTGTTGTCAACCGGCTTCGGAGAACCGCACTCGGGGCAGAACTTGCCTGTAGCGGTAGCACCGCATGAGCATTTCCAGCTGTTTGCGGCAGGGGCACCCTGAGCAGGAGCGCCCTGAGCAGGAGCGCCCTGAGCAGGAGCCTGAGCTGCGCCCTGAGCCTGCTGATTCTGCTGTCCCATCTGGAAGAGAGACTGAGCGTTCATTCCGCCTGCATTCTGTGCCATGTTCATTCCCATGAAGCCTGCCATAGCACCGTTTGTGTTGGATGCGGCCGCCTTCATAGCGTCAGCCTGCGCACCTACCAGAGTTGCGCCTGCCATTGTGGGATCGCGGTACATAGCGTTCTTCTGAGCTGTCTTTATGAGCTCCTGATCTTCCTCGGGAAGAGATACGTTCGGCATAGCTATGGATACAACGGAAATTCCGCGGAGGCTGCTCCACTTTTCGGAAAGAGCCTTGTTCATAGCCTTCTCGAGATCGGGCATGTAGCGCGGTATCTGATTAGGTCTGATTTCCATGTCGGACAGCTCTGCGAGAGCGGGCTGAAGCGCGGATACGAATTCCTGCTTCAATGTGGAGTCTATCTGATCTCTGCGGTATTCGCTTGCTACGTTAGAGCATACGTTGGTGTAGAACAGTACGGGGTCTGTCAGCTTGTATGAGTAAGAACCGCTGCATCTGAGGCTGACGTCAATGTCAAGACCTATACGGGAGTCTACTACACGGAACATTATCGGAGTAGCCGTGCCGAAGAGGTTGCCTATGATTTCTTTTGTGTTGAAGTAATATACTCTCTGGTCCTTGCCCGTGTCTCCGCCGTAGGTGAATCTCTTGCCTATGGATTTAAAGGTCTGCTTTACGGAGTCACCGAAGGATCCCGAGAATATACTCGGTTCTGTGGAGCTGTCCCACGTGAACTCGCCGGCTTCGGCACAGAATTCAACAACCTTACCCTGCTCGACAATCATCATGCACTGACCGTCAGCTACCGCGATGCCCGAACCGTTTGATATGATGTTGTCCTCTCCCTTTGTGTTGGAGGAACGGTTTGATGTACGCTTCTTGCCTTTTACAACAAGTATATCATTGTCAATAGAGTCGCAGTAGAAAAATTCCTTCCACTGATCGGCAAGTACGCCGCCTGCCGCGCCGAGTGCTGCTTTAATAAGTCCCATTCCAGAACTCCTTTCGTATTTTTTCCGACCTTAAGTCGTAATTATATTTTCAAATATATCATCCGATAGGATATATCTGTATACATTATACAACTGTTTCACAATTCTGTAAAGTACAAAATGTAAATTTCCGCATTTTTAATCGCATTTTAATGATGCTTTCCGATGTATTCGCACCGCTGAATTGTACTATATGCCGAAATTGTATTCATTCCATTGACATACGGGCCTTTTTTTGTTATAATACACCCGAACAAACGCAGGGGTGCTGTACTGAAATGTACGGCTGAGACGGCAGACGCCGAACCCTTTAAACCTGATTCGGATAATACCGGCGTAGGGAGATTTTTGGTCGGGCTTTTGTGACAGGCAAAGGCCGAATAATACAGACATTATCTTCCGCACCGTAACGGTTATCGTAACGATTGCGGATTTTTTAATTTCTGCGTTTGTTTAATCTACACTATACTGCAGGAGTTGTTTTATGACAAACGCATCTCGAAAGAAAATATTTGATTTGCACCTTTTGGTTGAATGTGCTCTTATGGTAGCACTCGCAACCGTGCTCAGCATCATTAAGGTATACGAAGCTCCGTTCGGCGGCTCCGTTACGCTTATTTCCATGGCGCCGATTATAGTGCTGTCCATGCATCGCGGCATTATTCCCGGCCTTGCCGCGGGATTTGTGCATTCCGTTATTCAGCTTATTCTCGGCTTATCCAATGTCGGATGGGTTCCCGATATGGGCGGAAAGGTATTGTGCGTGCTTTTCGATTACATTATTCCGTTTACCCTGCTCGGCTTGGGCGGCATGTTCCGCAGTGTCAAGTTCACGAAGAACGAACGCGCCAATATCATAATTCAGGCGCTTCTCGGAGCACTTGTCGTTACGGTTATACGTTATATCTGCCACATCATATCGGGTGTTGCCGTATGGTACGCGCTTGACCTCGAGTGGTATGCCGACGATCCCGACCATATAGTAAACAAGTACGGCTCATGGGCGTTCTCGGCAATCTACAACGGTTCGTTTATGATTCCCGAAATCATAGAAACCTGCATCGGCACACCGCTTATCTGCGCCGCGCTTGAGAGAGTATTCAAAAAGAAAAAAGCTTAAGCATAATATTCTATAAGAAAACCGTTTCACCGCTTATTCGAAAAAGCCGTGAAGCGGTTTTTTTCCGCTTTAAAAGTAATTTTCCGAAAGTGCGTAAAACCTATTCCTTTAGGGAAAATGCTGTGATATAATAAGTTAACGCAAAAAATTACAGAAAGGATGCGCATTATGAAAAAAATCAATGTTGCTCTCGTAGGACTCGGTTTCGGCGGATCGTTTGCCGGAATATATGCGGAGCACCCGAATGTAGGCAAGCTTACGCTGTATGATACACGAGAGGACGCCGCACTGCGTCTGAACGAGTATATCGGCGGAAAAGCGGAAATAGCTCCGAGCTTTGACGCGATACTGAACGATGACACAATCGACGCGGTTCATCTCGTAACTCCGATTCCGCTTCACGCCGAGCAGAGTATAGCCGTACTGAACGCGGGAAAGCACTGCGCCTGCACCGTGCCTATGGCTACATCTCTCGAGGATATCCGCAGGATTACCGAGGCTAAACGCAAATCCGGAAAGAATTACATGATGATGGAGACCACGCTCTACACATATCAGTATTTCTATGCCGCAAAAATGAAAAAGGAAGGAAAGTTCGGCAAAATCCAGTTCTTCCGCGGCTCGCATTACCAGGATATGGCAAACTGGCCCGAATATTGGATGGGACTTCCTCCGATGTGGTACGGTACTCACGCTATCGGCCCCATGGTCGCTCTCTCCGATTCACGCATATGCCGTGTAAACTGCTTCGGCTCTGGTACCATGGAGGAATGGCTTCACAAGCAGTACGGAAATCCGTTCCCGGTCGAATCCGCTTTATTTGAGTTTGAGAGCGGAATAAAGGGTGAGGCAACACGCTCACTGTTCGAGTGTGCGAGAGTATATCAGGAAGGAATGTTTATTTACGGCTCCGATGCCTGCTTCGAGTGGGGCTTCGGTGACGGAGATGACCCGTACGTTACCAAATTCATTCCGGCGGAGTCGGGAGTTCGCGGAGGCAGAACCGAGGTTCAGGTTGTCTCCATGCCGAACACATACGATGATTTGCCGAAGGAGCTGTGGCACTTTACAGTCGGCGGAAACTATGATCCGCTGAATCCGCAGGAATCCCTCAAGAAGGGCGCGGGCGGCGGACATCACGGCTCACATCCGCACCTTGTGCACGAATTCGTAATGAGCTGCATTGAGGAGAGAAAGCCGTGGATAGACGAGGTACTCGGCGGCAACATTACGGCGGCTGGAATATGCGCTCATGAATCGGCTATGCGCGGCGGCGAGGCTGTAATAGTACCGGAATTTTAAACCGAATCCTTCGGTATTAAAGATTAAGCAAACTTGATTTGAAAAACAAAAAACGGATGCGATTTTATCACATCCGTTTTTTTCACGCAGGGAAAGGGATTCGAACCCTTGTGGCATTGCTGCCAAACGGTTTTCAAGACCGCCTCGTTATGACCGCTTCGATATCCCTGCGTCTTTCCGTGCGATATTTATTTTACCACAATGAGAATTTTTTGTCAAGTGATATTTTATAAAATCAGGTATGAAAAAACAAAAAGAAAGCACTGACATGTGTGATTATAAAAAATTCCCGAAGCGGAAATCACTTCGGGAATCTGTGTCTTATATTTTTTTGTATTTGTCGTAGCCGTCCTTCAGTCTGCATAGCCCATCCTCGAGCGTGACTCTCGGACACGCGATGTTCATTCTGAAGAAGGTTTTTCCGACGTCTCCGTAGGTTTCGCCGCTCGTGACATACAGGCCTGTCTCACGGCGCAGGAAATCCGTAAATTCGGCGGCGTCCGACGTGAACGCCGCGCAGTTTATCCACAAAAGATATGTCGCGTCTGACGGAGTCAGCAGCATCTCGGGTATATTCTCACGGAGAAAACGCGAAACACATTGCTTGTTTTCGTAAATATATTTTCTGACCTCGTCAAGCCATTCGCCGCCGTGCGTGAATGCGGCGATTGCCGCCGTCTGAGCGAACGAATTCGGCTCCGCTACCTCATCGGTGTTGAGACCGCGGTTGACCTTATGCCTGAGGTTAGGATTCGGTACGACAACCGCAGCACTCTGCAAACCCGGTATGCCGAAGGTTTTGGTAGGGGCAATGCATGTTACGCTTATGTTTCTGCATGTTTCCGATACGGACGCGAACGGAACGTATCCCTTGTCGGGATCGGTAAGGTCGCAGTGTATTTCGTCTGAAATCACGGTAACATTGTATTTCGCGGCAAGCTCTCCGATTTTCGCGAGAGTTTCCCTGTCCCAGATTTTACCGACGGGATTTTGAGGATTGCACAATATCATAAGTGTGGTCTGAGGGTCGGACAGTTTTGTCTCCAAATCCTCGAAATCAACCGAGTAGTTCAAGCCGTCATAGCTCAGCGGAGAGGGGTAGATGTTTCTTCCGTTATTGTATATTGAATTAAAAAATATATTGTAGCACGGAGTCATAACAACTACTTTTTCCGCGGGAGTCGTCAGCTTGCGTACGGCAGATGATATGGCGGGGACAACGCCTGTGCAGAATATCAGCCAATCCCTGTCGATTTTAAATCCGTGGCGTTTATCCCACCACTCGATGTACGCGTCTGCCCATTCATCGGGAACTATGGTATATCCGAATATACCGTGTTCGGCTCTTCTTATTATAGCGTCGGTTATTTCCGGTGCGGTTTTGAAATCCATATCCGCTACCCACATAGGAAGCTCGTTGTCTCCGACGTCCCATTTCAGCGAATCGGTATTTCTTCTGTTTACAGGTGTATCGAAATCGTATTTCATTTATATACCTCTATTGTAAAGCTCAAGGAGCGGGTGTATT
>CAZWLL010000033.1:16718-21789 GCA_964634795.1 uncultured Ruminococcus sp. | reverse complement strand
CATTATTCTTCCACACCGTAATATTCGGCGATTTTCGCGAGAGCGTTGTCTATCATCTTTTGCTTCTTTTCATAGGTGGAGACGATATCGTTGGAGTTCGCGATAATCTGGTTTCGGAACATATACGGAACCTCGAGGTTGTTTCCGTACTGCAGTGAGAAGTCCACATAACGGCTTTCGATAATTATATCGATGATTTTCGCAGTGTTGGAGTCCATTGAATAACGGTTCTTCAAAGCGGATTCGTAAAAGGCGGGGCGGACAGTTCTTTCGCTTTCGATTGCGAGAGCCTCGAGAATCGTGCCGAGAAATTCATAATCCGATTCGGGTGTGTCTATAGGGAATGCGAGAACCGTAAACTGGTCGCTTGCGGTAGTGTAGTACGTTTCCTGGTTTTCATCCCACATCGGGAACGGCAGTATACCGAATTCGTCCTCCATGTCGGTGTACACTGTTCGAGCGGCGTCAAGTGTACCGAAGGCGAAAACAGAGTGAGCATTCTGGAACATTGTACGGTATAGGAGATTCCACGAGTTGCAGTTGTAAACGCCCTGTTCTTCCCAGTGGAGATGGTTTACCTTCTCGAGAGCGGCTATTGTCTTATCGGTAATAAGAGTGATTTCGATTTTGCCGTCGTCACTGATGTTGACAAGCTTTTGACCGAAGCCTGTCAGCCAAGCATCACTTTCGTAGCCCGGGGATACCGCCAAGCCGTATATGTCCTCGGGGTCCTTTTTGCCGTCACCGTTTGAGTCTGTGTATAAATCAGCCACAAGCGAATCGAAATAGTCTATAGTCCATTCGTTTTCAAATACGGCATTCTGCAGTGATTCCGCGGTTATTCCGTTTGATTCTGCGAGATTTGCATTAAAGTATATGCAGTAAGAGTTTGTGATGCCTGATATGGCAATGTCGCCCGATGCGGCAAACAGTTTTCCGTTTATGGTTGCGGCTTCATTAACGAGCTTTGCCCACCATGAGCGTGACAAATCGACATACGGCAGCTCGATCCAGTTTCCTACGAGGTTGTTTCCGACCAATGCGTATACCTTAAAGTCGGTCTGCCCCGCTAAGTCATAGAGATGGTCTCCCGCGGTGACGCTTGCCTTAAGTGAATCGGTTACGTTGTCCCAGTTGCCTACGCCGACCGTTTCGAATTTGATTCCGTAGGTTTCCTCGATTTTCGCGTTTCTGTTGTAGGTCGCGTCGTTTGTTACCTCGCCCGTAAGCGAATCGGCTTCCATTTCGAAAACATACTCCGAGCGCGTTACCGTTGTGAAGGTTCTGTCGCTGTACTTGGTTTTCGGCAAAGCGTCGGCGGCTTCATCGTAAATGTTGACCGTTTCTTCTTCGATTACCGTTTCCTCACCGACATCGGCGACAGCGGCTGTTCCGCTTTCGGTTTCATCGGTATTCGCGCCGTTTTCGGAGCATGCCGCAAGGGATGGTGCGGTCAGCAGGAGTGCGAGAATCAGTGCAATGGTTCTGGTGCTGAGTTTCATAATCTGTGTTTCCTCCTTTTGGTGTTTTATATAACGTAACTAATAAATAGTTAAAAAATACGTAACATTTGTTATGATAAGTGTATCATAAGCAGTTGAAAATGTCAATACATGATTACGAAAGTTTTGCAGAGCCTGTTCAAATATACAGAATTAAAATACCGATATCGAAGAAAAGAAAAAATCGAAAAGGCTTTTCCTTTTCGATTTATATAATAAGCTTTTGTTATATAATAAGCTTTCGCAGAGTGCTGTCGTCAAACCGCAGATATTCATACAGCTCGTCTTTTGTCCCGTGCGGAATTTCGGTGTTTTCGATGGCTTTAATTGTCAGCTTGCCGCCGATTCCACGCAAATCGAGCTGAGCTGCGAGCTTTTCTCCTATTCCGCCGTGCATGCTGTTTTCTTCAATCGATATTATTTCGCCGCACAGAAAATCGAATATGCCCTCGGGCAGGGGATATACCTTTTTCAGCCCGATGAGCCGTACCCCTATGGCGGCATTACTTTCGTCGAGAATGCCCATTATTCTGTCGGTTAACCGTCCCGATGTGACAACGGTTTTCTCAGGCTGTCCGTAGTCCCAAACAGTATAGTCACCGCAGTCGTATGCGGGAGTAAATATATCTCTCAGGTCATATTTCGCATTGTCCTTCGGATAACGCACAACGGTCAGGCGGTTCGATGACAGTGACACGGATAAATATTCATCCATGCTCACTTTGTCACGGCAGTCGTATATCGTGACATTAGGAAGAGCCGAGAAAACGGAGTAGTCGAATACTCCCTGATGGGTGACTCCGTCTCCGAACACTATCCCGGCATGTGATAAAACAAGGGTAAAGCCTATGTGCTGCAGCGATACATCATGCCACAGCTGGTCGAAAACTCTTTGGGAGAAGGTTGAGTACAATACAAGAACGGGCTTCATTCCGCCGAGAGACAGCCCTGCCGCCATTGTTACCGCATGCTCCTCCGCTATTCCGACATCGAAAAATTTGTCGGGATACCTGTCGCGGAAATCCTCAAGTCCGCAGCCTTGCGTCATCGCGGCGGTTATCGCGCATACTTTGTCGTCCTCCTCCGCTCTCGCACATATTAATTCGGAAAATGCCCTCGTGTAGGTTTTGTCCTCCGCATGACGGAGTATATTTACCGTGTCGTCTAGATTAAACGGAGAGGTGCTGTGAAATCTTTCGGGGTACTTTTCGGCGGGAGCGTATCCGAGTCCTTTTTTCGTCTTCATATGTACGATTACAGGCCCGGGCTTCTGCTTTGCTTCCTCAAGCACCGCTGTGAGACGTTTCATATCGTTTCCGTTTACCGGACCTATGTACTCAAGCCCGAAGGATTCAAACCATGTTTCGGAATTTGTAAGCCTTTTTACGGAATCCTTGATTTTTCTTGCCGCGTTCACCATTGATGAGCCGATGATGGGCAGCTTGTCGAATGTATGCTTTAAGGCGGTTTTGAAGTTGAAATACCCCTCACTCGTTCTTATATATGAAAGATACTCGGATAAACCGCCGACGTTTTTCGAGATAGACATTTCGTTGTCATTGAGTATGACAATCAGCTTTAAATGCCTGCAGGCGATTTGATTCAGCGCCTCGTATATCATACCGTTTGTAAACGAACCGTCACCTATGATTGCGACAACCCATGAGCTTTTACCGAGCATACGGTTTGCTTCCGCAATACCGACCGCTGTGGACAGCGATGTGCCGCTGTGGCCCGAGGTTACGGTGTCGTATTCGCTTTCGTCACGGTTGGTCATTCCCGATATTCCGCCGAGATGCCTGAGCGTGCCGAAAGATTCGTATCTGCCGGTAAGAAGCTTGTGTGCGTATGCCTGATGACCGACATCGAATATAAGTCTGTCATCGATATCGAACACTCTGTGCAGTACGATGGATGCTTCAACCATGCCGAGATTTGACGCGAGATGACCGCCGTTTTCGGAGGTCGTCGTGATAATCACGTCTCTTATTTCCTCGGCGAGAGCGGGAAGCACATCGTCCGACAGCTTTTTTACATCAGCCGGAGACTTTATTTTATCGAGTATATTGTGCTCACTCAAATAAATTCATTCCTCTCGGTTTATACCTTAGCTTCTTCGGCAAGGTTTGTGAATTTTGTGAAGCGTCCTATCCATCCGAGCTTTACCTTGTCAAGTGAGCCGTGACGGTTTTTCGCTACGATAACCTCCGCAATGGATTGCTCCGCCGCTTCTTCTTTATAGTACTCGTCTCTGTAAAGGAACAGTACGATGTCGGCATCCTGCTCTATGGCACCGGAGTCTCTGAGGTCTGACAGCATAGGACGTTTGTCCGGACGGTTTTCGGGTCCTCTCGAGAGCTGAGCACAGCATATAACGGGAACGGCAAGCTCCTTTGCCAGGAGCTTCAGTCCTCTTGAAATATCTCCGACCTCCTGTACACGGTTGTCGGTATGGCGGTCACCCTGCATAAGCTGAAGGTAATCCACTATGACGAGCCCGAGATTTTTAACCCTGCGCAGCTTGGATTTCATGGCAGTAACGGTAACACCGGGAGTGTCGTCTATAAGAATGTCGGTTTCGGATAAACGTGAGGATGCGTACGCTATTGCGTTCCAGTCCTCGGACGAAAGAGTACCCGAACGCATTTTATAGCTGTCGATTTGCGCCTCGCTTGACAGCATACGATTGGCAAGCTGTTCCGCTGACATTTCGAGTGAAAATACACATACTGTTTTTTTCGTGCGAATAGCGGCTTCTGTCGCTATGTTCATGGCAAACGCGGTTTTACCCATACCGGGACGTGCACCGATGAGCACAAGGTCGGAATTCTGCATTCCGACAATTACGTTGTCAAGAGCGGTATATCCTGTCGGCGTACCCCTTAATTCTTCGGGATTTTGTGACAGCTTCGACAGTCTGTCATATACCTGAATGAGGGCGTCGCGGATATGTACGAAATTTTTGTTTTCTCTGCCCTCTGCTATTCGGAATATTTTCGATTCCGCGTATTCTACGAGGTTATCCGCGCTGTCGTCCCCCGCGTAAGCGGCTTCGGTGATGTCGTCTCCCGCGTCGATAAGCTGTCTCAGTACAGCCTTGTCGCGGATAATCTCCGCGTAATCCTTTGCGTTTGCCGCGGTCGGAACGGCATCGACTATAAGCCGAATATACTCTCTTCCGCCGGCTTCATCATATGTTCCGCTTTTAACAAGCTCGTCAATCAGCGTTACAACATCGATGTTTTTTGATTTCAGGTACATCGACTGTACCGCGCGGAATATTTCGCTGTGCTCGGGAACATAGAAGTCATCGGCGGTTATAAGCGCGGCTATTTCATCCATGCAATTCGGATCGATAAGAACGGAACCGAGAAGTGACTGCTCCGCTTCAAGAGAAAACGGCAGCTTACGGTCAAGCTCATTATTCAATTTTCGTCACCCGCCTTCTCTGATTTTTTAAAATTTAAACTTAAGAAATCCTCCGCTTCGGTGATGCGTCAGAGGATTGAGTGGAGATATACTTCAGCTGAGTAGTTGATAAATACACCCCACTCTCGAGAATTTTCATG
>CAZWLL010000033.1:0-16618 GCA_964634795.1 uncultured Ruminococcus sp. | reverse complement strand
ATGACTGAAAATTCTCCGCTCTTTAGGCTTGAAAGTGAGTGGGAATACTCTTCAGCTGAGTAGTTGAGAAATACACCCCACTCTCGAGAATTTTCATGACTGAAAATTCTCCGCTCTTTAGGCTTGAAAGTGAGTGGGAATACTCTTCAGTTGAGTAGTGGAGACAACCGTCCCACTCTCGAACTTGCTCTTTTTCAAACGTCGAAGGCGTGAAACTCTAAAGAGTTTTGAAAATTGCCTGCGGCAAACGCGCAAGTTCCGTTTTTTAGTCTTGACATGAGGTATAATCGTCTCAGCCTGCGTATACCAGAACATTGAGCTTTCCCGAGATTTCGGGGTAAAGCTTTACGTCAACCGTGTATGTGCCATAGGATTTGATGCTTTCGCCGAGAACGATTTTTCTCTTATCGACATCGATACCGAACTGCTCGGACAGAGCCTCGGATATATCCTTTGTGGTTACGGAGCCGTAGAATTTTCCGTCGGCGCCTTCTTTAATCCTGATTTTTACGAGGAGTCCCGCAAGCTTTGCGGCAGTGTCGCGTGCGGCTTGCTTTTCAAGCTCAATGCGTCTCTGTTTTGCGGCTTCCTTGTTTTTTATGTCATTTAAAACCTTTGCGTCCGCTTCAACAGCGAGCTTTTTCGGAAACAAAAAGTTTCTCGCGTATCCGTCGGACACATTGATAAGATCATCCTTTTTACCCTGACCTTTTACATCCTGCAAAAGTACTACTTTCATTTTATATTTCCTCCGATTATTTAAGATTGATTTACTGTAAATATTTATCTATGGACTGCTTGAGCTCTGCGACAACCTCATCGGTACTCTTGCCCGAGCACTGTACGGCGGCTGAGTCGAAATGTCCGCCGCCTCCCATGTTTTCGAGAACAAGCTGAACATTCAGCCGTCCCTGTGAGCGAGCCGATATATGTATTATATCGCCTATTTTCACTACCGCAAACGATGCGTCTATTCCGACAACCTTCAGAAGATTGTCGGCGGCTTTCGCGGCGATTATTCTGTTTCCCGCATCGGCATCATCCACTACCGTAATCGCGCATGAATCGCGGTAAATTTCGACACTGCGGCGGAATTTAGCCTCACGCATGTAGTCGTCAAAGCTTTCACGGAACAGCTCCTTAACGTCTGCTGTTGACGCGCCGCGGTCTCTGAGGTACATTGCGGCGGAGAATGTACGTGTTCCGACGTTTTGAGTAAACTGCTTTGTGTCAAGCACAATTCCCGATAGCATTACGCCCGCCTCAGCCGGAGACATATCATCCTTGGGCAGAACCTGCTCGAGCATTTCGGCTACGATTTCACATGTCGATGACGCCGACGGTTCTATGTATTCTACATCGGGATCGGATTTGAATTCCGATACCTTACGGTGGTGGTCTATAACCGCAAGCATTTCGGTTCTGTACGCAAGCTCGGGCAGCTCCGTGTTCTCGAGTCGGTTCACGTCCGCTACTATAACAAGCGTTTCCGTCTCAAGCAAATCGAGCGCACGCTCGGAGCTTACAAACGCTGCCGGATAATCCTCATCCGATTCGAGTAATTTTCTGCATCCGAAGAGATTTGCGTCCGTCATGTCAAGCACTATACGCGCGTCGACACCGCAGTATTTTACTATGCGGTAAAGACCTATGCATGCGCCTATCGCATCGAAATCGGCTTTTTTATGCCCCATGATAAGCACATTGGTGGCCTTTTTCACGGCAGACATAAGCTCGTTTGACACAACTCTCGCTCTGACGTTCGTACGCTTCTGTACGCCCTTTGTTACTCCGCCGAAGAAATCCATGAAGCCGTCGCCCTTTACCGCCGCCTGGTCGCCTCCTCTTTGAAGAGCCATATCAAGCGCGGCGTGAGCGTTTCGCTCTCTTTCCTCATAGCTGCCGCCTATACCCGAAACACCCATTGAAATGGTAAGGGGAAGGTTTGTGTCGCCTGCTCTGACCTCGCGTACGCGGTCGAGAATATCGAATTTGCATCTGATAAGCTCGTCAAGCACACTGCGTATTGTTATGAATATGTATTTGTCTCTTTCGTATTCCTTGAGGATACCGCCGTATTCGTCCGCCCAGTCGCGTATTATTTCATCTATTTTCGCGGCGGCGGGTCTGTACTGTTCGCTGTCATACTGCATCATTTCGGAGAGGTTGTCTATCATGATATAGCAGACTACGGTTTCCTCGCTCTCCATTTTCGCGCGCAGCTCGTCAAGCTCAGTTGTTTCGGTTGTCATAATAAGCGCGAAATCGTTGTCGTCGGTTTTGATGTGATTGTATTTCACAAGGAATGAGCGACCCTCGCAGGTGAGACGCGCGCCTCTCTCGCTCCTGTCGTTTCGAATATCGGTGAGAGTAACTCCGAACAGCTCCGATACGGATTCACCGTAAAGCTTGTTCTTCTCGGAGTGCAGCTCCTCAGTGGCGTTGTTGTACCAGATTACCCTCTCGGATGAATCGCATATGAACACGGGGGTGTTCATTTTCACGACGGCGTCGAACATGATTCTGCCCATTACAGGCGCAAGTGTTTCGTTTCCCGATTTGATTTTCTTTTGTCTTTCGAGAAGAATGTATGTCAGAGCGCATAGTCCGATATACAAGAGCGCAATGAAAATTCCGCCGTAAATTATATCCGCTTGCGTGGTAATGATTATCACTATGAACAATGCCAGGCAGACAACAGCGGACAGCACGAATAACAGCGCCGTTTCGCGTCGTATACCCTGCGACATACTGCGCAGGTCATTTTTCTGTTTGGAATTTTTCGACATGTTTTATACCTTAATTACAAGATTTAGTTTGCCGGGTAAGCTTGGCTTTTACTCATTATGGCTTTAACTGCTCCGCATACGGAGGCTATAACGAGGACAATACGTATTCCCAAAAACATTACTGTGAGGAAGACCGTGACAAGTGCCGCCGCATTTCTCGGGTTTGCCGCAAAGTATTCATCCTCGGGCTTTTTCATGATTTCTCCTATACCGACAGCAGCACACGGGAGAATCATAATGTATGTGAGGCTTTTCATCATAATGTAGAGAAGCGTAAAATCGCTTCCCGATGAGAGGAAAAACATTACCGCGGAGGCGATATAGATGAAGGCGAACGCTCTCGGCATTGTTATCTCGTGTGAGAGTGAAATAAAGATATCCTCACAATCAAGAGCACGGAACAAAAGCTTGGCGAGTGTGTCGGATATTGCGGCGAGAGTTAAAGATATTATTCCTATGTACGCGGGAAGAGTGGACAGCACCTCACGCGCGGCGCGTGCGCATTCATGCTCCTCGAGAGCGGAGCCTGCCGCTTGATACAGCGCCGACAGCGTATCTTTAACAAACGAATATACTGCATCTAGCGCTCCCTCGGCTGAACCGTAACGCATTCCCACAAGAGCAATGAGTGAAAGAAGCAGGCATACGGCGAACGAAAACGAAACGGCGGCAACACGTCTGAATCGTGTTTCGCGTGAAATCATAGATACAGCGAACGCGTACGCTGTCACAAGCACCGTTAAAAGAAATACCGCGGACGCAAATATGCCGCATCCCGTAAGGTAGAGCATAAGGGCGGTTACGGGAGTGGTGAGCAGGGAAGCGTACCGCCTCCACAGCAGTATTATCATCGCATATGAACAGACAGCAGCGGGAAGAAAAACAAGTGATGCCGCAAATCCCGCCATAGAGACGAGACTGCCCGTTGACTCTACCGATGAGGTGAGGAGATGCGCACCGGCGCAGGAGAAAAGAGCTGTACCGAGCATAAGTACGAGTGCAAGCGGCAGCCTCATTTCGGGAAGGTCGTCACGCCTACGCATAACGGAAAACAACAGTTTAATCATACCATAACCTCAGCCGACAAACAGCTATAACAGAAGCGGAAATCATAATAGCCGCTCCTTTTATAGCTATAGCAACAATTATAGATATTATATTATACCATAACACGCGGGATTTGTCTATTAATTTGCTTGAATTTGTCACCAAAAACGCCGCTCAGCACTAATCGGCTGCGCGGCGAGGATGATTTTTTGTTTTGCTGCTTATTATTTGCTGCTTAAAATTTCGTCGATTTCGTTCAGTTCTTCATCGGACAGCTTCATGTTGTCGAGAGCCTTTACGTTTTCCGTTACCTGTTCCGGCTTTGACGCGCCTATGAGTGCGGAGGTTACGGCGGGGTCACGCAGAACCCACACCAGCGCAAGCTGTGCCAGTGTCTGTCCTCTTCTTTCCGCAACCGCATTCAGTCGGCGTACCTTGCACATAAGCTCATCCGTGATGTCGGACGCACGCAGGAATCTCGGGTCGTGTACAGCTCTCGAATCCGCGGGGATGCCGTTAAGATATCTTCCCGTGAGGCGTCCGCCTGCGAGAGGGCCGAATGCCATAATGCCGATACCCTCTTCGCGCGCAACATCGGTAAGTCCCCTCTCGATTCCTCTGTTGAACATATTGTAGTTAGGCTGATGAATAAGCAGATGCATTCCCATATCCTTCATGCATTTGACCGCACGTTTTGTCTGCTCGGGGTTATAGTTCGATATACCTGCGTAAAGCGCCTTTCCGCTTTTCACTATATCGTACAGCGCACCCATTGTTTCCTCTATCGGAGTAGAATCGTCGGGTCTGTGGTGGTAGAATATATCAACATATTCGAGGTTCATGCGCTTCAGCGACTGGTCAATGCTTGCGATAAGGTATTTTCTGCTGCCGTCGTTGCCGTACGGACCCTTCCACATATCGTAGCCTGCCTTTGTTGAGATTACAAGCTCATCACGGTATGTGTGCCAGTCACGTCTGACATGCTCTCCGAAATTGCGTTCAGCCTCACCATACGGCGGGCCGTAGTTGTTTGCAAGGTCAAAGTGCGTGATTCCGTTGTCAAATGCGGTGCGCAGTATTTTCTGCTGTGTACCGAACGGTGTGATGTCGCCGAAGTTGTGCCATAAGCCGAGAGATATCGCAGGCAGCTTAAGTCCGCTTCTGCCGCACCTTCTGTACGGCATTTTATCGTATCTACCCTCATACGGTGTATAAGGGACATATTGTTCGTAGCTCATTTTGTCCTCCGTTATAATTGTTTCGGCTTGATTATATCACATACGGCGGTCTTTGGCAAGAACGGCCGCCGTATCCGTAAAAAAAGAGGCATGCGCCTCTTTTTTCGGACTTATTTAATCCATTCGTTCGGTGTAGTCGCAAAGTCGATATCTGCCTTCATCTTTGAGAGGGGATTCCATTCGTTCCAGTTTACCGAATATTTCTTCATCTTTTCGTAGAAGCGGCGTCCGTCCTCTTCATTAGGATGCAGGTACAGCTTAACGGCATCCCACTGCATGCACGAACGGTCTACACGTGCCTTCTGCTCGTCGTCAGCCTTGTCGTATGCGGATGCCCACCAGCCGTCGATTTCCTTTTCGTGTGCCGCGTAATCCTCGCGCGGAATGAGGTCAAACGGATGTGTCCAGATGTTGAAGTGTCTGCCGTGTGATTTTTCGAGTGTGAAGTCAATGAATTTCTCGATGCCTTCCCAGCCGTTTCCGTAGTATCCGCGCAGGAAGTCCTTCTTGTACGAGTCAAGCTCTTCATCGCTCATGTAGGGATCCCACATAGCGCGCGCGAGCAGGTATCCTCTGAGCTCGCCGAATTCACCGCTTACGGAGTTGTAGTTGCCTTCGGGATACATTCCGACAGCGTGATTGTCAGCGAAGAACTGCAGGTTGTCTTTAAGCACTCTCCAGTTCGGGAACGGGGGAATGTAGTATGAGAAGTCGGTTACATAGTCCCATATGTAAAGACGCTTTGATATTTTGCCCCATTCGATTATGTCATGCTTGAATGCCGCGTTTACTTCGCAGTCGGGATCGTTCAGTCCGTGTGAGAAGCAGCATTCGATTGAGCAGAGACGAATGATAACGTTGTCGCGCGGCTTTGTGATGAGAGGAGCCTTACGAGTGTACTGGTACGCGAGAGTATCAATGGATACATCCGGGTAGTCATCCTTCAGAGCGTCCGCTACACGGTTTACGAAGCGTATGAGAGTACCTGCGTGGCTTCCCTCTTCGGCATCTACAGCGGCGCATTTTTCGCATTTGCAGTAGTTTTGGTTATCGTTCTGAGATACCGAAACTATCTTGCATTCGGGATGCTCATCGAGTACCTTTCTGACGTTTTTAACAACCTTGTTGAATACTTCCTCATCGGATAAGCACGGCTGGCCTACGGGGTCGTTCGTTTCAGCGAAGAACGCGAGAGTGTGAACGAAATGCTGCCAGTGGAAATCGGTGAAGTTGATGTGGTTTTTCTTTCTCCAGTCCTCGTTGTGCGTCGATACCCAGTCGACCTGTCTGTACTCGTACACGGGATTGTGTGAGTATGTGTAGCCTTCGGCAATATCGATGTCCTCATCGGGGGAATGAAGCGTTTCGATTCCGGGGGAGAGGAATCTCCATCCGATGATGCGATGCAGGAATTCGTAAACGCCGTTCAGTACTCCAGTTTCGGTGTTCGAGCGAATAATGAAGTTTCCGAGTGCTTCCTTGAGTACAAAGCCGTCGTTCTTTATTCCGTCAAGCTTCAGACCCTTGCATACGTCATCGGGAGCGCCGAGTCTGATTTCGTGGCGGTCTTTGAGGCTTGTGCATTCAACGGGAAGCTCAACGCCTGTTGCCAGCGAAATATACTTAACTAAAACGTCGGCGGCATCAGAGTATCCGTGGCTTACAACGGTAAACTCCGAAAGCGGTATTTTTGCGATAGTCAGTTTCATGGTTTGTTTTCCTTTCTGATTGATTTGATGTAATGAATACTGACTTGATTATAAACGAGACATCATGAAAAGTCAAGCATGTCATAAGAGAAAAACAAAAAAAGCAAGCCGCATGTATGATAGGTTTGCTTTTTCGGTAAATTGAGGTTATTTGAAATTAAAATCAAGTCCGGATTTGTGAAGTATTTCACGGTATGCGTCAACGGATTCATCACTTGCGGTGATATCCTCGCGCACGCATTTGCCGAATTGGTCACGTTCATGGAAAATAATATTAAAAAAGCGGGCAATCCACATAAACGGAAGAAGTATCGGGTGTTTTACGAGACACGGGTATTTTTTACACATGCTGTCAAATGTCGGAAAGATTCGCCTGAACCAGTTATGTGCCTTTGCCTTCTTCACCGAGCCGCATGAGTTTTCCTGCTTCAGCATAGTCGAAATCACACTGTCATCGTGGCTTCCGAATACGCCGCTGGCAAACAGTCTATCCGAAATCAGTTTGGATGCGTCTGTGTGCGTCGCATCCTTGAACCACACGTCAAGCATGTGCATGGTGTTTTCATAAAACCTGTCAAGCTGAAGCAGACACATTTTTTCATGAATGTAGTCCTCGTTCAAATTCGGATATGTCTTTCGGCATACATATAAATCAAGTGCCTGACGAATGCCTACACCTGCGTCGCGGTAATGCTTCGCGTAATGCGTGAAGATATATATGAACATATCCTCGGGGTTCATTTCATAGCGGTTAAGCTCGGCATTATGCTTGGCGAGCTGCCATCCTTCGCCGTAATAGGCATAGTAATCCTTGTTGTATGACGGAATCAGCCTTTTGTGCAGCTCGATGTGTATGCCGTTTTTATCCCAAATATATTCGTGATCGCTTTCGACACCTTCAATATAACCCGCGGACAGAAGCAGAGGACGTATTTGTTCGTACTGCTCCATTCGCACAAGCACGTCAATGTCTCCCATGGACCGCATTTCCGCGGACGGGTACATGAGCTTTAAGAGGCACCCTTTAAGCGGCATGTAGTCGATACCGTTTTTTTCGAAGATTGCGTACAGCTCCTCTGCCGCATTGATTTGTTTATTGCTCATCATCGCCGATTGAAGCAGAATGTTGCGGACATCTCGCGAGACGGGAAATCCGGATTTATGCAATCCGATAATCAAAATCACTTCGATTTGCTGTGCCTTTGCGAAGGTGAGGTATTCGTCAAGCTGAAAATCCGCGGGAATTACGGCGGGTATGCCGTCTATGGCTGACTTAATCAGCGCTGTAACCGTTTTGTAATCGATCATTCGTAATGTCCTCTCGGATAATTATTTTCTCCAGACCATTTTATCTACTACGCCTGTATAGCTTTGGATGATTTTTACTACCTTGTCAGAGACGTTTTCATCCGTGTAATCAGGCACGGGCGTACCGAAATCGCGGTTTTTGTTCATCTCTACAGCTACATCAACAGCTTGCAGCAGGTGACTGCCGTCAATGCCCGCCAAAATGAAGCATGCCTTATCGAGTGCCTCGGGACGCTCCGTGGATGTGCGGATGCAGACAGCGGGGAAGGGGTGACCGACACTTGTAAAGAAGCTGCTCTCCTCGGGAAGTGTTCCAGAGTCGGATACCACGCAGAACGCGTTCATCTGCAGACAATTGTAGTCATGGAATCCGAGCGGTTCGTGCCGAATAACGCGCGGGTCAAGCTTGAAACCCGTGGCTTCAAGGCGCTTGCGACTGCGCGGATGGCAGGAATACAAAATCGGCATGTCGTATTTTTCCGCCATTTTGTTGATGGCGGTAAAGAGAGAATTAAAATTCTTTTCCGTATCTATATTTTCCTCACGGTGAGCGGAGAGAAGTATGTACCTGCCCTTTTCGAGACCGAGACGCGCGTGAATGTCGGATGCTTCAATCATCGGAAGATTTTGATGCAGTACCTCCGCCATCGGAGAACCGGTCACATATGTGCGCTCCTTAGGCAAACCGCATTCGGCAAGATATCTGCGCGCATGCTCGGAATACGCCATGTTCACATCGGAAATAATGTCGACAATACGTCTGTTGGTCTCCTCCGGCAGACATTCGTCCTTGCATCTGTTTCCCGCTTCCATGTGAAAAATCGGAATATGCAGTCTCTTTGCACCTATTACCGAAAGACAGCTGTTTGTGTCGCCGAGCACCAGCACCGCATCCGGCTTAATCTCTGTCATCAGCTTGTATGATTCGGATATGATGTTGCCCATAGTTTCGCCGAGATCCGCGCCGACGGCGTTTAAGTAAACCTCGGGGTCGTCAAGCTGCAGATCATGAAAGAATATGCCGTTTAGGTTGTAGTCGTAATTCTGCCCTGTGTGCGCGAGAATCACGTCGAAATACTTACGTGTTTTGTTAATCACAGCGGATAGCCGAATAATTTCGGGGCGTGTGCCCACAATGATTAAGAGCTTGAGCTTTCCGTTGCCCTTAAAATGTATATTGCCGTAATCTGACATTTTATTTACTCCATTACTTCCCCTACACCGTCTCAAAGAAGGTATCGGGGCAACTCGGGTTAAAAATTTCGTTGCAGGTCATTACCGTAACCAGGTTTTCCGTCTCGGACAGATTGACAATGCTGTGCGTCCAGCCGGGAATCATGTGCACAGCCTCGATTTTATCACCGGACACCTCAAACTCCGCGGTTTCTCCCGTGTTGATATTGCGTTCACGAATCAATCCGTGCCCTGCCACCACAATGAACAGCTCCCATTTGCTGTTGTGCCAGTGCTGACCCTTGGTAATGCCCGGCAGGCTGATATTGACCGATACCTGTCCGCAGTCCTCTGTATGAACCAGCTCGGTGAAGGAACCGCGGCTGTCCGAATTCATTTTAAGCGGATACTTGAATTTTTCGGTCGGGAGATATGTGAGATACAGCGAGTACAGCTTTTTCGCAAAGCTGCCGTCGGGCATTTTCGGCATCATAAGCGTAGTCGGCTGACGCTTGAATTCCCAAAGCAAATCTACGATTTCACCGAGCGTGACCTTGTGAGTCACGGGTACACAGCAGTATCTGCCGTCGTTACGCAGAACGGTTTCTACACCGTCGAATTCGCAGTGCTGTTCCTTTCCTTCAAGCAGGTCGAACATGCCATCAATTAAATCATCGATATAGAGCAGCTCCAGCTCGGTATTGCGGTCGTTTACGGTAAACTCCTCATCGTTCGCAACAGCATAGCAGAAGGTGCTGACGGCACTGTTGTACCTCGGACGGCTGTGTCCCATCAGATTGGGAAAGCGGTAGACGGCGGCTTTCACTCCGGTCTCATCGGCATATTCGAAGAATAATTCCTCGCCTGCCTTCTTGCTCCTGCCGTATTCACTGTTTCCGAAACGTCCCGCGAGTGTCGCCTGTATGGAGGATGAGAGCATAATCGGAGCTCGGCTTTCGTGTTTCTTCAGACAGGAGAGAAGAGATGACGCGAAGCCGAAGTTGCCCTTCATGAAGTCATCGGGGTTTTCGGGGCGGTTTACCCCCGCGAGGTTGAACACAAAGTCCGCGCTCGCGCAGTACGCGTCAAGCTCATCGGGAGAGGAGTCAACGTCGTATTCGTAGATTTCATCAATGTGAAGGTTGGGACGGGTTCTGTTGCGTCCGTCCTGCAGGGTTTTCAGGTTGTTCACGAGCGCCGTTCCCACCATGCCCTTCGCACCTGTGACAAGAATATTCATGCAGATTCCTCCGTCACATGTTTCCGAGTGCTTCACGTACGTATTCTGTCGTCAGAAGCTTTTTCACAATGCCGTCTACATCAAGCCTTGTCGTGTTGTGGCTTGTGTAGCTCTCGTCCGCCATGGTATGCACCTCTCCCTGTACGACGAATTTATCGTAGTTCAGGTCGCGGTTGTCGGCGGCAACGCGGAAGTATTTGCCCATGTCCTCACTGCGGAGACGTTCCTCGCTCGTCATGAGCGTTTCGTACAGCTTTTCACCGTGGCGTGTTCCGATAATGTTCGTGCCGGTGTCACCGAAGAGTTTCTGTACGGCTTTAGCCAAATCACCTATGGTAGATGCGTCCGCCTTTTGAATGAACAAATCCCCGGGGTTGGCGTGCTGAAAAGCGAACATGACCAAATCCACAGCCTCATCGAGGTTCATGAGAAAACGAGTCATGCTCGGGTCTGTAATCGTGATTGGGTTTCCTGATTTAATTTGCTCGATGAACAGCGGAATTACGCTGCCGCGGCTGCACATTACGTTGCCGTAGCGGGTACAGCATATGGTAGTTCCGCCGCGCTCCGCAGCCACACGCGCGTTTGCGAATATAACATGCTCCATCATAGCCTTGGAGATGCCCATGGCATTGATGGGGTATGCGGCTTTGTCGGTGGAAAGGCAGACTACCCGCTTGACGCCCGCGTCAATTGCGGCGTGGAGCAGATTGTCCGTTCCGATGATGTTTGTCTGTACAGCCTGCATGGGGAAAAACTCGCATGACGGAACCTGCTTGAGTGCCGCCGCGTGGAAAATGTAGTCTACCCCGGGCATCGCGTCTCGGATTGACTGCGGATTGCGGACATCTCCGATGTAGAACTTGACCTTTTTAGCCTGTTCGGGATGCTTCTGCTGCAGCTCGTGGCGCATGTCGTCCTGCTTCTTCTCGTCACGGGAGAAAATACGGATTTCCTTCAAATCGGAATCCAGAAAATGTTTAAGCACGGTAGAGCCGAATGAGCCCGTACCGCCTGTAATCATCAGTGTAGCGTTGTTGAAAGGTGACATTTTATCTGCTCCTGTATTTGAAATGATGTTTTCTCGGTGTTGTTACCGTTTTCTGAGTTTATTTGCCGCTTCAATGAGGTATTTCGGCTTGAGTGCTTCAAGCATAATCGCAACGTTCGGACGAATAGGCTTAATTATGCAGCATACGACTATATTTGTAAAGAACTGAGTCACGAGGGATGCAAGTGCGGCACCGTTGATTCCAATGCACGGTATAAGTATTGCGTTTAAAATGACATTCATCAGAGCTCCCGAGAGGTTAATTCTAAACAAATAGTTTTGCTTTTCTTTCGCCAGAATCCAAATACTCGTCGCGCCTCCCAAATACGAGAATGTTGTATACCAAACGATAATTCTCAATGCACTGATTGCGGGCTCGTATGCTTCACCGTATAAAATGTGAATTATCAGTCCTGCGAATATTGTCATAACCGCGCTTTGCGCAAGCGACATGTAAATGATAATCGAATAAAGCATCGTCAGGCGGCGCTTAAAAATCTCTTCGCTTTCCTTCTGTCCTTCGAATATCGACGGACGAAAGGAATCGATAATCGCGCTGTAGACAAATGATATTAATCCCGCGCATGCTACCGCGGCACCGTAATATCCTGTCTCCGTCTCTCCTATCATCATTTTTATCATGATTTTATCCGTCTGCGCGAAAATCGTAATCATCATGGATGAAAGAATGTAGTGACGGCTTGCGGAAAACATTCGCTTTCCGACATTCCATGAAAATTGCAGCTTGTGACCGCCGAGTCTGCGGTATAGTATAATGCTCGAGACGGATATAATCGCGTAATCGAGGGCATTTGAGAGTGCAAACCAATAAACGGGCTTTGCGGCGGCAAGCAGATATATTTTATATGCCGACACCGCCAGATACGCGAAAAGCCCGATGACCGATGTATATTTTGAAATCAGCTTTGCCTGATACCAGTATTGAATATGCTCAAGTGCCTGAAAAATCAGGATGACACTGTATAGGAGGCAGACCATTATCGTGTCGGTCTCATTAGGACTTAAGGCATAGACAAACGAGGTTAAACCTATGATGCAGAAAAAAGACGAAAACAAACTCAGTGCTATGGATGTGCCGAGTACTTTGCCTTCCTCATCGGGGTTGTTTACGATTTCCCGAACAAGGACATTGCTGAAGCCCAGCTGCATAATCGGTACGACAAACGCGACCAGTGATGACGCATATGTTATCAGACCGTAATTTAAAGGACCGAGGTAGCGCGCGGTCAGCGTGTTTATGACCAATCCGAGAAGTGACTGTACGACTCTGCCTCCGATAATCCATACCGCGTTTCCGGCTACCTTATTTATCCCACCTTGTTTTTTCTCAGTCATGATCTTTCCGCCTGTGCTTCTGTAATGCTCTTATATAAATCAATGTATTCGCTGTATTTTTCCCACTTGTCGAACATCTCCGCGCGTTTGCGGCAGGCTGCGGTACTGCAGCTGCGGCATTTGTCGGCGCAGATATTTATAATTTCCCTCTCAAGCGCGTCGGTGTCGTCACACGGAACAACCGCGCCGCAGGTTTCATCGGGTATTTCGGGGCTTCCTCCCGTTTCGAACGTGACGACAGGTGTGCCGCAGGCGAGAGCTTCGATATTTACCATACCCAAAACCTCTTCTCTTGTCGGGTTTACGAATACATCCGCTGCGGAGTATATCTCCGCCAGCTCTTCTTGATTTTGCGTGCGGTGGACGGAGATAATGCTTTGCGGCAGCTCTCGGTCGGTGTTCTCATCCGTACCGACAAGCACGATTTGATACTTATCCCCGAAATCCTCTGCGAGCTTCAGAAACACGTCCAGTCCCTTTCGCTTTCCCCAGCCGAACGCGACGCCCAAAACGACAGGCTTGTCCGTGGGAATATTGTGCTTCCCGCGAAAATCACTTTCGGTAGGCTTAAAAATATTCAGGTCTATACCGTTGTTGATTACCCGAACGGGGTAGCCGCCGAGGTACGATTGCTTAACCAAATCCGCCAGCCACCGTGACGGGGTGACGATTGTCAGGTTATTCACGCCGCAGAACCATTTCTTCTTCAGCTTCCACATCAGGCGTGTTTGATCGACGATGGCATATGGATACTCGCGTGTCTGCGGACAGTGATGACAGCCGCTCATCCATTTATCGCACTTTACCACGGTAAAGTGCGGGCACTGACCCGTGAACGACCAGCAGTCGTGAAGAGTCCAGACAACGGGAACATTTGCCTTTTTCAGGTAACGAAACAAAAGCGGCAGGTTAATGTAGCAGTTGTGCAGGTTATGCAGATGAATTATATCGGGATGCCATTTGTCGATTTTTTCGATAAAGCGCAGTGTGGAGAAGAAAGAAAACATGCCGTTCAGCCCTGTCAGCCGAGAGAGCGTCAGGTGTACGTTTCTTGAAATACGGCTGCCGATTATAAGATCCTGCGGACGCTGTTTTTTTGCGTTGCTTCGGCTTTTCGGGTAGCAGACTAAGGCTTCGGCGTCTGATTTTTCCGCCGTTTCCGCGATTTGCAGCATAATATTACCCGTGCTGCCGTAGTTGCAGGAATTGATTTCCAATAGACGCATTATTCGCGATTCCTTTCCACACATTAAACATATATCCGAGCCACATCCAAAACTGGAGTGATTTCCAAAATGAATTGCTCAGCAGAAGCGTAAAGATTCCGATGCCCAAAAAGAAAATATTGCATGTTTGAGCAAAAGGATTGCGGTATTGCTTTATTATCATATACACTATTGCAACGACTATAATAATCGACGCGATAATGCCTATAGCTCCGAGTTGATAAGATAATTCGATAAAAATCTGGTGCGGATATCCCATTTTATCCCAATCGCTTGCGATACCGCGGAATTTTAACGGGTTTGCGAAAATTTCACCGAGGTAGAAGCTGTAATAGTTTTCTCTTCCGGACATGCTTATGGTTTCGCCGGAAAACGAAGCAAGAGTTCTGCTTTTTATGCCATGTGACAGTGCCAGTACATTTAAAAAAGAGAAAATTTTCTCATACGTCATCAGCAGTATTCCCAATGCTATAATCATAACTGCTTTAAACGCAAGGTTTCTTTTGGGTGATGATATGTTTTTCGATACCAAAAACAAAAGAATAGTCAGAAGCGGTCCGCGCGCACCGAGCAGAACAATTGATGTAATATAAATTACAACACTGCAAAAAACCAGCGGCTTGCAAAATTTTTTCACGGGTACATCATTGAACAGCGCCATTGTCATAATAGACGAACTGTATGAATAAGACATGAAGTAGTCGGAATCCGTATCGACACTGTTTTGGCTTACCAACAGAATATACAAAGCAAAAAACGAAAAGACAATACTGATATACTTCAGCTTTGTCAGAAAGTAGTTGTAATCCTCTATTGCGTACGTCGCAATCATGCATGGCAGACATACCGTAATAAAATACTTTAAATATTCGGTATAATGGCTGTTAAACACCATGATACCGCTCCATGCATAGAAACCGAACAGTACAACGATAAGTGTGATAAAGCGCTTGTCATATTGCGAATAATAAAGAGACGGCAGTGCATATACCGTTGCGAGGATGGGCATGAATTTAATTATTTTCGATATCAGGCTGTAGTTAATGCTTACATAGCTGCTTAGAACAAATGAAAAATTGGTAAGGTACAGACTTCCGAGCAGTACCAGCAGCATTATCGAAAGTTTTATTTCGCGTTTGATGCGCAGTTCGTTTTCTTCTTCGTAAGATAATGCCATAGGTGCAGTCAACGTCAATCCCTCCCTTACGTTATATTAACCTCTCCGCCACATATTCAGGCGTGTTTTCGATAAATTCCGCGTCCGCGTTTACCGTCGGCCACTCTTTTTCCAAAGCCGCCGCCAGCTTTTCAACCGTTTCCTTGTCGTCAGCCAGGTCGTCGTATACCGTATAAGTGTTTTTGTATTTTTCAAAATACGGAATACTTACGTCGGCGCGATTGAACATATAGTTTAACACGGGCTTTCCCGAGGCAAACAGCTGGAAAATTTTGCTCGGCACGAGATGATAGTCGCGTTCGTTTGAGATGTTTACGACCCAGTCCGCGTTTTTCAGAATTGTCGGAATATATTTGCTTTCCGTATAACCGTGGTATTCTACAAAAGGATACTGCCCGAGAATATCCCCCGTGTTCGTGATGTTGCCCCATACGTGAAGCTTCAGATTGGGATATTTTTCACGCGCGGCATTTAAGAGCTTCAGAAGCCTTTCGGGACTGCGGTTCCATGTGTTCAGAGAGCCTACAAAAGCCATGTTAAGCGTGTCCGCAGTGAACGGAAGAGAATCCATTTGAACGGGAGCTTCATTTACATACACAGGCAGCTCGAGGTAATCTACATTTGGATGAATACCGTATTGCTTCTCGAATTCCTCTTTGCTTGTAATCGGTATAATCACACGGTCAAGATACCGTATATCCTTCTTCTGCGCACGTGCGCATTTGCGGTTATATAAAATACGAGCCGCGGATGAGTATTTATTTATTCGCAAATAATCCAAATAATACGCTGTACAATAAACACGGCTTCCGAATTTCTTTTTCAGACGCAGTACGGCGTGAATCATTTCATACGGATTGAAGGATGCTATTACGGTATCGATTTGCTTTTCATTGATAAGCTTTTCCGCGAGCGCGTATACTTTTCCCGCTCTCACCGGAGATACGTTCGGAAAGAACGGAATGATGCAGACATTTCTTATAAGGTGCACGGCTTTTTCGAATGTCTTGCTTATTTTTCCTCCGTTCGAATACTTGTCATGGAATGACGAAAACCATGCTTTCTTTACTCTGTATATGTGAATGCCCTCGAGAACCTCATACTCTGCCTGTCCCTCGTCCTGTGCCGCGATGCAAAATACATTGCAGCCTTTTTTTATGTACTCTCTCGCAATGTTGATTAAGCAGACACCGTTCGCGGTAGGTTTAGGCAAAAAGGAGCTTCCCATGATAAGAATATTCTTGCGGGAGTTTTGGCGTTTTATCAGTTCTTCTTTAATCACTTTACACTTGTACTCTTTTCTT
>CAZWLL010000032.1:2277-22137 GCA_964634795.1 uncultured Ruminococcus sp. | reverse complement strand
GGGTGGTAGCCGAAGATGTTCGACTTGAGGGTGTCGTGCAGCGGGTCCTTCCAGAAGCCGGGGATTTTCTCCGCGCCGACCATCGCGCCTATCATCGAACCGACGGTCGCGCCGTTGCAGTCGGTGTCGAGTCCTCCCGATACGGCGGCGGAAATGCCTTTCTCAAAGTCGCCGTCGGAGTAAAGGAAGGCGGCTGTGCACATAGCGGCGTTCGGTATAGTGTGTATCCAGTTGTATTTGCCGAATTTTTGCCATATCGCTTCCTGTATATCCTCAATCGCGGAGTACTTTTTCGTAATTTCGATTGTGTCCGTTATCGCTTCATACAGACGCGATGTTTTAGGAATCTGCGCGAGTCCTGCCTTGACGCATTTCATGGGATTTTTTTCCGTAAATGCGGAGGCTATGACAGCCGCGGTGTACATCGCTCCGTAAATGCCGTTTTTTACGTGAGAAAACGATGAGTCGAGATATGCCATTTTTGCGGCTAAAGCGGGATTTCCCGCGGCGGCGTATGCGTAAATGTCGATTCTGATTTGCGCGCCTATCCACTCGCGGTACGGATTCAGATACTCACGCACGTACTTAATCGCTTCATTGTATTTTTCCCGAGATTCGGGACAGCTGCCGTTCGTATGTGAGGTGACATGAGCGAAATTAAGATAAGCCTGAGTTTCGGCTGTGCATACCTCGCTGTATGTAAGATATGAATGCCAGAATTTACCGACGTCCCACTGATTGAAATCGCATCCTTTTGCTTCACAAACGAGAAGTGCGATTATCATGTATCGTATATCGTCATCGGTTTCCATGAATTTAATGTTTTCACGGAGACTTGGGTAGCACTGTACGGAGAGCTTGCTCGGTTCTTCCTCGGCTTTCGAGTGCGACGGAACGTATCCCTTAATCGGCCACTCTCCCGCACCTGTGTACCATTCCTTAACGTATGACGCGCCGCTTCTGCCGTTTGCCCCGCAGCAATACGGGTACTTCTCGAACGGCTTGCCGAGAGCGCATCCTGCGCATCTTCCGAGCCATGCACCGTAAAATTTGTCTTTTACCTCATCACTGCCGTAGTCAAGACGCACACGAGAGTCGGAGCCTTCGGATAATGCTTTTATTTCATCGTAATCATCGGGCTCTTTGTAGCGAAAATCGGGTGAGGGCTTGAGCTCGAGAAGCTTGCTGTATACGTTCATCAAAGCATTCTCGTCTTCTCCCGCATCGTTCAGCATTGCGTCAAAGCCTGATACATCACAGCCTTCATCTCGCTTCTGAATGATTTCTTCGCTTAAAAGGTTATGCAGTCCTGTCCAACCTGCCATAATTTCCTCCTTATTTAACTATTTTAGGCATAGCGCCTACCATTTCGATTTTTGTCTTTGTTATATACCAGCTCTTTCCGCCGTTCGGGGAGCCTTGATAGAACAGATAAATGCTGCCGTCGTTGTCTACAAACGCATAAGGGTGGCCCGATTCGCTTTCGTTCCACTCACCCTTGCCTCCGCACGGAAGGAACGGCTCGGGTGATACCTTGTCGAAATGAACCGCGTCGGACGATACCGCAAGGCCGATTTGCTGCGGATGACAGTTGTAGTTTCCACCGTAGAACATATACACACGTCCGCCGTAGGTGAATGTTGCGGGAGCCTCAATGCACTCTCCTTCGTACTTGAATTCGGGAGCGACAACAGCCTGCAAAAGCTCTTCCTTCCAAGTGTCGTGACCGAATCCGCTGTCAATCGGAGATGATGCCACACCGATTTTCTGTATTTTCATTTCGTGGTCACGGGTCGCGTAGTACAGATACAGTCTTCCGCCGAAAACCGTAACATCGGCATCGATTGCGCGTCCGCAGCACCATGTAGGTGAGGGAGAAAATACGGGATTTGTGCTGTCCTTTTCGAAGTGTACACCATCGGTCGAGGTGGCGTGACATATTTTATCCTTTTCTCCGTTTCCGTATGTCTGATAGAACATATGGATGACACCGTCGAGAACTACGGCACCGGGAGCACCGATTCCGTTTTCCTCGCATTTTTGCGTAAGCGGAATTTCTCCTACAATGTTCCAGTTTTCCAAGTCACGTGATACGGCAATACCTATTCCGAGCTTTCTCAAATTTTCTTCAACCTGCCAGATTGAGTAATAGAGGTAGTATTTGTCGCCGAGAGCGACTACGCACGGATCCTTCGAAAAATCCGCGCCTGTTCTTTTATCGGTAAAAAGCATGTTATTCTCCTTTTGCGTATTATTTATCTTCATTGAGATTATATATGAGTGTGACGAAAAAGTCAATCGATAATTGACAATATATCGTGAAAATGCTATACTGTCATCATACCGGTAAATAATCACAGGAGAAATTATGATTTATTATATAGATCCGATAAACGGAAAACGTGAAAACGACTGCACAAGTCCCGAGAAAGCGGGACTTTGTTACCGCGACCTCGACGTAAAGCCGGGAGATACCGTGCTGTTCAAACGAGGCAGCTTTATAAGAGACACACTTGACAGAGTACCCGGTGAAAAAGAACGCGTGATTACATACGGAGCGTACGGTACAGGTCCCGCTCCTGTTTTCTGCGGTTCGGTTGACGTAAGCTCACCGATGCTGTGGAACGAGGTGCGCCCGAATATATGGCATCTCACATATGATTTGCCGAGCGAAGCCGCGAATTTCATCTTTGACAAGGGAAGAACAGGGGCGACACTGAGGTGGAATGAAAACGACCTTACAAATCAGGGAGACTGGTACGACAGCAGTGCGGGAGAACGAGAGTCACATGGCAGTACAGCTACTGACGGCAAAACGGTACTTATGTACTCGAAGGGAAACCCGGGAAAGATTTATTCGAATATAGAATGCGCGGTATGGGGAAAGAGATATATGTCCGAAAATAAGGACAATACCGTCTGCGAGGATTTGTGCTTCTTCGGCAGCGGTGTTCACGCGTTGTCGGGAAAATGCAGAAACATGACCGTAAGACGCTGTTCCTTTATTTTTATCGGAGGAGCGGTGTGGAACAGGAAGCTGAGAATACGCTTCGGCAACGCGATTGAATTCTGGGAATACGGAGAAAACATACTCATCGAAAACTGTTACTTCAATAATATTTACGACTCATGCATAACGGAACAGGGAAGTGCCGCGTGTCAGCCTGCGAAGAACTTTGTCATGCGGAATAATCTCTTTATAAATTACGGAATGGGAGCATACGAGGGCAGGGATAAAATGCCCGTAAATACCGTATTCGAAAATAATTTGTGCATTTACGCGGGAGGCGGTTTCTCGGCATTCGGCGACACATTGCCGCGAAATTCCGAAATATACCCCGAGCCTATGGGACACCATATATTTATGTGGCGTATACCGACAGCGTCCGACTGCGGCAGCTTCTCGGTTAAACATAATCGCTTCTATGACGCCACGGGAGCCGCAGTGTATTCGATAATTTCACGTGACGCAGAGAAGCAGATGCATATCGAGAACAACAAATACTATACATCGTCGAAAACCTTGCTGAATCACATAGGCGGAAAGAACTATGCCTGCTTTGAGGAGTATGAGTCGGATTACGGAGAGAACGGAGCGGAATATGCAGCGTCCCCCGATATTAAAGCGGAGGCTGAAAAATGGTTTGCGTCCTCAGGCTGTGACAGACACGATGAGGCTTTGTTTACCGACAAGCTTCCCGAAAAAAAGTGTTTTGCGGGTTCAACCGAGCGTGACGCGCTTTCATATAAAAAAGGTGAGGATATATGCTTTAATCTTCGTCTTACCGTGGACGATAAAACCATAGGCTGTCCTATGTTTTCGTATACACGGTACGGCGATGACGGAATAACGGATGAGGGCACGGTATGCGGCGAGAGCGGAGAGTTTGTATATCATACCTCGTTGAATTGCGCGGGATATGTTTACCTTAATGTGAGAGCATGTGATGAGAACAAAGCTCCGCTTGAGGATTGTGAAGCGTTTGAGGGAGGCGCATGCGTGAATTTCGATGATATAACCGCCGATAAATTGCCTCCCGCGGACTATGACGAATATTGGACGAGTATAATCGAAACAGAGCTTGACTGTGTTCAGCCCGTTCTGACGGATAAAAAAGAGTTTGTCTGCGGTGACCCCGGAGATATTGTGTATGATATAAAAATCGCCTGTGTCGGTGATGTTCCGATATCCGCCTATCTCCGTTTGCCGAGAGACGCGCATGACGGTGAGCTTCCGATAATAATAAGCTATGGCGACTTGCCGGAGTCCTCCGCAAAAGTGCCGCACAAAAACAGAGCAATACAGCTTTCGGTAAATCTGTGCGGCGAGTACAGCGGCAAGATAAATTGCGGCAGCTTAAAATATACGGTGCTCGGGGCAATTCAAGCTGTTCGCTATTGCAAAACACTTTCATACTGGAACGGCGAGGACATTATATTATGCGGTGACGGAATGGGAGCGATGCAGGCAGCTGCCGCCGCCGCTCATGAGTCGGGAATAACAAAGCTTGATATAAATATGCCGCGCATGTGCGGCATTCACGGAACAATCGGCTCGGTTAAACCGGCTGCGGATAATTCGGCAGAGGATTATTTCGATACGGTGTCGCACGGAACGAGAGTGAAATGCGAATGCTTTATAACGGCACGTCTCGGAGATTATGCATCGTCTTCGTCTGGCGTGACAGCCTTATATAATGCTCTTAAAGTAAAAAAGCATCTTGTTATGCGTCAGAATGCTCCCTCTCTCAATTCTTGTGAATATAAAAAATCGGCAGAATAAGCTTGCTGTTAACTGCAGCCGTGTACCGAAAAATTGGGTAAATCTACTTGAAAACATCGGTCTTGTGTGATATAATAGCATGGCAATGCAGGTATGGCGGAATTGGCAGACGCACAAGATTTAGGATCTTGCGGGCGACCGTGCAGGTTCGATTCCTGTTACCTGCATGAAATAAAAAATCCGAACTCGAATCTCCCTTACGTGAGACGGGTTCGGATTTTTTTGATTTTATTATGCGATTTTACCGACATCGGTAGTAGTACGGCGTATTATTCGGCGAGATTTTCTTCGAATGTCGCAACAAGATCCGAGAGACCCTGCAGAGCCGCCGCCTCACGTGATTCATATGCACTGGTTATGCTGTCGCCGTTTGTGTTAAGCGGTTCGAGAATTGCCCATGTGGTGATGTTGTTGGCATACTTTGCACTGTAAACCAATGCGAACATATCAGTGATTCCGTCGTGAATCAAATCAATCATTTCCGATGTGTAGTTGTCACGTGCGTATTTAACCTTCAGCGTCATTTCATAATATGCGGGAAGGACAGTTTCGTGTGTCTGACGGCACAGTGCCTGACACACGGCGCCGGTTATTTCGGGATCCTTAGCGGTCAAAGGAATCGCACCGACTTCAGCGGTATCGTGTACAACGGTGACGTATTTTTCCTGTGCTTCATCCTGCTTCGGATACGGAATTACTCCGATTTCGGCTTCCATATCGCGGAATACACTTATGTCGCCGAGCTGGCATCCGCTTACTATCAGCGCGCCGCCTTCCTCGAATTTCGCGTGAAGATTTGCACCGTTTTCGTTATATTTTGTGGATGTTCCGGACGACCAGAATACCGAACGAATCTTTTCATACAAGTCGATAAGCCTGTCTCCGTACATCGTAAGTGTCGGATAACCGTTTTCGTCACGTGTTATGAGCTTTACATCTCCTCCGTATGTGAACGGGAACGAGCTTCCGCCGATACCGCCGACAATCATGCCGTATATATCCTTGGGGTCTGCTTTTCCGTTTCCGTTTACATCCTGATATGCGCCCTCGATTAATGTGAGCATATTTTCGTATGTCCATTTACCGTCAGCTACCAGCTTGTAGACGTCATCCGGATCGCCGAATGTGTCTGTATACATATCGCGGTTGTAAATTAGCGCGTGAGAATGATTGAGCACATCCATGAAGTAGTCGCCTACCAAAAGATATATCTGCTTATAGTCTATCGACAGATTTTTCATGTAATCTCCCCACCAGCAGTCCTCATCAAAGTCAACTGTTGTCAGCGGAGCCGCGTCAAGAAAGAGCATTTCTATTGATGCGGTTGAAAAACCGAGCTGGTCGTCGATTAATAAATCGAACGTCGAGTCACCTGACAGTACAAGCGTTTCGACAGATGGCGCAACATCCGCATAACCGTTATCGGTGTGTTCATAGGCGAATTTCACGTCGAGCTGATCCTCTACCGCAAGATTGCGGTCATACACGGCATCGTTTACATTGTCACCCGTCAGCTCACCGCTTCCCTCAATAAGGTAGTTAGAGCTGATTGACGTATCCGAGGTGCGGATGTTGAAGGTTCTTCCACCGTACGATAAGCCGTAGAGTATATCGGGCTCGGTTTCCTCCTCGGTTTCGGCTGCTTCCGAGACGGAGAGTGCGGTACTGTTTTCACTGCCGTTTTCCGTCTCGCTGTCGGCGCATGCCGTGAGTATGGGTGCGGTAAGCGTTACTGCGGCAAGCATTATCGAAAAAATTCTCATCGCTGTGAATCTGCATTTTTTCATGGCATATCTCCTATCAAGTATTGTGTAAAATGACGATAACCTACGGTTACATAATATACCATGTATACAGTAAATGTCAATAGAATTTATAAATAATTAAATAATAGTTATGTTTTACCTAACTTGTTACGGTAACCTAACTTGTTACGGTAACCTGACTTGTCTCGGCTATATGTTGAAGTAGACAATCTCGTTCTCACCCTTGATTTCCTCGTAAAACTCCTGCATCCGTTTTTTAATGTATGCATCGAATTTTCCCGGGCTTACCCCAAAAGTGTTTTTAAACAGTGTAACAAAATAGCTTACGCTGTCATATCCGCAGCTTTTTGCGGTTTCCTGTACACTCATACCGTTGGTAAGCATGTATCGTGCGTTATTTATTCTTGTCAATGTAATGTAATCCTTGACGGTCATTCCCGTGGATTCTTTGAAATCATGTACCAGCTTTGCACGTGATATGTAGCACTGCTGCGCAAGTGCATCGAGCGACAGCGGTTTATCGAAATTGTCGGAGATATACTCGAGAAGCTCGCTTATGTACGGAATGCGGCATTTATCGCTCAGTATAATTTTTCCCGTTGTACTTTGATACGTGTAAAGCTCGTAAAGTATCACGGAAGTGAGGTACGAGCGTGCGTTTAAATCTTTTCCGATTATGTTATAACGGCTGAAGTATGTCTTCATCAGCTCGAACATTTCACGGTCAAGCTGAATTACGCTCATGTTCGATGAACGGAAAAAAGATATTTTTTCGGAGATTTCCGGACAGAGCTTGAAAATTTCGTCATTGAAGTTTACGACATAACGTGTGTATCCGTCTCGAAGGGTATTTACTCCGTGAAACGTAAGGCTGTTGTGAAGTATAATGGCGGGTGCTTCAACTGTCATTTTATCGGTGTTGTTTTCAACCGCCAAAATGCCGTCGACTAAAAACAGCATTTCGTAATGATTATGTATGTGAAGATTTTTAGGCTTAAATGATTTACTGTAGCTGTACCGTATGTTCGGCGAATCATCCTGCTGTTGTAATTTCATATGCTGTGGCCTCCGTGCGCCGATATGTATGAATATATTATACAATAAAAAGAGCGAAAATTAAATATTTTTAATCTCGGTAGAATGGAAAATTTTAAAACCCAAAATTAGCAGATACAGCAATTCCATGCCTTGAATTGATATAACGGATATGTTATACTTATACAATAGTGAACTGTATATGAACGCAAAACTTATAAATAGTTACAAGTGCAGTTATTTAATAATTATTGCTTTAAGATAAGGAGAAAAATAAGCAAATGAAAAAGACGTTATCGTTTATTTTAGCTCTGCTTATGCTGTCCGCATCCTTCGCGTCATGCTCCGAAAAGCAGCAGGATGAAGCGGAAAGCGAAAGTGAGAGCGAAACCGCTGCCGCGGCGGCGGAAGCGGCCCAGGAAAGTGAGGAAACCATAGAAACCGAAACCGAGGAGAAGATCACCGATGATCTTCCGGAGAAGGATTACAATGATATGGATTTCGCGATTTACACCAGAAACAATACATCGCATTCTCTTTTCCTTGTAGAGGAAATGAACGGCGAAGAGATGAATGACGCAATATACCAGAGAAACCTCAATGTCGAGGACAGATTCGGCGTACATTTTATTGAAACCGAATACTCCGATGAAGGACTTCCGCTTACACTTATTACCGCGGGAGACAACACATATTCACTCATGAATGTTCGCTGTACTGCAGCCAGCAATATCGCACAGAAGGGTTATGCGTTTGCGCTTGACACTCTCGAGTATATAGATCTCACAAAACCGTACTGGGACGAATCCTCTACCCGTGATATCAACGTAGGTGAAAAGAACTATTTCGCGATAGGTGACGCGAACCTCGTTGCCATAGACTTTACCAACATACTTCTATACAACAAGAATCTGCTTGAAAATCTGTATCCCGACACATCGCTTTACACCTTGGTTGATGAAGGCCAGTGGACATTCGACAAATACGGTGAAATCACGGCTACGGCTACATCGGACATAAACGGCGACGGAAAATTCGACAAGGAAGACCAATACGGCATGCTCGGAGTTGCGAAATATATGCAGTGCTCCCTTATTCAGGCAGGCGGAGCTATGTATGTATCAAAGGATGAAGACAACTATCCCGTATACGACATGGCGACAAACGAGCATTTCATAAACGTATTTGAAAAAGTATTCGCTATATGCAATGAAAGCGGCGCTTGGTACATATCCAGCGAGGACAGCAACGAAGCTCCCACATACCACAGCATGTTCCGTGAGGACAAAGGCTTGTTCCTGACGACGATGTTCCATCTGGTTGAGTCGCTCAGAGATATGGAAAGCGATTTCGGTATCGTGCCGTTCCCGAAATACGATGAAGATCAGGAAAATTACATTACACGTGTATCGTTCTTCGACACATCTATAATTCCGATTACCGTTCCCGACAAGGAATGCTCATCCATTATTCTCGAGGCGTTGACATGCGAATCCCGCAATGTTGTTATTCCCGCATATTATGATATATGTCTCAAATCCAAATATTCGCGTGACGCAGATTCATCACGCATGATTGATATTATACTCGACAACAGAGTAATCGATTTCGGCGACACATATTTCCAGGGCACCATACGTGACGGCTTCGTTGCGAAGGCATTCATGAACAACGATAAGACAAGCATGATATCCACAGCGTCTAAGTATCAGAAGATGGTAGACAAGACCATAAAGAAGATGAACGAGGCGTTTAACGAAATAGATTCTTGATGCCGATGTACGAGTTTTAAAATTTATGCAAAATGACATCGTGCGATTAACTTCAATCGGGGAAATGACGAAAAAATAGTTATCTCAAGCCTATGCTTATGTAAATCTCACGTGAAGCTATGAATAATTATTGTAAAATATCGTAAAAATATTGACAAAACTATTGACAAAATTATTGTGTCGGAATAAAATGAAGGCAGCATAAAAATTTCATATGTAAAGGAGAAAATCATTATGAAAAAACTTCTCAATGTCATTTTAACATTGACATTAGTCTTTGCGTTTGCCGCATCGGTTTCCGCTCTCGGTGAAACCTATGAAGCACCCAAGGGCACACCGGTTGTTGACGGTACTGTTGATGAAATATGGGCTACAGCACCTCAGGTACAGCTTACTCATCTTAAAGCGGGCGATCTCAAAGGTGACGGCACACTTCCCGAAACATCTTCCGCATACGCACGCGCTCTTTGGGATGAAACCGGTTTCTATTTCCTGTTCGACGTGTACGATGATGACTTCTGCTTCGATTCCGATCAGGGTTCATGGAAGAACGATTCCATTTACCTCTACGTAAGCGAACTCAACATCACAGGCGCAACATGGGCAGACGGTCAGTCACAGATAGCTCTTATCCCCGCAGACGAAATGTCAAAGGTTCCGCGTAACGGAGCAAGCCCGGTTGACTATGAACTCGCATGGTCATATCCCGAAGAAAATCACTGTGTTATCGAATTCAAGTATATTCCCGACTACCTCGAAACAAGTGAAATCGTAGAAGGCTTCTCATTCCCCGCTGACTTCCAGTACAATGACGCAGACGAATTTATCTCCCGTCCTTACTGCTTCGGTTGGTCCGATGAAGATGACACATCCGCACAGACCACTGATGTTTGGGGTAAAATAACTCTCGTTGCGGCAGCTCAGACAGAAGAAACAGAAGCAGTCGAAGAAACCGTAGAGGAAGCTGTTGTAGAAGAAGCCGAAACAGTTGCCGAAACAGAAGCAGAGACAGCCGCAGCAGAAGAGACAGTTACAGAAACAGTTGAAACAACCGAAGAAGCTCCTCAGACCTTTGATTTCGGTGTTATCTCAGCCGTATCCGCTGTAATATCTCTCGCAGCTCTTGCAGTATCGAAAAAGAGATCATAACATAAGCTGAATAAATCAACTTAAGCTGAATAATTATTGAAGGGTATCCGTATACGGGTACCCTTTATTCATTGTATTCGCCGAATAATGAAAAAATATCGATACAGGCTATTGACAAACGGCAAACGCTGTGATAAAATACAGTAAACCGTTGAGGAAGAGTAAGTAGATATTAAAACCGTTCTTACAGAGAGTCGCAGAGGGTGTGATTGCGGCAGAATAAGATAATATCGAATGGGCTTCTGAGGGCGAGCGGAAACGCAAGATGTGCGGAGTATGTGAGACGGAGTATGGCTCTCCGTAATTAAAGGTCGGCGTATACGAATGTACGTATGAGAGGATGTATTTTATACATCAAGCCGGGTGGCACCACAGGAATTTATATCCTGTCCCAGCAGTTTTAAACCGCTGAGACAGGATTTTTTTATCGGAGGAGATAATATATGACATTGCCGAAAAAGCTTTGGCGCAGGCGCGCCGATATCTGATTTTTTATAATTTTCCTGATTAAAGAATTAAACGAATCCGAAATTAAATTGATAAATGAAAGGGTAATTAAAATGAAAAAGATATTCACAGCGGCTCTCGCCGTTATAACAGCACTCAGCACACTTACGGCATGCTCATCTGATAATGGAAGCGCGAAAAAAGAAAATACATATACCGTTGGAATTTGCAATTACGTAGACGACGCATCTCTCAACCAGATTGTCGACAACATTAAAACCCGTCTTGCAGAAATCGGTGAGGAAAAGAATGTCGAGTTTGAAATCTCGTATGACAACTGCAACGCCGACGCTAACCTTATGAACCAGATTATATCGAATTTTATCGCCGATGACGTTGACCTGATGGTCGGTGTGGCAACACCCGTTGCTATGGCAATGCAGTCCGCTACAGAGGACAATCAGATTCCCGTAGTATTTGCCGCGGTATCCGACCCTGTATCCGTAGGAATAGTCGATTCTCTCGAAACCCCCGGAAGCAACATCACGGGAACATCTGACTACCTTGATACCACTGCAATCATGAATCTTATTTTCGCGGTAGAGCCTGATACGGATAAGGTAGGACTTCTTTACGATGTAGGTCAGGACTCTGCGACAAGCTCAATCGCGGCTGCTAAGGAATATCTCACATCAAAGGGTGTTGAGGTAATCGAACATACGGGTACAACAGTAGATGAGGTTGCACTTGCCGCTCAGGCATTGGTTGCGGACGGCGTTAAAGCCGTATTCACTCCGACCGACAACACAATAATGAAGTCCGAGCTTTCGATTTACGAAACTTTTGCCAATGCGGGCATAGGCCATTACACAGGAGCCGATTCGTTTGCTCTTAACGGTGCGTTCATGGGATACGGCGTTGACTACGCCAACCTCGGTGTATGCACAGCGGATATGATAGCAGGCATTCTCCTTGACGGTAACGACCCCGCAACGACTCCCGTACTTACTTTCGATAACGGTACAGCTACGGTAAACACCGAGATATGCGAAAAGCTCGGATATGATTTCGATGATATTTCCGCTAAAATCGCTCCGTACTGCACAAAAGTACAGTCTATAGTAACTGCCGAGAGCTTCGACGATATCGGCTGAAGGAATTAACATGACAACAGTATTAACACTTCTGGAAACTGCGGCTGAGCTTGGTCTTGTCAGCGCACTTACCGTTCTCGCATTATTTCTCAGCTATTCCATGCTTAATGTCTGCGACCTTTCAACCGACGGGTGCTTTACCCTGGGTGCGACGGTCGGAGCGGCTGTGGCAATAGCAGGTCATCCGTATCTTTCAATAGCCGCTGCTATGCTGGCAGGCGTGGTATCAGGCTTTGTGACGGCTCTTCTGCAGACGAAAATGGGTATAAATTCCCTCCTTGCGGGAATAATAGTAAACACAGCGCTATATTCCGTGAATATCGCCGTTATGGGCAACTCGTCGATTCTCAACATGAATAAGGTTGATACGGTATTCACAAAGGTTCGCGCGCTTTTAAAAGATACTCCGCTTGACGGCAGATATAAGCTGATAGTTGCGGCACTTTCCGTTGCGGTAATCGCGGTGCTGCTCGGCCTGTTTTTGCGGACGAGAGTGGGACTTGCGATACGTGCGACAGGCAACAACCCCGATATGGTGCGTTCATCGTCGATTAATCCCGTAATTACGACTATTATCGGCCTGTGCGTTGCCAATTCGTTTACCGCTCTTTCGGGATGCCTGCTCGCTCAGATGCAGAAATCAGTCAATATAGATACCGGAACGGGAATGGTGACTGTGGCGCTCGCATCGCTTCTCATAGGAAATGTATTCCTCGGAAAAAGAAAAATGCCGCTGAGAATAGTAGGCATGGTACTTGGCGCCTTTGTTTTCAGACTTGTTTATACGATAGCACTCAGATTCGATATGCCCGCATTTATGCTTAAGTTTGTTTCCGCCGTCGTTGTTATAGCGGCAATTTCGATTCCTTATCTCAAGGAACAGATGCCGACATTGAAACGTCGTTTTCTTCACTCATATGGGAGGAACAAAGACTGATGCTTGACATAAAAAATATAACAAAGACATACAATCAGGGAAGCTGTGACGAAAAGAAAGTTCTTGACGATTTGTCTTTTCACGCCGACGCAGGTGATTTCGTGACGATTATCGGTGCGAACGGAGCGGGAAAATCCACATTGTTTAACGCAATCGCAGGCAGCTTTATCACCGACAGCGGAAGCATATCGCTTTTGGGCAAGGATATTACAATGATGCCCGAGCATAAGCGCTCACGTGTTATAGGACGTCTGTTTCAGGACCCGATGCGCGGTACGGCACCGGGAATGACGGTTGAAGAAAACCTTACCCTTGCCGCCGGTCACGGAGGATGGCTCAGTACACTGAAATCAGCCGATAAAAAACTGTTTCGTGAAAAGATAGCCCTGCTCGGAATGGGACTTGAGGACAGAATGGATCAGCAGGTAGGACTTCTCTCAGGCGGTCAAAGGCAGGCACTGACGCTGATGATGGCGACATTAAACCCTCCCCAGCTTCTTCTGCTTGACGAGCACACTGCCGCTCTTGACCCCGCGACTGCCGAAAAGGTTCTCGGTATAACAAAGGGTATTGTGGCGGAAAATCATCTTACCTGTATGATGATAACACACAATATGCAGTCCGCACTTGAGCTCGGAAACCGTACGATTATGATGAACAACGGAAAAATAGTTTTCGACACCTCGGGTGAGGAAAGAAAAAAGCTGACCATACAGGATTTGCTCGGTAAATTCAAAGAAGCATCGGGAAAGAACCTCGACAACGACAGAATGCTTTTAATATAATTAATACAATAAGTATAAAAGTATAAGTACTAATCACGGTGTGTATCGAATACACCGTGATTTTTTATAGCAATAAAAGTGAGAAATTCAAAAAAAAAAATAAAAAAGTTAAAAATATGTTGACAAATATTATGGGTATGCTATAATTTAAGCAGCAGAATACGCAATATCACGGCTAACCTGATTGGTTAAATATAATCCGTGATGATAAGGCATCGCCTTAAGGAGGAAAAATGAAAAGGATATCAGCTGTTCTTCTTGCCGTTTGCATGATTTCCGTAATGGTATGCGCAGTCGGCGCGCATGATAAGGTTACATACGCAAACTGGGGTACACCTGTTATAGACGGTGTAATGGAAGATGTATGGCAAAACGCGGAGTACATTCATGTTGCGGATGAATCTATCACAGACGCAGATGACGAAACAGCCGTTGCCGATGTATATTCGCTGTGGGATGGCGATTATATTTATTTCTATGCTGTTGTTACAGACCCTACCGTAGACGCTGAGCTTAAAGACGAGGTATGGAACCAGGACGCAATAGGCTTCATGATCGACTATGCTTACAACCGCGTTGAAGGTGAAAACTACCGTAACCTCGGCGATGATTCATATGCGGGATATGTTAACGTTCCCGCTGTTGAAGGCGTGGTAAATTATCCGGAATCGCCTACGATTTTCGGTATTTCCGAATATGCGGATGCCGTAAAGAGTATGTGTGTAATAACAGATACAGGATACGAGGTTGAAATCGCGCTTCCTCTTCTGTATAAGGATTATCAGGCAGGAGACAAAATCGGCTACGAGATTTGTGTGAATAACAGTATCGGTGCAGGTACACGTTATTCTCAGACCGTATGGTCATACGCCAACGGTGACAACGGAAGCGATTCATGGCAGTATACGTATAATATGGGTACACTTATTTTCAATGAGAAACCCGCGGAACCTGAGGTAGTGGAAACCGAGGCTGCTGAAACCGAAATCACCGAAACCGAGACAGCCGAAGAGACAGTCGTAACCGAAGCAGAACCCGAAGCTGTCGAAACAGTTGAAGCCGCTCCGCAGACATTTGACGCAAGCATGATTATCGCTGTCGGCGCCGCAATTTCCGCAGCATCCGCAATTGCTGTAAACAAAAAGAAGCACTGAGTGGGAATGCTCTTTAGTTGAGTAGTGGAGACAACCGTCCCACTCTCGAGAATTTCCGTAACCGGAAATTCTCCGTTCTTTAGGCTGAACAGTTAGTGGGAACAACTTACAGCTGATTATCGGATGAACAGCGGAGTGAGTTATCTGACTTTCGAATGGTTAGAGCTGACATTAAATTAACGCAATTAAAAAACAACAAAGCGGCTGAGATTTATCTCAGCCGCTTTAATTTTAGATTTAATTCATCGCATGCAAAATCACTTTCGCAAAGAACCCTATATTTTATACTCCCTTGCCCTTGCTTTTTACTCCTGTCAGATCCTTTACAACTTCGCTTGCGATAATCAAACCGACTGCGGACGGAACAAAAGCCGTGCTTCCGGGGACCTTTTTGCGCGGTGTGCCGTCATCGGATTCGACGGACACGGCAAACGGAATTTCTTTTGAGTATACAACCTTGAGTCGGCGTATTCCTCGCTTCTTCAGCTCCGTTCTCATAACACGTGCCAACGGATCTACGGAAGTTTTATAAATATCGGCTACCTCGAATGCTGTCGGATCTACCTTGTTGCCCGCACCCATTGAGCTGATTATTGGAGTCTTAACCGCATTTGCGTTTACAACTAACGCTATTTTTGCCGTAACCGTGTCTATGGCATCTACTATATAGTCATATGACGAAAAATCGAATTGATTTTCAGTTTCGGGAGAGTAGAATGTTCTGTATGTATTTACCGTAATGTCGGGATTTATATCAAGCACTCTTTCGGCGGCGGCATCAACCTTGTATTTACCGATTGTTTTATGAGTTGCGATAATCTGCCTGTTTATGTTGGTGATGCTTACGGTATCGCTGTCAATAAGGTCAAGTGTGCCTATACCGCTTCTCGCGAGAGCTTCAACCACGTATCCGCCTACGCCGCCTACTCCGAATACCGCGACACGTGAGCGATACAGCTTGTCCATTGCGTCCGTGCCGTAAATCAGCTGAGTCCTTGTAAATATTTCTTGCATTTTTGAGCAGTCCTTCCGATGTTCATTTCGTATACCTATTAAAAACACAATTATTATACTTGAAATCACATAAAAAATCAAGACAGCTATTGACAAACCGATATTTGAATGCTATAATACCTATCAAACAGATAGGTATTATAGGAGAAAAACGACTATGAAAATTTACGAAAAAATCACTGATCTTGTAGGGGCGACACCGCTTGTGAAAATCTCGAATTATACGGAAAAAAGAGCCTTGAATGCGATTATCGCGGTAAAAGTTGAGGCGTTTAATCCTGCGGGAAGTGTAAAGGACAGAATAGCGAAGGCAATGCTTGACGATGCCGAGAAGAAAAATCTGATAAACAAGGATACTGTTATAATAGAACCGACCAGCGGCAACACAGGCATAGGACTGGCTGCGATTTCCGCGGCAAGAGGATACAGGATTATTTTGACAATGCCCGAGAGCATGAGCATTGAAAGACGAAATTTGCTGAAGGCGTACGGAGCGGAGTTGGTACTTACAGATGCCGCACGCGGAATGAAGGGAGCTATCGAGAAGGCGAATGAGCTTGCGCAGTCAATACCGAACAGCTATATCCCGAGTCAGTTTACCAATCCCGCGAATCCTGAGGTGCACCGCAAAACCACAGGTCCGGAGATATGGGCGGATACGGACGGAAAGGTTGATATTTTCGTTGCGGGCGTAGGTACCGGCGGAACTCTTACAGGTGTCGGAGAGTATTTGAAGTCACAGAATCCCAATGTGAAGGTGGTTGCGGTTGAACCGGCATCGTCTCCCGTTTTGTCAAAGGGAGTATCGGGACCGCATAAGATTCAGGGAATCGGAGCGGGATTTATTCCGGATGTATTGAACACTAAGATATACGATGAGATTATAACGGTTACAAACGAAGACGCGTTTGCAACGGAGAGAGCTCTTGCACGTGAGGAGGGAATTCTCGCGGGAATATCATCGGGAGCCGCCGTATTTGCGGCAGGTGAGCTTGCAAAGCGAGCGGAAAACAAGGGCAAGCTTATTGTTGCGATTCTGCCGGATACAGGTGACAGATATCTATCTACGGCTCTGACAGCCGAATAATTTAATAATACCAACGGCAAAAAAACTCCGACTTATCGATGCTTGGCCCTCAACTTTTACGTTGACGGCTACTGCTATGTACCCCAATACCGGATACCCGGTATTGGGGTACATGTCATAAGTCGGAGTTTTTTATATTATGTAATTGTTTGTACCGTTTTCGGCCATGCTGTCAAGCATATCCTGCAATGTTATGCTGTCGAGATATTCCGTTATTACCTTATAAAGCCCCTTCCAAATCGGAAGTGTGGGACAGACATCGGCTCGCTCGCATTCGACAGGTGACTGTTCGGTGCATGGTACGGGAGAAAGACCGCCCTCCGTCAGACGCAGTATCATGCCTACGGTATATTTATCGGGACTTTGCGCAAGCATGTATCCGCCCTGATAGCCTCTGTTTGTTTTCAGCATATCCGGATGGTTTAATATCGGTACAATCTGCTCGAGGTATTTTTTCGATATATTCTGCCTTTTTGCTATATCTCCGAGAGCAATGTATCCGTCGTTTCTGTGTTCCGCGAGATCGTACATCATTCTCAGTGCGTATCGCCCTTTTGTAGAAATTTTCATTTCGTATCCTTAGCCGCAATTATTTATGCATTTTTTTCCATATCATCAGAACGGTGATGTCGGCGGGATTAACTCCCGATATTCTCGATGCCTGACCGATTGTGGTGGGTTTTACCTTGTTCAGCTTCTGAGCCGCCTCGAGACGAAGTCCCTTTATTTCGGAGTAATCTATATCGGGTAAGGTCATGTCCTCCGCTTTTTCCTGACGTGCGGCTTCATCGAGCTGGTGATTTATGTATCCCTCGTATTTTATCTCGGTCCATACACGGAATCTTATGTTTCTCGGGAGGAACGGTCTATCGGGATCGTACGGAGAGAGACATTCGTAATCAAGCTGCGGACGACGAATGAGCTCGGCGAGTGTTGTGCCGTTTGTGATTTCGGCAGTGTCCTTTTTCGCGAGAAGCTTGTTTATGCCGCTGGACGGACCTATGTTGACGTGGCTTACTCTTTCGATTTCGTGCTTTACCGCCTCTGTGCGGCGAAGTGTTTCGTTGTATCTTTCGTCACTGAGTAATCCCGCGTAATGTCCGTATTTTGAAAGTCTTTCCTCCGCATTGTCCTGACGTATGAGTATTCTGTATTCGCTTCTTCCCGTCATGATGCGGTAAGGCTCGTTTGTACCCTTGGTGACAAGGTCGTCTATCAGTGTTCCGAGGTAGGAAGACTGGCGCGGCAGTGTAATCATTTCCATACCGCGAACATACAGTGACGCGTTCATGCCCGCGAGGAGTCCCTGCGCCGCCGCTTCCTCATATCCCGATGTGCCGTTGAATTGTCCCGCACCGAACAGGCCTTTCACACGTTTTGTCATCAGTGTGCCGTAAAGCTCGAGAGGATTTATGCAGTCGTATTCTATGGCATAAGCGTAGCGCATTATTTCGGCGTTTTCGAATCCGTGAAGTGAATGAAGCATTTTCAGCTGAACATCGGCGGGGAGAGAAGATGAGAAGCCCTGAAGATACATTTCATCGGTAGAGTGACCCATCGGCTCAACGAAAAGCTGGTGTCTTTCCTTGTCCGCGAATCGAATAACCTTGTCCTCGATAGACGGGCAATATCGCGGGCCTATTCCGTGAATTTTTCCCGAATAAAGAGGGGAACGGTGAATATTTTCACGGATTATATTGTGCGTTGTTTCGTTTGTGTAAACAATGTGGCACGGAACCTGAACGATTGAGTTCAGCTTTTTTTCGTCGGTACGTGTCGAAAACGGTGTTATATAGTCTTCACCGTACTGCAAATCGAGCGCGTCGAAATCAATCGAGCGGCGATGAACACGCGGAGGTGTTCCCGTTTTGAATCTGTAAAGCTCGAATCCGAGGGAACGCAGAGAATCGTTAAGTCCCTCCGACGGCAAAGAGTTGTCGGGACCAGAGTGACGCTTGACATCTCCGACATAGGTTGTGCCGCCGAGATATGTGCCTGTAGAGAGTATGACGGCAGAGCACGCGAATTCACCGCACGGTTCTGTGTTGACACCCACGATACGTACATTTCCCGCCGAATCCTTTTCGGTTATAAGCGCAGTTACCTCCGCCTGAATGAGCCTGAGATTGGGTGTATTTTCGATTGTTTTTTTCATGACAGCCGAGTATAATCTGCGGTCTGCCTGTATTCTTTTAGAGCGTACTGCCGCACCCTTCGATGTGTTGAGCGTGCGGGACTGCATTGTAACAAGATCGGCGGCATATCCCATTTCGCCGCCGAGCGCATCGATTTCGAAAACAAGATGACCTTTGCCGGTGCCGCCTATCGAGGGATTGCATGGCATATTTGAAACCGCATCAAGAGATAAAGTAAACAAAGCGGTTTTGACGCCTATTCTCGCACAGGCAAGCGCCGCCTCAACTCCCGCATGTCCGGCTCCGACAACAGCTACATCGAATTTTTCCATATATATAAATAAGTTCCTTTTTCCAGTGATGTATAACATTATATCACATATTGCGCTTAAACTCAACTGCCGATAAAGGTTTAAGCTTGTTTTTAAATAAAAATATAAAATTCGCGGCTTTGAGAAACCGCAATAGTTTCTTTTTTAAGTTAAAGATGATACGCCCGAACGATTACAGCAAAACTAACGGAGAATTTCCGAAGGAAATTCTCGAGGAGGCGGTTGATATACATCATTTTTAAGTTAAAGATGATACGCCCGAACGATTACAGCAAAACTAACGGAGAATTTCCGAAGGAAATTCTCGAGG
>CAZWLL010000032.1:0-2177 GCA_964634795.1 uncultured Ruminococcus sp. | reverse complement strand
AATTCTCGAGGAGGCGGTTGATAAACTTCCATTTTTAAGTTAAAGATAATCCGCCCGAACGATTACAGCAAAACTAACGGAGAATTTCCGAAGGAAATTCTCGAGGAGGCGGTTGATAAACTTCCATTTTTAAGTTAAAGATAATCCGCCGACGTTGCATTAATCCTTTTTGTGTGTTATAATAGTAATGTAATTTTAAATATAATTCAAGGAAAATGATTATATGCAGAAAATATTGGTTTTGGATTTCGGCGGTCAGTATAACCAGCTTATCGCACGCAGAGTACGTGATTTGCACGTATATGCGGAAATAGAGCAGTTTGACGCCATTACTCCCGAGGAAATCAGCCGTCGAGGCTATAAGGGCATCATATTTACAGGCGGCCCGAACAGTGTTTACGATCCGTCATCTCCACATTACGATCCGAAGGTACTTGAACTCGGAATACCGATTCTCGGTATTTGCTACGGTGCTCAGCTGACAAGCTGGATGGCAGGCGGCTCCGTAGTAACCGCAGAAACATCCGAATACGGTAAAATAGAGCTTCATTTGAAAAAAACATCATCACTGATTTTCGAGGGTGTTCCGTCGGACAGTGTTGTTTGGATGAGCCACACAGACAGAATACACGACCTTCCCGAAGGTTTTGAAATCAGTGCGTTTACCGACAACTGTCCCGTTGCGGCAATGGAAAACGCAGAGAAAAAGCTTTATGCCGTTCAGTTCCATCCCGAGGTTACACACAGTGTATACGGAAATGTAATGCTGAAAAACTTCCTGTATAATGTATGCGAATGCGACGGAGACTGGCAGATGGATTCGTTTATCGATGATACCGTGGCTTCTCTCAGAAAACAAATCGGTGACAAAAAGGTAATTCTCGGCCTCTCGGGCGGTGTAGACTCATCCGTAGCGGCAGGTCTTATCAGCCGTGCGGTAGGTGAGCAGTTGACCTGTGTGTTCGTTGACCAGGGACTTATGCGCAAGGACGAGGGTGACTTTGTCGAAAAAACATTTACAAGCCTGTTTGACATGAAATTCGTTCGTGTTAACTGCCAGGAGCATTTTCTCGAATGCCTCCGCGGAGTGACCGATCCCGAACAGAAGAGAAAAATCATCGGTACGGAATTTTACAAGGTGTTCTGGGATGAGGTAAGAAAGCAGGGCGGAAACGACGCGTTCTTTGCACAGGGCACTATATATCCCGACTGCATCGAATCGGGCAAGGGAAACGCGGACAAAATCAAAACACACCACAACAAGGTAAAAATGCCGGATGACGTTAAATTTGTCGGACTAATCGAGCCTCTCGCAAGTCTTTTTAAGGATGAAGTGCGCAGAGTAGGAAAACAGCTCGGAATACCCGATGAGCTTGTATGGCGTCAGCCGTTCCCGGGACCCGGACTCGGTGTGAGAATAATCGGTGAGATTACCGCCGAAAAGGTAAAAATACTTCAGGAAGCTGACTGGGTGCTTCGTGATGAAATGAAGAAAAACGGATACGAACGCGAAATGGCGCAGTTCTTCTGTGTCCTTCCCGGTGTCAGCACGGTAGGCGTAATGGGTGACCACAGAACATATGACCATCTTTTGGCTATTCGTGCGGTTACGACGGACGATTTTATGACAGCCGACTGGGCGCGCATTCCGTATGACATTCTCGCGGCTGTTTCAAACAGAATCACGAACGAAGTTAAGCACATAAATCGTGTAGTTTACGATGTAACATCAAAACCGCCGGCAACGGTAGAGTGGGAATAATTTTCAGCTGAGCAGTAGAGACAACCATCCCACTCTCGAGAATTTCCGTGACCGGAAATTCTCCGTTCTTTAGGCTTAACAGTTGAGTGGGAATAATCTTCAGCCGAGCAGTAGAGACAACCGTCCCACTCTCGAACTTGCCCTTCTTCAAACATCAAAGATGTGAAACTCTAAAGAGTTTCGAAGATTGCCTACCGGCAAACGTGCAAGTTCCGTTTTTAAGGCTTAACAGTGAGTGGGAATAATCTTCAGCCGAGCAGTAGAGACAACCGTCCCACTCCCGAGAATTTCCGTAAACGGAAATTCTCCGTTTTTAAGGCTTAACAATTGAGTGAGAATAACTTTATATTTGCGGCAATGAAACACACTTGTTTTCTTCCGCGCCGAGTGCTATAATTGCGTACATAGCTTTGAT
>CAZWLL010000031.1:11000-22551 GCA_964634795.1 uncultured Ruminococcus sp. | reverse complement strand
TTATTAATTTTCTCTGCGAGGCTTATAATGCAATATTATATTTTTATTTTTGCCGCATTAATTCTCTTGTCGCTTCAATTCGCCGCAAACAAAGAATACGGTATTCTCCGCGGTAACTCAACCGAATCCTCGATAATGTTCACGACTTACGCAAGCTTTGCCTCTGCCGTAATTCCTCTCATATATGCCGTTATAACTCACGAAACTATAACTGTAACACCGTATTCACTGGTAATGGCTATTCTCATAGGATTATTCTGCTGTACCTATACGGCAATCGGTTTCAAAATAATGGAGCTCGGCAGTCTCTCGGTCTATACGATGTTTCTTATGCTCGGCGGAATGCTTCTGCCTTATCTCTTCGGCATCATCTGGCTGAAGGAATCCATATCAATCGCCAGAATAATCGGTGTTATTCTTCTCATAATCTCTCTTGTATTCCCTGTCGCAGCCCGCAGAGAATCGGGCAAATCCGGAGCTCTGTTTTTAATTCTCTGTCTCTCGGTTTTTATTCTCAACGGAGGTGTGGGTATAGTTTCAAAGCTGCATCAGGTTTCCGAATCATTTGATAAAAGCGGTACTGCATCGTTCTCGTTTTTATCAAACATGGCAAACGGAATTCTGTCCGGTATACTTATGACAGTAATCCACTTCAAGCAAAAAGGCAAAAAAAGCACAGCAGCTGCCGATAATACCGAAGCCGTGCAAATTAACAAAACGAAAATACTGCCTGTTGTCGCGGTAATTGCCGCATATGCTCTCTGCAACGGTATTTCCTACACTCTGCAGCTTCTGAGCGCAGGCAATGTTCCCGCATCGGTTATGTATCCGATAATGACGGGAGGTTCCGTTGTTCTTACGGCTGTCGCGGGATTTATATTCTTCCGCGAAAAGCCTGACAAAATTTCACTCATAGGTCTGATTTTATCATTTGCAGCAACTTTTCTGTTTCTGTTCTGATGAAAAGAAGGAATGTGCGATATGCGTACATTCCTTCTTTTACTATTTAATTCAACCGAGATTGTCTTTTACAAGGCAGTCTCCTTTTTCATCCCAAATAATTTTTTCACGGAGATATCCGTTGCCTAAAACATTGGACTGAACAACCGTTGCTTCGGAATTTCTGAGAATTACGCCGTAGTCCGGTGATTTTGTTCCGCCTCCGCCGTCATTTTCGCCGATTCTGAATGTATTTCCGGTCAATGTCAGGTTTTTCACTCTGTCAAGCAGTACATGCGAGCCTTCGTATTTATCGGCAAATTTCATACCGTCCGGACATCCTCCGCGGTAGAAGAAATTACCGGTGACAGCACAGTCGGCAAACTGAGCTCCGTTTACATCTCCCAGCCACAACGCGGGGCCGAATGTTCTGTCGAAATAGTTGCCTGTAATATTAGCGGCACTTCCCGACGCGAATCTAAAGCCTGCACGACGATTCCATTCCACGCGATTTCCCGTCAATGTAAGAGAAGCCGCGCATGGACCGCCGAGGATTCCGCAGTTTTTATTTCCGGAAAACCAGTTGTCGATGATAAATCCGTCCCATCCGTCAATATATAACCCTGCTCCGCCGTTTCTGTGAAGCATTGAATGACGAACCGAGAAACACCATATATGCTCAAGCCTTACTCCGTCGCCTGAAAAGCATCCTATTCTGCAGTCATCGATTGTCGGAGTGTCCTCTTCGCTGCCGCCGTTGTATTTATCCCAATACAGTGAAACACCGTGTATATTATCTCCAAGGTTCGCGCCGTTCATGGAAATTCCCGATATAGAACAGCCGAATGCTCCCGTAATATCGAGCATGCATTTTGCTTTTGAATCACACAATTTTAAAATCGAGACTCCGTCATCACGAAAACTCCAAGCAGAATATCCCTCAAGTCTCGTGTGAGATCTCATGTGAAGCTCGCCTGTCAGATAAGTTCCCGGAGGCACTGTCACACATCCGCGAACCTCACCCGCCGCGTCGAGGGCTTTCTGAATAGCTGCAGTACAGTCAGTAACTCCGTCCGATACGGCTCCGAAAGCCGTTATGTCGAAAACATTTGTCATAATAACCTCCGAAATTAATATTAAGGTTTAATGTGCGGTTTATTAAAAGCCTCGAATTTTCTCAGTCTTTCTTCAGGGAATCTCTGATTTCACGAAGAAGAAGGATTTCTTCCGAAGGCTCTGCGGGTGCGGGTGCTTCCTCTGCGGGAGCCTCTTCCTCAGCCTTCTTTTTCTTCTCGAATGCATCCTTTGTCTTATTCATTACTCTGACAACGCAGAATATGCAGAGAGCAACAATAAGGAAGTTGATGATTGACTGTATAAGCGAACCATACATAATAGCGCACTCTGCGGTGTCTTCAGTAGCTTCGGTAAGCACGATTTTGTACTCCGAGAGATCAAGTCCGCCCATAAGCTTACCGATAATGGGATTGATAATCTGCTGGACAAGCGAATTGACAACAGCAGTAAACGCAGAGCCTACAACTACACCTACTGCCATATCGATTACATTTCCACGGGCGATAAATGTCTTAAACTCGCTCCAGAATGTGCTTTTTTTCTTTTCTTCTGCCATACAATACTCCTTTTTATTGTTATAATATTTATTGTTCCTGAATATCATCAGGCAATTCAACCTTTGATACATCGATTTTACCGTGTATTCTTTCTTCATAAGAAACGTTGGTTCTTATGAGGTGAAGAATATGGTTGTTGATATCTCTTCCTTCATTCTCAGCCGTGACAAGCATCTTTTTAAAGAGCTCTTCATCAATACGTACCGTGAATGTAATCTTGTTTTTTTGTGCCATTTCTTCTCCTATTATGATGATTTCAATGATATTATAACACTACATATTAGAAAAATCAATCTTTTTTGCGAATTCGAATATCGGCAGATTCTTTCTGCCGTATTGTTTTTTATGTTTACGTAATCCGATATATCGCCATAATATCGCTTTATATCTTGACTTTTCAGTCTCAATGAGTTATAATATAAAGGAACGGGATGTAGCGCAGTTGGTAGCGCGCGTGGTTTGGGACCACGATGTCGCAGGTTCAAATCCTGTCATTCCGATAAAAAGACTGTAAATCACAACCCTTTTTATAATGATTTACCGTCTTTTTTTACTGAATTAATCGGCAATCAAAAATTAAATCGGAGGTTTGATCATGGAACAATTAAAAAATCTTCCGCTGAACCATATAGAAAACCTGTCGAAAATGATAGATATTCAGCCCGGACGAGTTGTAAGCATGGCACTTTCAAAAAACGAACACTGCCAGATGACACTGTTGGCATTCGCCGACGGAGAAAGCGTCAGTCAAGAGCAATATTTCGGTGATACAATGTATTATGTACTTGAAGGCGAAATGCCTCTGACTATAGATGATAAAAAATATCTATTGCATTCAGGTGACTGCATGGCTGTGCCTGCAGGTGTACTTCATGCGGTAGGAGGCACAACACCTTTTAAGCTTCTGCAAATAACATTACAATAAAAATCGGAGGAACTGTTTTTATGGATAAGTTGATTAAAAATTTAGATCACGCAAAAACCTTTGTACTTGCTGAACAGGTATCGTACGAACCGGGCAAGGTTGTAAGTCTTACTCTCGCGCAGCGTCCCGGTGTAGGCATGACTCTCTTCGCATTCGATGCAGGTGAGGGTATCAGCACACACGCCGCTCCCGGGGACGCTATGGCATACATTCTCGAAGGCAAGGCACAAATAACAATTAACGGTATTGTACATCATGTTTCAGGCGGAAGCGCTATCATAATGCCCGCAGGCATTCCTCATGCCGTTAAAGCCATCACACAATTCAAAATGCTTTTGACAGTCGTTAAGCCCGAGCAGAACATCGTAAATCCCGTAAAAAAGTGAATTCTTTACCGAAATCGGCCATAGTATAACAACGACGATTTCGGTTTTTTCACGAATAAATATAAATACACCGCGACTTTCACTTAAAATTCACAAAACTTTATGGAAATAATCACGACATCATGTTATTATATTAGTACAATCATATCATAAAAATCTGCAGGTCAGTTATGGATTCTAAAGTTAAGGCCTTACCGAACAAACACAAAACGGGACATCGTTTTTTCTTTACATATTTTGCGATTATCTTAATTCTTATAGTCTCGGCAAGAGCAGCATCTTATCTCTGCACACTCAGTTCAACCGATATCGCATATCCGGAATGGGTTGAAACCGTCACATCATATCTATCTGAAATACTTGATGCTGTACGGCGTGCGGTATCTTATACGGCTATTGTGTGTGCCGTATATTTCGGCTGCGGAACGAAAACTACGATTTCGGTATCTCTTCTGACATTGGCAGATCTTGCGGTTAGATTCTTTATCGACTATTTCGGCAGCGCGATTTCGGGAACGGAAATAGTAGCAATACTTTGGCTCGGTGCAGACTTTGTGTATGAGCTTATATTTATGATTCTCACCTGCATTTTGTCTCGTATAGTTCATCTGAAATCCACCACCGAGGATAATCCGAGAAAAGCAAAAAGATATACCTCCGAGAAAGCATTACTTTATTCCGTTATACTATATTGTGTTTCCCGTCTCGCATTTGAAGTAATTTATTTGATAGATTTTCTTGTTTCCTATGTAAATATTACCAACACCGAAATCGCGTCCATCGTAGGCTCATTCCTGAAAATATTCGTGATATACGGCGGAATATCATATATCGCCGCTTATGTTATTCTTCCGATGCTTTCCAAAGCGAAAAACAAAGATATCAGCCGGCTTAATGCATAATTTTCACCATATCTCTTGAATTTAAATACATTATGTGTTAATATGATAAGCGGCTGTTTATAAATAATTTTTATTCAAGGAATCATATAAAATGAAAAAAGCTGTTTCGTTATTTCTTTCCGCCGTCCTTGTCTCCTCTGTATTAAGCTCCTGCGGTTCATCGGACGACCTTTTAACATACAGGTACAACTATGACCTATCGGATTATATAGATCTCGCAGACTACAAAGGACTCCCCGCAGAAGGATATTCGATTAATATAACCGATGAGGACATACAGCAGCAGATACTCGCAACACGCTCGTATTACTCAAAGCTCACCGATATCACAGACAGAGGTGCCGAATACGGAGACACACTTTTCATTGATTACACAGGATCTATGGACGGTGAAACTATTTCGGACGCATCCGAAAGTGATGCCGAAATCACAATCGGAGCCGGTTCTATGCCCGACGATTTTGAAAATAACCTTATCGGCTCAAAAGTCGGAGATACTCTCTCTTTTGATATTACTTTCCCCGATCCGTATCTTCAGTACCCCGATCTTTCAGGTGACAATGTACACTTCGAAGTTACGGTAAACAATGTATGCGAGCAGGAGCTTCCCGAATATAATGATGAGTTTGCTCAGGCATATCTCGGATATAACTCCACAGCAGAATATGAAGAACATATAAAAGCTCTCATGGAAGAACATTATAAGGAAATCTATTATCAGAGCATCGACTCACAGATTTGGGATACGGTTATTGAAAACACAACCGTAAAGAAATACCCCGAAAAAGAGCTGGATGAAATATACAACGATATGATAACCACTACACAGGCATATGCGACAAACGCAGGTGTCCAATTCTCAAGCTATGTCGAAGCGGTTTACAAAATGACCGAGGATGAATACTACGCAAGCATCAAGGAAGAAGCCGAGGCATATGTAAAAGACGAAATGGTAAAATACGCTATTGCCAGAGCCGAGGGAATCACGCTCACAGATGAAGAGTATCAGAAGGGTGCGGAAGAATACGCAACCGATGTATACAGTCTCAATTCTGTTGAAGAGCTTGAAGCTATATATGACAAGAAAACCATTCGTCAAACGCTTATGTATGAAAAGGTTCACGAAAAAGTCGTCGATTACGCCGATGTAACACTCACCGACCAAAGTACGGCAGAATAAAAATATCCGAAAAAATCTAGGGAAGATAAAGCATAACGGCTCTATCTTCCCTGTTTTTTATCTTTTGCCTAATGTGTAAATTACATATCTGTCGCTTAATTCCTGCGTCGTCATTTCTCTTCTGTAGAACAGCACACGATATTTATATGTAATGCTTGTTCCTGCTTGAATTGTAAATCCGCCTTTAAAGAACAGGTTATTTGCGGCGAACAAGCCATACGCTCTGATGTGCCATGCAGTCGGGTGACGTTCGTTTTTCTCATTATCGAAAACAGCTATACCCATTCTGCCGATTTCATCAATGTCGGCACTGTAATCACACCATTCCGCGCTTCTTCCCCAGCACTCCTGCTCTCCGCGTCCGCCCCATGAATTAAGTATATGTCCTTTTCCGATGTCACATCTCATATCGTCACGCACACGAATTCCGAGAGGGCCTGCTTCTTTTGTTGCACCGAAACGCACATCTCCGTAATCGGCGGTGAATGTTGTCTCAATGTCAAGTACTTTAACATCGGACGGCTGATTATACACAGTGTACGATGTCATCTCCGTCACGAGCGAATTATTTTCCCTGTCACACCAACGGTTTTTCGCAGTAAATGAAGCGTAAGCCGATGCGGAATGCATATCCAGTATAGCTTCGTTTTTTATAAGACCGTAATTACCGTATTCGTTCCAACAGTCTATACCGTTCACATCTCCTACCGCTATAAAAAGCGATCTCTGATGCGGGTGTTCTTTTGTGTCAAAATCCAGTCTTGTGAACGGCACTCCTTCGTCATCGACAATCTGTCCCAAAAAAGGTTTATTGTATCCGCTGAAAACATAATCCGAAAAATGCTTACCGTTAATTAAAATATTAACTTTATCATTCTCCGAATTCAGTGAGCATCCTCCGACATCACCCTCACCCGCTTCAAGTACAAGCTCATTTCCCTCATCTGCGGTAATAACGGCAATTACTCCGTCCTTGTATTTAGATGCGGGGAATAGATGCACTCCATCGGTTAATGAAGTAATATTGTCATCGACTATCCCGCTTTCGGGAATAAGATAAATCGGCTCGCATATGTGATTTCTCACAGGCTTATATCTGAATACCGTCTTTTCCATAATATACTCCTTCAAATCAAGCTCTTCATGTATTTGAGCGCACTATCGGCTTCTGTCATAAAATCGGTAAAACCGCTTTCAACCGACAGTACCCCGTCGTAGCCTCCGTCTTTTAATTCTTTGATGAATTCTTTATTGTAATTTAAGTCGGCACTGTCTGACGCTCCTGGAATGGTTCTTTTAGGAGATTCCGATATATGACAATGCTTAACAATGTCAAAATAGCCGCGAACACATTTTACATCGGATTTTTCTTCCGCCATATGGAATGAATCGAACAACAGTTTAACTCCGCCGCAGTCGGCTTTGCGTACAAACTCACCGGTTTCGTCCACCGTGTTGAATATATTGGATTCTTTTTTTCTCAGCGGTTCAATGAGTATGACAACGCCGTGTGCCTGAGCTCTGTTCGCAAGAGACAGAATAAATCCGTAAAGCTCATCGACACCATCCTCGAAATCGGTTTCGTTGTTCTCAGGAATCGATCTCGCTCTTCCGCTGCCGAAAACCGCATAATGTATATCGAGGCTCTCGAGTATTGCAAACAATCTTTCCGCATACGCAAGATATTCCGATTTGTCGACCTTAGGATCGGATAATTTCCAGTCTCCGGGGAAAAGGCTGTTCACCGCAACAATATTCAGTGACCTTTTGCTGTTTTCATTTTGTATGAATTCAAGCTCGGAATCGGATAATCCCAAAAGCATACCCGCTCCGCACTCAGTACAATCATAACCGATTGATAAAAGGTATCTGCATTTATCTATGATATTTTCGGCGGGAGACTTAGGTATCTCCGCTACTCCCTCGGGCATGAGTGAACCGCCGGGTATACAACACGCCAATTTTATCATAACTAACCTCCTCAGATGAGATTTCTGTTCATTCCTATTGCTTTAAGAAATTCTCTTGCGATTATCAATGAACCGATTTCACCGGGATGTACTCTATCCCATGAAATATACGCGGGGTAACGATAAATAAGATAATCATCAAATGCCTGCTGAATATTAACATAGTGGCAATTGTATTTTTTAGCTACGTCCTCGCATATTTTTATGTATTCATCGGTCATTTTTCTCATGGGGTCTTCCCTGTTTGTCTCCATGTAATACGGTGAAAGTATAATCACACCTTTTACAACAGGCAATGTGCGTTCAAGCATTTCGCAAAGATTTTCACGATACTCTGTGGGATAAACATGCTGTTCGGGAATTGCGGGAGTATCAAACTGACGCCAAATATCGTTAATACCGATCATTACGCTGACCCAGTCGGGCTTGAGGTTCATTACATCCTCTTGCCAACGCTTCTTGAGGCTTCTGCTGGTGTCACCGCTTGAGCCTGTATTGCTCACCCAGAGTTTCCAGTCGGGATATACCACGTTTAAAATGTTGTCAATCGTTCTTACATATCCGTCTCCGACACCTTGCCAAAGTCCCTCTCCGACAGGTCTTCCGCGTCCTGCATCTGTAACGCTGTCACCTGTAAAAACTATACGGTCTCCGCTGACAAATAACATTTTCGTTCCTCCGTTTTATTTGTAAGTTTAATTTAATATATTTTTTATTTCGCACCGAAATAAAATCTTCGACTTAAAGTTCATGCACATTCGAAATTGTGCTGTATTTACATAACTTATTATAACACATGCGTTATGACAGTGCAATGTTTAATTGTTGTACAGTATACCGTTAACATAAACATATTTTATACTGTCCGGTGTTAATACAGTCCAGCCGTCAAGTGTTCCGTCGACAAGCGTTATGTCGCACCTATCACCGCTTATCGACAGTTTACCGATTATATCAGATGTGCAGAGCGGAGCGGTTAAATTTTCAACTGCAGGTGATAGTTTCAATATTTTCTCACTTGAATTTACTGAAAGTCCTTCTGCCGAAATCAATGTTGTCCACGATGAAAGAGGACGCGTATATCTGAATCCGCATTCCCAATGGTCCCAAAATTGACCGAAACGCATTTGATTACTGTGTATGGTTCCGACTATCGTATCCGATATGTTCAGCAGTCCGACGTTCATTGCCAATGCGGCGACAATATATCCTATGCCCGTCCATCCCGCTTCAGCCTGGCAATTTTCGTATGTATCCAGGCTGACCGGTTTATTCGCAGGGCATGTAGCATTAACAAGTCCCCTCTCGGGTGTGTAGTTGCCTGCATATATCCTTGAAATTACCGCTCTTACTCGTTCATCCGTAAGATTGCCGCCTATACCGGATGTTCTGAGGAACCATTCACCGTCAATTTGATCTGTCATAAGCGAGCCGTCGATTTGCGTTCCGTTTTCGTCATCCCGTCTCCACAAATCATAGTACTCACCGTTCCACAGCTTTTCCTCTAATGATACAAGACCTTTTTCGAGCAGCTTACTCCACTTTTCACGTCTGCATTCATCTCCCGCAATTTCGGCAAGTTTTATTCCCGCTTTGAGCGCCGACAACCACAAAACGCAGATATATGTAGGAGATCCCGAGAAATTCCATGCATCGTACGTGTTTCGTGTCGTATCGGTATCGGGCAGTCCGTCACCGTCTCTGTCTAACTCCTGAATCGAATCCATTGCACGCTGTACCGGAATCCACATTGTATCAAAATATTCTTTGTCTCCCGTATACAGGTAATCTCTGCAAACCATAAGAACAAATTGATTGTTCATGTCAACTCTGCTGTAGCCGTTATCGACATGTTCAAGGTCGGGAGTGAAAAAGTGATGCACTCGGCCGTCTTCTCTTTGGAATTTTAATCCCATCTTCATTTGCTTTTTTTGAAGCTCGGGGAACAAAGCAAGCAGTCCGAATGATGCATGATAAGTAATGTCGGTAGTATGGAAACCGCAATAACCTAAACCTTCCCACAAACCGAATTTTCCGTCCTTCAAGTACCATGAGCATTTAACTATCGTTGAGAGGTGTACCGACCATGCATCGGAATATATTTGCGGCAGGCTTGTATCATACAACAACGAAGCAAATTCTTCCGCTTTATGCTTGATGTCTGATTTGTGATGTAAAAGATGTAAATTCGCTTCTTTCGCGTCTTTAAAGAGATTTTCATAATAATGACCGAGTCTGTTATGGTATTCACCGAAATGATTCGGAAAATACCACGTAAGAATATATCTGACCTTTTGTGTTTCTCCTGCCGCAAGGGTAAATTTGCTGCAAAGAGCACATGAGCCGAAATCATTACCCATTCTCATTATGGAATAACGGCAGGCTGTAAGAAATTCTTCCTTTTCGGAACGTGTCTGCGGATAATCGGGTTTCAGATGCCGTACACGATTCAGCAGTGACAGTGCAAACGGATAGCGTGTTATTTCTTTCAAATAGTTGTCAATTGCCTCATCTTTTAGTTCAGATACGCAAGACGGTATTCCGCGCGGTTTCATTCCGACATCTGTGTTCGGTAAGGAGCCGCTTTTTCTGAATCCAAAGAGAAATGATTCCTGTGACACGCCGAGGTCCGAGCCTGCCACATATTCTCTCAAAAAACGGAAGTAATCGGCTGTAATGTATGATATTTCCCCGCCCTCCGCAGAATAACAAAGTGAACCGCGATTTCTGTCATTGTAAGCTTTATCCCATGGTTGAACCTGCGGTGTGTTCATGAATATTCCCACAGTATCATTATCTTCGAATTTACTGTTTATACAGCCGCCGTCATTACAGAAGTTCGGCTCAATCGATGAAAGTACACTAACTGTTATATCACGCTCTGTGGGATTTGTTATATTTATATCAATATAAAAGCCGGGTGTCGCGCTGTCATCGGTATTATGAGGCACAAACGGTGAGACCGCATGCATTGATGCTCTCACGGGAAGTGCCGAATCTTCATATGTCAGATCACATACGGGGAATCTTCCGTCAAACGTGATTTTCTCGACAGGCTTGTTCCATGTAAACATGCGGTACGTGAAATCATCCGAATCAGTTTTCATACCGAGCTTTCGCACAATAACATTATTATTGTCCTCCGTCCGAACCCAGAACGAAAGGGCTCCCGTACTGCTCTCTCCGTCATCAACATGTTTTTCGTTGTTTCTCTCAGCCCATCTCGGTTCGTTTGCTATCTGCCAGCGATGAAACTCTCCGTCCGGAAAAAGCTCTACCGAGCCGCATCCGATGCCGCCCAGCGCTATTCCGCTCTCATGCTGCTTTGTTGTAGTAATAACTGCCATACGCACTCCTCAACATACTTTTTTCCAATTATATCATATATATCACAAATATGTCAATTGTCGGCGGATAAACTTCAGCCGAATAGGTGAAACAACCACCGCCTCCCAAAACTTGCTCTTCTTCAAACGTCAAAGGCGTTTGAAGATTGCCATGCGGCAAACGCGCAAGTTCCATTCTTTAGGCTTAATTTTGAGTGCGGATAAACTTCAGCTGAATAGGTGAAACAACCACCGCCTCCCAAAACTTGCTCTTCTTCAAACGTCAAAG
>CAZWLL010000031.1:0-10900 GCA_964634795.1 uncultured Ruminococcus sp. | reverse complement strand
AAACGCGCAAGTTCCATTCTTTAGGCTTAATTTTGAGTGCGGATAAACTTCAGCTTGACAATACAGGCTGTAAATACTCGAAGATAATGCAACTGTTGCATTTATTTTGAGTCTTTACATTTATTTAGGCTTAATAGTTATATTGTGATAAACCCTTGACAAACAATCAATAAATGTGTTATAATATCATGCGGATTGGGGTATCGTCAAGCGGTAAGACACAGCACTTTGACTGCTGCATTCGCAGGTTCGAATCCTACTACCCCAGTTTTTTAAAGGTGTATGCAGCTTGTATACACCTTTTTGTTTTACATTAATTAAGGGAGAATCACAATGTACAGACTTCGTAAAACCTGGATTTCCTCCGCTCATCAAGGCTATGTCGAAGGAAACATTCACTCTAACACTCTCGCCGCGTACATGCTTGCTGCCGAAAAAGGTGCGGATATGATTGAAACAGATGCACGAACCACACGCGACGGAATACTGATAGCAAACCATGACGCATCTGTCAAAGGCTACGACAAAAACGGTACTCCTGTGGAATATGTCATAAAAGACACCGATTATGCCGACATTGCCGAAATTACGTTAACTCCCGATGGAGATAAGCGAAACCGTGTCCCGATGCTAAGCGAAGTACTGCATCTTACATATTTCACAGGCATGTGCATAAATATCGATCTTAAGGAAGGTTACGCCCATGCCATTGATGTAGCAAGGCTTGTCGCAGAGCATGGTATGCGCGGCAGAACAGTTTATGCTACAAACGGCTCAGGCTCGCATACAATAAACGAAATTCTGATTATAGATCCGAATGCAAGGTTTATCGATACCAAATCCAATTATACCCGTGAAAAGCTTGCTGACGTTAAAGATTATACCTCTAAATGCTTTGTCTACACAGCGGATTTTTCGGACAGCAACATTGCCGCCATACGTGAAAGCGGCTGTATGCTCGCCGCCATATCACTGAACGATAATAACGCAGATGACGCATTCAGACATCACCCGGATATGGCTGAATACCCGCATACAAGCGATTTCGAAGCTATAGACAAAAGAATTCTCGAAAACATCACTTTACTTTAAAAGCAATAAAAATCCGATTATCACTGCGAAAAAAGTCAAATAATATCTCAGACAGTAATCGCATCATATTGTATTTTGAATGAAATAATTATATAATAACATTGATTGCATTTCACTTAGAAAGGAATTATAACATGGAAGAGCTGATAAAAGACATAAAGAAGCGTTCGGCTGATTACGGTCCTATACCGTTCTGGAGTTGGAACGATAAGCTTGAGGAAGGTGAGCTTCGTGAACAAATACAAACCATGAAGAAGCTGAATATGGGCGGTTTCTTTATGCATGCGCGCGGAGGTCTGGAAACCGAATACCTCTCGGATGATTGGTTTAACTGTATCAATGTCTGCATTGACGAAGCAAAAAAACTGGGCATGGAAGCATGGTCATATGACGAAAACGGATGGCCGAGCGGTTTCGCAGGAGGAAAGCTTCTCGAGGATAAAGCAAATTTCGCGGTATGCATACGTTATGAAATAACCGATAAATATCCCGCTATCGATTCCGACACAATAGCTGTTTATACTAAAAACAAAGACGGTTCTTTCACTATTGTCGACCATGACTGCGGAGCAGATGAATATCTCAAGCTCTATAAGGGTTATGACTCAAGCTACGTTGATACACTCGACGGCAGCATTACCGATAAATTCTTAGCCGAGACACATGAGGTTTATCTGAAAAAGATAGCCGCCGAAGACGCAGGAACCGTAATGCCCGGTTTCTTTACAGATGAACCGCAGTATTACCGCTGGGATAACCCTTATTCAAACACACTTCCCGCTGAATTTAAGAAAGCATACGGATACGATATCTTCCCTCTCCTTCCTGCGGTTTTCTTTGATTTTGACGGCGCGGAAAAGTTCCGCTATGACTACTACAAGCTTATGCATGAGCTTTTCATCAACAATTTTGTCAAAAAGATTTATGATTGGTGCAATGCGCATGGAATGAAGCTTACCGGTCATGCCGTTGAGGAAACCTCTCTTGACGGACAAATGATGTGCTGCGGCGGTGTAATGCCGTTCTATGAATATGAACACATTCCCGGAATCGATTACCTCGGACGCGGTATTTCAGACGACATTGCTCCGAAGCAGCTCGATTCAGTCTGTGAGCAGCTCGGAAAAAAGAAAGCTATTTCCGAAATGTTCGGATGCTGCGGATGGGATGTAACTCCTACTGAATTGAAACGCATTGCGGATGTACAATATGTAAACGGCGTCAACCTTATGTGCGCCCATCTTGCTCCTTATTCCGAAAGGGGACAAAGAAAGAGAGACTACCCGAACCACTACTCTTATCACAATCCCTGGCAAAGCCATTTAGCTCAATTCGATGAGTATTTCAAAAACCTCGGCACTGCTCTTACGGAAGGTAAAGAGTACGCCCCGATTCTCGTTATTCATCCCATGCACGGAGCATATATGAAGTACAAGAAAAAGCCCGGAACTTTAAGCGAAATCGAAGGCAAATTCTTTGAACTTTCCCGTCTGCTCGGTTATAATCAGGTTCCTTATCACTATGGTGATGAAAACATGATGAAAGTACATGCCTCTGTCGAAAACGGTAAAATCAAGGTCGGAAACTGTGTATATGAAGCGGTAATAATTCCGTTTACATATACTCTCGATGAAAGCACCGCAGAGCTTCTTAAGAAATTTATCTCAGAAGGCGGCAAAGTATGGTGCTTCGGCCATCCTGATTGTATAAACGGTGAAAAGGCCGATATGACATGGCTGCATGATACATGCACCAAGGAAGATATTTTCGGTCTTCGTGACGCTGAGCTTACTCTCGCAAGCGGCAATAACGCTCCGCAGCTCAGAAAAATGACACGTATCACCGACGGCGGAAAAATCATATATATTACGAATATTACGAGCGAAACACTTACGGGAGTTAAAGTTAAGCTTGACAAATCATACCTTACGCAAGGCAGTGCAGTCGAATTAAACCCCGAAACCCTTGAAATAAAGCCCCTTTGCGGCAAGCTGACATCAAGCGGAGCAGAACTGACACTCAATTTTGAGGAAGGTCAAAGCTATCTTATAATTCCCTCCGACATACCGTTCACATCGGATGATATTAATCCCGAAAACATTCCGTTTATCACACTTCCCGATGTTATGAAAATCGCAGAAAAGCCGACCAACATGATTAACCTTGATATGGCTGAGCTTTCGTTTGACGGTAAAACATTTGATGAATCACTGTCTGTAATGGGAATTAAGGACAATCTTCTCAGACAAAAGTACGACGGTGATGTTTGGCTCAGATTCCACTTCAACGCATCTGAAGAGTATATAAAAGCAGGCAAAAATCTGCAAATTTCCGTTGAGCCTATGAATGTGAAGGAAATTTGCGTTAACGGCAATGCTGTACATGCGCTTCCCGATACCTGGTGGTTCGATAAAACCTTTATGGTATATGATATCCTGAAGTATGCAAAAGCGGGAGACAACGAGATTACAATCAAGCTTCATCATTGGCAGAGAGACTATGTATACTATGTTCTCTACAGCGGTGTATCCGAATCACTGCGCAACTGTCTTGTATTCGACTGCGAAATCGAAGACATTTACCTTATCGGTGATTTCTGTGTAAAATGCGACGGTACATTTACAGACGGTGAGAGAAGAAGCGATCTCTTCGACGGTAAATTCTCGATAGAGCCTCAGCGTGATGATATTCACATTTCCGATATAGTAAAGGATGGTTATCCATTCTACGCAGGTCACTTCAAGTCATCATTTGTTTATGATTACACAAGCGGTATGCCGACACTGCTCAAGCTCACGGGAAGATACGCAGTCTGCGATGTCACCGTAAACGGAACGCCCGCCGGAACTATCATGTTCTCCGATTATCTTGATCTCTCACCCTACATCAAAGACGGTAAAAACGAAATAACGCTTGATATGTGCAACTCCAACAGAAATCTTATGGGTCCTCATCATCGTCATGATCCCGAGCCTTACGGTGTCGGCCCCAACACATTCTCTTACGAAAAGGAATGGAACGGCAGAGAATGCAAGGGATATGTTGACAGATACGCATTCGTAAGATACGGCTTGGATACAGGTAAAAATCAGAAATAAAAACAGGTTCAGACAATTTAAAATAAGGTTTAAAATAAGGCACTGCCGAACAAATACGGCAGTGCCTTATTTACCAAAGCAGCGGTTTATCTATGATAAGATAATACGCTGTTTTTCTATTATAATTTACGCGAGAGCTTTTCCGAGAGCCTTGCAGGAAGCCTGCGCATCGTCATCGGGAGCGTCATTGCAAATAACACTGTCGCATGCAAGTACGGCACCATCGCCTACACAGCGCTCTTCCCAGTTTCTCATCCATTCGCCGTCGCCCCAACCGTAAGAGCCGAACAAAGCTATTTTCTTGCCGCTCAGAGCAGCTTCACATGCCGTAAACATAGGCTCGAATTCATCCTCTTCGAGAACCTCGGAGCCCATTGCAGGACAACCGAACGCAATAGCATCAAACGATGCAACCATAGACACATCAAATTCGGGAGGTGTTAAAAGCGTTCCTTCAGCTCCTGCCTCTTTAACTCCTTCAAGAACCGATGACGCCATAGCCTCGGTATTTCCTGTTCCGCTCCAATAAACTATTGCTACCTTGCTCATTCTAAAAACCAACCTTTCATTATCTTATATATATAACAATCGAAAATACTATCCTCTGACAGTAAGCTTTTCGATGGTTTTTCCGTTTTTCCATAGATCACAATATACTTCAGTGCATTTTCTGTATTTCTTGAACAGCTTCTCTGCTTTATTTACGTCACCGTATACCTTCCAGTAACCTGTCATCTTGCATTCTTTATCCTTTTTAATGAATCCGATAACATCGTCAGGTGGATATCCGAGGAAAAGTCCGATTTCATGCGGAAAATTATCACTCTCACAAAACATTTTTTTCAGTTTCGTTACGCACAGTCCCGGCTTATCGCACTCATATCCTCTCTCGGACAGAATTTCTTCAGCAGCCTTATTCTTTATATCGTTCTTAAGCATATTGGGACGGTACACATAGAAAAGTACACGTTTGTCATCCACTCTCATCGGCAAAACCCGTATACCTTTTCCCGACAGCGACCGATTCAGTCTGCAGGCTATATCTTTAATCTCGCTTTTATCCGAATACGGTGCATTAAATAAATTTCCTGTTTTAATCCCGGCAAGCGTCGGAGAACAATGACGCAAAAACAGCTCTTCCGACATTAATTTGCACCTACATGCTCATCAAGAACGGTCTTCAGCGCCGCCATTGAGCTTCCGTGACATCTTGCAACCTTTGTTCCGTTTCCTATATCATTAAGTGCGCATTTTACCATTTTATGCGACATAGTATTAGTCAGCAAAATAAGAAGATCCGGACTTCCGATATTTCTTATACCGTTTGTCATTTTAGGATAACATTTCGCTTTGCATCTATACTCCTTGCAAAGGTCAGTATATCTTCTTACCATACATTCATTTCCGCCAATTATTACGACACTCACTTTGCCGCCTCCTTATCATACATCGGTTAGCTGTTGCTAACTTTCAACTATTTAAAAAAGTAATATTCAATTACTGTTATAATTATACATAAAAAAAGGAGCCTCATCTACTCCGAATAGACTTATTAAGGCTCCGATTGGATAATTATTTTTTAGTCCGGAATATCCGCATTTCTGTACTCATTCGGAGTCATTCCGATAACATTTTTAAAAGCACTTGCGAATTTGCTCGCATTGTCATAACCGAATGATCCTGCTATATCTATAACACTGCGCTTGGTGTGTCTGAGCATCAAAGCAGCGGAATGCATTTTTTGAGTTCTTATATACGCGTATACGGATACACCGTAGACACCTTTGAAAGAATTCTTTATTTGTGTTCCCGAAATATGGAAAATATCCGACAGCTGTGCCAAAGTAATTCTGTCATCCATATGCTCGGTCAGATATTGACATACACTCTTCGCAAGATCAGTTTGATTCTGTGAATACGCGCTTCTCTCAACGCATTCGTTTTCCGGCTCCATTCCGCTGAGATAAAGCAGCAACTCGAGGATTTTCACCTTAAAATAACCCTTCTGTATACTTTCGGGAACGGAATAAAGCTCGGAAAAAATGTGCGCTATATAAGGCTTGGAACGCGCGATATAACATCCGTCGTTCCCGCAGAACTTTCGGCTCAGCTCGTCCGGATTAACATCAACATCAGCCAGCAGGCATGAAAGACATTTCGGCGCATGCTCGGTATCAATAAGTATTGTAATACCGTGATAATGGCTCAAGGGAAAATACGATAGCCTTCCTGTGCTCATTTTTCGCGCTATCGAAAAATCTCCCGGTGCAAGATAAAAGAATTCGTCATTTAACTCGCATTCTATTCTTCCCTCCCTGCAGTGATTGATTTCGAGTATTTTATCGGGAACCGTACGCTCTATCTGTCCCGATGACAAATGTATATCGTTATATGCCAGGCTGACTCCCGGCAGTACATTATAACTGGTGATTACAGCCTCACCGCAGTCGTTCTCATACTTCCACACCTCGCACCAACCGTCATCGGAAACGAGTACGGCATCATTTCCGTATACATATCTGTTATTTTCTTTTGCTTCAGTCATATTTATTATCTTTTCTAACTACAGAACCGAAAATTACCGCAGATGATTATTATAACACTCTGATAATTTCTCTAAATTATCAATGCTCATCTCGGATATAATGTGGCATGCAATCCCATCGGTATCCTCGATTTCGGGAAAGCTTTTTTTCAGTATCGATAAAATTGCCGAATAATATCTGTTGTATCTCACAGCAGCTTCGCATCCGTAATCTGTAAAAAACGCGATTCCGTTTTCATTCTTCGAAACATATCCGAGCTCGACAAATGTTTTTATCATGTTATGAACACTTGATTTAGCAATTCCGAGAGATGACGCGAGGTCAATGCATCTGATTCCGTGTCCCGAATAATCCATTTCGCTCATTTTCAATAAATACTTGAGTTGAGACGGAGTTAAATTTTTTTGTTCAATCATGATTTCTCCCATATAATAAACAAGGAGACGCGGTAATGATTACCACGCCTCCCTTTTATTATTCAGTGTTTGTGGCAGGAACCGTTCATAGCACAACCGCCGCAGCCATGTCCGCAACTGCCACCGCATGTGGACTTACCTTTTTTCTTGTCACTGATCAAACTCCTGATGATAAGGAAAACGATAAGCGCAAGAATTATTGCGACAATTACAGTTCCGATGGTCATATTAACGACTCCTTTAGCTATAGTATTTTACTATTACTTGCTGACCTTAACGTTTGCGGTAAGCTTTGTAGCTTCCTTATAAGGCTTAACAAGCATATAAACGATGAATGCGAGAACAAGAACAGCGAATATCAGACCGATTACATTTACATTGCCTGTGAAGAGTCCGCCGAACTGATTTACCATAAGAGCTATGGCATACGCGTATACGCACTGATATGTAATAGCGAATGCTGTCCATTTACCGTTGTTCATCTCACGTTTGATAGCACCCATAGCTGCGAAGCACGGTGCGCAGAGGAGGTTGAATACGAGGAATGAGTAGCCTGTTACGCCAGTGAATATGCCCTGAAGTGTTTCGTAAACATTGCCTGACATGCCGTAGAGAATACTCATTGTGCCGACAATATTTTCCTTAGCAACAAGACCTGTGATGGACGCAACAGCTGCCTGCCATGTACCCCATCCGAGAGGCTTGAAGATCCAAGCGATTGCGCCGCCGATGATAGCAAGTATGGAAGCATCGATTTCGTCTTCGCTGAGCATACGGAATGAACCGTCAACAAATCCGAAGTAAGTAGTGAACCAAACGAGAATTGTGGAAAGAAGGATGATTGTTCCGGCCTTCTTGATGAATGACCAGCCGCGTTCCCACATGGAACGGAGTACGTTTGTGAGTGTGGGAAGGTGGTATGCGGGAAGCTCCATAACGAAGGGAGCGGGATCACCTGCGAAGGGTTTTGTCTTCTTAAGAATAATACCGGATATGATGATTGATGCCATACCTACAAAGTATGCTGATGTTGAAACCCAAGCTGATCCGCCGAATATAGCACCTGCTATCATAGCGATGAAAGGAACCTTAGCACCGCAGGGGATAAATGTTGTTGTCATAATCGTCATACGACGGTCACGTTCATTTTCGATTGTACGGGATGCCATGATGCCGGGGATACCGCATCCTGTACCGATAAGCATAGGAATGAAGGATTTACCGGAAAGACCGAATTTACGGAAGATACGGTCAAGGACGAATGCGATACGAGCCATATAACCGCAAGCTTCAAGGAATGCGAGGAGGAAGAAGAGGACGAGCATCTGAGGAACAAATCCGAGAACCGCGCCGACACCGGCTACGATACCGTCAAGGATAAGTCCGCTTAACCAATCAGCTGTGCCTGCAGCCTCAAGGCCGTTTCCGATAAGAGTGGGAATACCGGGAACCCATACACCGTAATCTGCAGCATCGGGAGCGGCGAATTCAGCATCTGCATTAGATGTGAAGTATTCGAGAGCTTCAAGATAAGTAACTCCGACAGTTGTTTCTTCATCGGCACCATCGGGAATCGATGAATAATATACAGTCATATCTGTCTGAGCAAGTGTTTCTTCATCTTCAACTGTAATAATGCTTGTTGCATTTTCGGATTCGGGAACATAGCTTGTAATCTCGCTAAGAGCAGCGGAAGCATCAAAGTCTTCAGCTTCGGGATCTACGTCAACAAATGCCTGGATAGCGTTTAAAGCGTCTGTGTATTCTTCGCTTGCTTCTTCATAATCGGATGTACCGATTCCGAAGAGATGCCAACCGTCACCGAACACACCGTCGTTAGCCCAGTCTGTAGCGGCTGAACCTACGGTAACCATTGAAATGTAGTATACAAGGAACATTATCACGGCGAATATCGGAAGTCCGAGCCAACGGTTTGTTACTATTTTATCGATTTTATCGGAAGTGGTAAGCTGACCTGCGGAATGCTTCTTGTAGCATGCTTTAATTATAGAGGAAATGTAGATATAACGTTCGTTCGTAATAATAGATTCGGCGTCATCATCAAGCTCTGTTTCGGCAGCCTTTATATCCTTTTCGATATGCTCGAGTTTTGCGGGATCTATCTTAAGTTCTTCGAGAACTTTGTCGTCTCTTTCGAAAATCTTTATAGCATACCATCTCTGCTTGGATTCGGGAAGTGAATGAAGAGCTGCTTCCTCGATATGAGCTATAGCATGTTCTACAACGCCTGAGAAGGTGTGCATAGGAACTGTTTTGGTGTTCTGAGCGGCATCAATCGCAGCTTCCGCAGCTTCCATTATGCCTGTGCCCTTCAGAGCGGAGATTTCGATAATCTTGCAACCGAGCTGACGTGAAAGCTCTGCGGTATTGATTTTATCGCCGTTCTTTTTAACGATATCAATCATGTTGATGGCGATAACAACCGGAATACCGAGCTCTGTGAGCTGTGTTGTCAAATAAAGGTTACGTTCGAGGTTTGTACCGTCAATGATATTAAGAATAACATCAGGACGTTCCGTAATGAGATAGTTTCTCGCAACAACCTCTTCGAGTGTGTAAGGTGAAAGCGAATAAATACCGGGTAAGTCGGTTACTATAACGCCTTCATGCTTCTTAAGTTTACCTTCTTTTTTCTCTACCGTTACTCCCGGCCAGTTGCCGACGAACTGATTAGAACCGGTCAGCGCATTGAACAGGGTTGTTTTACCGCAGTTAGGGTTACCTGCCAAAGCAATTCTAATATTACTCATTTCGATATACTCCTTAAGATTATGCTCTTTTATTTAAATCAGAAGCCAATTTAACAAAATTAATTTATCGGATATAAATTGCAGTTACGATACTTTAAAAATTACTCAACCTCTATCATTTCAGCATCTTCTTTTCTGATAGAAAGCTCATATCCGCGAACCGTAACCTCAATAGGATCTCCGAGAGGAGCGACTTTACGTACATGAACATCAGTGCCCTTGGTGATTCCCATGTCCATGATACGTCTTTTAACCGCGCCTTCTCCGTGGAGCTTAACGACCTTGACAGTATCACCGATCTTAGTGTCTTTAAGTGTTTTCATAATCTATGCTTCTCCTTTTTATGGTATCTTTATTATCCTTAGATATTCAGACCATTATTTTACGTGCCATTTCTTCACTTATCGCAATGCGAGCTTCCTTCACGTTCACGATAAGATTGCCTGCTAACGTGTTCACTATGGTAACAGTTCCGCCGACAACAAAGCCGAGGTTTTCAAGATGCTGCTTAACTTCGGGAGAGCCGCCGATTTTTTTGATTACGTTTTCTTCTCCTGCATTCGCAAGTGCGAGAGGCATCATAATTTCTTCCCTTTCTAAACACCTGAATTTCAGGTTAGCACTCACTAACCGTGTATATAATACTCCAATATCTATCCGTTGTCAATAAGTTTTGCTCCAAAAATAGGCCTCTAATATTAATTTCGGCAGGTTGATATAATAAGTTAGCTTAAGCTAATCATATGATTGTGCAGTTCGCCAAGACTAACTCGATAATGACATATTGCACGATGATATCCGATTTCGATTCGGTTTTTTTCGAACCGTAAATGTACTCGAAATATGCTTACATTTAATTTTAGGCACAAAAAAACCGTTATAGAATTACCTATAACGGTTCATGGTGACCCGAGGGAGAATCGAACTCCCGTTACTGCCGTGAAAGGGCGGTGTCTTAGCCTCTTGACCATCGGGCC
>CAZWLL010000030.1:16141-23016 GCA_964634795.1 uncultured Ruminococcus sp. | reverse complement strand
TTAAGGAGGCGGCGGTATTCTCCACTACTAATACTGAAGATTATCCGCCGACAAATTTAAGCCATAAGAACGAAGCTTGCACGTTTGCCGACAGGCAATCTACAAACACCTATGGTGTTTGTAGAAGTGCAAGCTTAAGGAGGCGGCGGTATTCTCCACTACTAATACTGAAGATTATCCGCCGACAAACTTAAGCCATAAGAACGAAGCTTGCACGTTTGCCGAATAGGCAATCTACAAACACCTCCGGTGTTTGTAGAAGTGCAAGCTTAAGGAGGCGGCGGTTAGCTCCACTACTAATACTGAAGTGCATCCGCCGACATTAGTCCGGTATTTTCTTTATTACTTGATTGTATATGCGTATGTATAAGCCTACACTTACAGCTATGGACATAAGCTCCGCTATCGGGAAGGAAAGCCAAACAAGCTCAAGCTTGCCCGTCAGCGAGAATAAAAACGCCACGGGAAGCAGAATAAGCAGCTGACGCGCTCCCGAAACTATCGTAGAGTACGTGCCGTGACCGAGTGCCTGAAACGCAGATGAAAGCGCTATGCAGATTCCCGCGAAAATAAAGCTTATGCTTATCGTGCGAAGCGCAGGCACACCGATTTCAAGCATAGTTTCACTTGCATCGAATAATCCGAGCGCCTGTGCAGGGAAAATCTGCATTACTATAAGCCCAATCCCCATAAAGCATGTCGCTATAATGCACGCTATCTTTATAGCAGACGTCATTCTCTTTTTGTGTCCCGCACCGTAGTTGAACGCTATTACCGGAATTACTCCGTTGTTGAGCCCGAATACGGGCATGAAAGCAAAGCTCTGCAGCTTGTAGTATACTCCGAATACCGTTACCGCAAGATCGGAGAACTTGTTTAAAATCTTGTTCATTCCCGTCGTCATAAGCGATCCTATACCGACCATAAGTATCGACGGAATGCCGACCTCGAGAATTCGTCCGATTATGTCCCACTCGGGATGGAACGCATCCCTCGTCAGACGTACCTCATGGTTCTTTGCGTGATTCAAAATCGCCGCTACAATGAAAGCCGCAATCTGTCCGATAACCGTCGCTATCGCAGCTCCCTTAGCTCCCATAGCGGGAAGTCCGAAATAACCGAAAATGAAAACGGGATCGAGAATTATGTTAAGTATCGCTCCGATTCCCTGCGTGTACATCGTGAGAATCGTTCTTCCCGTCGCCTGCATGAGACGCTCGAACATAATCTCACCGAAAATACCGAACGAGAAAATACAGCATACCGAAAGATATTCGTAACCGTTTTCGATAACATCCTCAGTGCTTGTCTGGAACGCTATAAACGCACGGGAGAAGAATATTCCGAATATAAGGAAAATTATATATCCGACAAGCGACAGAAGAAGTCCGTTGCCCGCGCTCCTGTTTGCCTTTTGGTAGTTTTTCTCACCGAGCGAACGCGACAGTAATGCGTTTACGCCGACTCCGATACCCGTCGCGCATCCTATCATAAGATTCTGCGCCGGAAACGCATACGATACCGCGGCAAGAGCGGCGTCACTGTAGCGCGAAATATAAATGCTGTCTACAATGTTGTAGCACGCCTGAACAAGCATGGATATTACCATCGGCAGCGACATCGATATTATCAGACGCCACATCGGCATATATCCCATTTTGTTTTCTTTTTGATCCATGTTGTACTCCGAAATATTATAATTTAAAACAAAAAACCGCCTTTAATTATAACATATACGTAGGTTAAAGTAAACGATTATAATGCAACATGAAAACGCAAATCACATAGGAAAATATGTGTGTTTTTTTGCTTACAAAGAAAGATGCATCATGAAGTAAAACTTCGAATTAAAGTCTTCGGTAATGCTTCTCGTGTACGGGAGAGAAAAAGATGTATAAAGTAAAGCTTAAACACAAAAAAAGGATGGAGTTTTTACACTACCATCCTTAAGCGGATTACGGGGCTCGGACCCGCCACCTCAACCTTGGCAAGGTTGCGCTCTACCAAATGAGCTAAATCCGCATATGCCTCCGGTCGGAATTGAACCAACGACACGGGAATTTTCAATCCCCTGCTCTACCAACTGAGCTACAGAGGCATATTAACCTGATTCCGAATTTCTTCTGAAATCAACGACCTGAAGGAGACTCGAACTCCTGACCTCTAGCGTGACAGGCTAGCGTTCTAACCAACTGAACTACCAGGCCAAAGACCAACTTTAAAATTGATCCGATGGAAACAATAGGGCTCGAACCTATGACCCTCTGCTTGTAAGGCAGATGCTCTCCCAACTGAGCTATGCTTCCATAAGTTTTAATTTGGGAGCATAGCTCAGTTTGCTGTGCATATGCTTCCGATTTTGTTTTTGTCTACCGAGGTTTTACTCTCTTGTCGACGTTTGATATTATACCACAGCATCTCTCCTTTGTCAATAGCTTTTTTCAATTTTTTTATTTCTTCAGCATATTTTTTCGAAAAAATGACCTGTGAGTCTTATGTCTCACAGGTCATCCGAGTTATTAAGAATGTGCCGAATGATTCTGGCTTAAATCAGCTTTCAAATTTCCTCTGTCACAGCTCGCCTGTCACAGCTTGACTGTATACAGCTCGCCGTTCTTTACCCAGCTGTACTCACCGTTTTCATACAGCTCAACGCTCTCTCCCGAGATGTGCGTTACGGCGGCGGGGGATATGAACTTATCGGTTCTGCCGATCGGCGCGAAACCGTTCTCGTAAGGTATTATGAGGAACAGCTTAAACGCATCGTTGTCGGAGAGCGAAAAATCAACCGTCTCGTCCGCATCGATAATTTTCATGTAGCGGCTGAAATGCTCGTACAAAACGTACTTTTCGCACTTCTTCATTTCGTGTCCGACATCCGACGGCGACACAGTGCCGAACACCGCGCCGTTGTCCTTGTCGATGTCGAACGCCGCAATGACTCCGCATCCGCGGCAGGTGTTGCGAATTTTAATCGGCTTTCCCGACGCTGTCGGGTCGATTGTCAAGCAGTCGGCTGTCGGTGTGCCTACGCTGCCGCAGCGCAGAATTCTTCCGTCATTAAATGCCAGCGGATAGAGAATATCGCGTCTGCTTCTTCCGAGCTCATCGCTCACGTATATCGGACCGCCCGACACCGCTCTGAGGAGACTGTTTTTTCGAGCCTGGGTATCGTCAGTCCACCACATATCGTAGTCGCTCCAGTAAAATTGTCCCTGAAGCACACTGTTGTATGTGCACTGTAGTATGTGCTTCGAGAACCACGCCCTGTTCTCAGGCTGGAAATCGTCGCTCGCGCGGCATATACTGCTGTAGCCGCGGTTCCACATGTCCTCCGACGCCATTCCCATGCAGTTAATCATGGTGTTGTCGAAGTTAAGTCCTACCGAGCCTTCAAGTCCTCTGTGCCAGCTTCTTGTGACCTTGCCGACACTTTCCACGCCTTTGTAATAGCGGCGTGTCATGCTTTGGTTGTCAACCTTTACGAAGTCCGCTCCACAGGAACGCAGGAATGAATGTATCGTATCGTAGTAACGGAACGACGCTCCCTCATGCCAGCTTCCGATTATCATTCCGTCGGGCGTTGTGTATGTGAAATCCTTCAGCTTTTCATACGCCTTTCCCGTCGGATCAAGCCCTTTCCAGTAGCCTGTGGTCGGATGCCAGATGCCCACCTTCATGCCGTACGAATGCACCTTATCTATTGTATGCGCCAGTCCCATCGGGAAGCGGTCTCTCGCGGCTTCGTAATCGTACAAGTGTGAAGAGTGCATAAGAGCGAACATGGCGTCGCGTGTGCGGTATTTTCCCGGGAACTCGGTTACGTCCGCCCACATATCGTCAAACAGTGCCCATTTTACGGGAATATCCTTCCGTATAAACTCCTCGCACTTTTCGATAATGCCTCTTTCGTTTACTCTGATTTGCATTGCGTCCCAGCTGCACCAGCCGAGGTATTCGAATACCTTCGGGTAGTGCTTGTCATATCGCGTTTTGTCGCCTCTTCCGAGCAGCTTTACCGCCAGCTTGACGCACAGCTCGGTCAGGTACAACGGGTCATACTGCCCCTCCGCAGTCACGCACGCGAGTGTGTCGCACTCTCCGATGCCTTCCTTCCAAGAGAACAGGCGCGCGGACAGCTCTTCTCCTCGTCCGACAAGTATGCATTTGTAGTCTTCGGACACAACGGGAACGATAACACCGAACGTACCGTCTGTCTTTTTATATGCGAAAAACTGACATTCATCAACGTTTCCGTAGTCCCCGCTCACGCCGAATCTCGGCGAGCACCAGAACTCGGAATGCCTTACGTCAGCCATATATGTAAAATCCCCTTCGGGAGTGACTGTCAGCTCCGCTCCGCACTCACTGTCGAGAGCCTTGTTTCCGTGCCACTCACCGCGGACCGCAGTTAATACGACGCCGTCAACTTGATATTGCTCACGAACGGTACAGTATTCGTCATTCGCAAACGTACCGTTTTCAAAATAAACCTTCATCGATTACCTCCGAAGCATTATGCTGATACAAATTATAGCAAATACAAACGAAATAATCAATAATAATGTAAAAAATCATGTAGCAATGCTGTTATTTGATTTCGGCTTTTCACATTTTTATGTGTTTTTTTACGCTGCTATTGCAAAAGAGCGAATTGTATGGCATAATATAAGCAACATTTTCATATCAGAGGTGCATTATGCCAATTAAATTCTGTGAAGACAAAAAGCTCTTCAAGCTCGACACCGCCTCCTCATCATACATTATTTCCCTGTTCGACGGCGGTTATCTTCTCCACTACTACTACGGAGCAAAAATACCCGACGCAAATCTGACTGACTTCTATTTCCGTGAATGGTTCGCGTCATTTTCCGCGCAGAGTCCGTCCGTTGCACGCGGTGACTTCTCAGCCGACGTCGCTCCCATTGAATATTCCGGCTTCGGCACGGGCGACTTCAGAAAAACTCCCGTTGCGATACGCAACGCTGACGGCAACAACTGCACCGATTTCCGTTATGTCGGTCACAGAATCTACTCCGGCAAGCCTGCGCTCGGTGGACTTCCCTCTCTTTACGAAAACGAAAGCGGCGAATGCGATACGCTCGAAATCGACGTACGCGACAAGGTTACGGGAGCCGAGGCTGTGCTCATTTACACCGTATTCAACAAGTACGGAGCAATGACAAAGTCCGTACGCATCAAGAACGGCTCCGACAAGCCCATGGACATCGAAAAGGTATATTCATCGAGCATTACGCTTCCTACCATGGATTTCGATATGCTCCACCTTTACGGCAGACACAACGCCGAGCGCAACATGGCCCGCACTCCGCTTGAGCACGGACACACATCGCTGTCGTCGGTAAGAGGCTCATCATCTCACTTCCACAATCCCTTTGCCGCATTTATGCGCAACGGCGCCGATGCCGCAAACGAGGACTACGGTGACGTATACGGCTTCAATCTTGTTTACAGCGGAAACTTCGACATTACAGCCGACGTAGACTACTACGAAACCACCAGAATCAATATAGGAATCAATCCCGACGGTTTCCTGTGGAGACTCGATCCGGGTGAGGAATTCCAGACTCCCGAGGCTGTTCTCGTTTACTCAAACGAGGGTCTCGGCGGCATGACACGCACATTCCACCGTCTGTACAGAAACAATCTTATCCGCGGCAAGTGGAAAACCGAAAAACGTCCTCTGCTCATAAACAGCTGGGAAGCGGCATTCTTCGATTTCGACACCGACAAGCTTGTATCCTTCGCAGAGCGTGCGAAGGAGCTGGGCATCGAAATGCTCGTAATGGATGACGGATGGTTCGGCGTGCGCAACGACGACAGACGTTCCCTCGGCGACTGGTATGTAAATGAGGACAAGCTCAAGGGCGGTCTCGGCGTGCTCATAGACCGTGTGAACGCTCTCGGACTGAAGTTCGGTATCTGGTACGAGCCTGAGATGATATCTCCCGATTCCGACCTGTACCGCGCTCATCCCGACTGGTGCATACACGTTCCGGGCAGAGACCGTTCTCTCGGAAGAAACCAGTGCGTTATAGATATGTCGCGTGAGGATGTACGTGAGAACATTTACGGACAGATGAAGGCCGTTCTCGGCAAGTACAAAATCGACTACCTCAAGTGGGACTTCAACCGCAACATAACCGAAGCCGGCAGCGCGCTGCTCACATACGAGCACGGCGAGGAGCTGTTCCACCGCTTCATTCTCGGAACATACGACATTATGGGAAGACTGAACCGTGACTTCCCCGATATGCTCATCGAAAACTGCTCGGGCGGCGGCGGAAGATTCGACCCCGCAATGCTGGCGTTCTCACCCCAGATTTGGGCATCAGACAACACCGACGCCATCGAGAGAATAGCAATCCAGTTCGGCACGACGCTTTGCTATCCGTCATCGACAATGGGTGCGCACGTATCCCGCAACGGCAGAACAAACATTACGACAAGAGGAAATGTCGCTATGTGGGGTACATTCGGCTACGAGCTTGACCCGAACAAGATAAGCGATGACGAGCGCAAGATTGTACTTGAGCAGGTAGCGGAGTATCACAAGTACTACAACCTCACTCACTACGGCGATCTCTACCGCATCATCTCCCCGTGGGACAACAGCTACTACGCCGCATGGGAGCTTGTATCCGAGGACAAGACGGAGGCAATGTTCACATTCGTCAACATGCGCTACTACCACAACCACAAGCGTTTCATCCGCATGAAGGGTCTTGATCCCGACAAATACTACAAGCTTGAAGAAAGCGGAGAGGTTTACTCAGGCGCGCTCCTGATGAACGCGGGACTCAATCTCTCCCGCAAGCCCGCAGGCACGGGAGAAAGCTATGTTCTACATTTTA
>CAZWLL010000030.1:0-16041 GCA_964634795.1 uncultured Ruminococcus sp. | reverse complement strand
TATGCCTCTTTTTTGTTTCCGATTTATTAAAGTACCTTCGACAGAAAGTCTTTAAGCCTCGGGTTTTTCGGATTTCCGAAAAACTCCGCAGGCGGCGCTTCTTCCAGTATCTTGCCCTCGTCAATGAAAATAACGCGATTGGCTACCTCACGCGCGAATCCCATTTCGTGCGTTACTATAACCATCGTCATTCCCTCCTCGGCAACGTTTCTCATAAGATCAAGCACCTCGCCTACCATTTCGGGGTCAAGGGCCGATGTCGGCTCGTCGAACAATATTACCTCGGGATTCATCGCCAGCGCGCGTACAATCGCCACTCTCTGCTTTTGTCCGCCCGACAGCGTTGACGGGTACATGTCGGCTTTTTCCTCAAGGCCTATTCTCTTTAACAGGCGAATCGCGTTTTGTCTTGCGTTTGCCTTTATTTCGGCTTCCGTCGTGGTGATTTCGGTCTTCTCGAGCTTGTTCTTACGGAACAGGTTTGTCAGCGGAAGGAAGAAGTTTTTCCTTTTTGCCTTTTTCAAATCCGATATTCCTATATGAACGGGAGCGAGCATTATGTTTTCTATTACGGTTTTGTTGTTGAACAGATTGAACTGCTGGAATACCATTCCTATTTTGCGGCGGTGGATATTTATGTCAACCGACATGTCGGCTATATCTACTCCGTCGAAGAATATCTGACCTCCGGTGGGGTCCTCCATACAGTTAAGACAGCGCAGGAATGTACTCTTGCCGCTGCCGGACGGGCCGATTACGCAGACAATATCTCCCTTGTTTACGGTGATATTGATTCCGCGGAGGACATGGTTGTCGCCGAAGCTCTTCTCAAGGTTAATTACGTCTATCACTTTTACCGAGTCCCCTTTCCATCAGCTTTATTCCGAGAGTAATAATCATAACTATCACTATGTAAATTATCGCCATAACAAGGTACGGCACCATGAATTCATATGAATTCGTACCGATGTAGTTGAATGCCACGTACAAGTCCGCGGCTCCTACGAACGATACGACCGAGGTTTCCTTTATGAGCGCTATAAACTCGTTTCCGAGTGTCGGAAGGATATTCTTAATCGCCTGCGGAATGACTATCTTCAGCATTGATACCGAGAACGACAGACCGAGCGCGCGGCCTGCTTCCATTTGTCCTCTGTCAACCGACATTATACCGCCGCGCATCATCTCGGAAATGTACGCGCCGCTGTTCAGTCCGAATACTATCATCGATACCTGTACGCCGCTTGATTTTATTCCCAAAATCGGAAGCAGTACGTAATAGAACAGCAGAAGCTGTACAACCATAGGCGTTCCGCGGAAGAATCCGACGTAAACGGAAGCGATTCCGTTTAATATGCGTGGCAGTCTTTTGTATTTCGGCACAACTCTGACGGTCGCTATAATCGTTCCGATGATAATGCCCACCGCAAGTCCCGCCACGGCAATAAGCAGTGTGTTTTTCAGTCCCTCGAGAACCTTGAGGTATCCCTCGTAGTCGATGAAAATCTCAATAAATTTGGCTATCTTTCTGTCAAAATTTCCCATTTTACTCCCGTTCGCAAAGGAAGCGCCTGTTTGATTGATGATTAATCGGGCGTATTCCCCACGTTTTTATAAAACTCCAAAACCTGCTCCCCCTTATTTCGGTTTTTCCTCGCATAAAGGGGAGCAGGTTGCGTAATATTCAGTCGGTATTCCGTATATTGTTTTGCTTATTCGAAAATCAGTTGCCGTTGAACGCGTTTGCGATGCAAGCGGCGGGAGCGGAGTCGATTACAACGAAATCAAGGTTTCCGTTAATCAAATCCTGTACTGCGAGAGAACCGTTCTTGTAGCCTGTGCAGGTTACGCTGTAACCGCCGAAGCCCCAGCTTTCGTCGCCCTGAACATAGAACTGACCTGTAGTGCCGTTCTGTACGCCTGCCTTAACGGTTGAGTCATAGGTTGCGAGAACAGCTTCAACGTCTGCGGCGCTCTGGCATGCATCGAATGCGGTGTTGTCAGCCATAACGATGATTTCCTGAGCTGCGTTGTAGTAGGATTCGGAGAAGTCAACGTATTCCTTACGGTCTTCCTTAACTGTGAGGCCTGCCATAGCGATGTCGCACTTGTGCTGACCTACGCTGAGGCATACGGCGTCAAAGTCCATATTGCTTATAACAAGCTCCTGACCGAGCTCCTCGGCGAGGAGAGCGGCGATTTCCATGTCGATTCCGTAGTAGGAGTCACCCTTCATGTATTCGAAGGGCTCAAAGCCTGCGTTTGTGGCTACAACGAGCTGATCCTTGGATTCGTCAAGCTCAGCGGAGGTAACTGCTGTGGGTTCGCCGTCGCCGAAGTACTTGTTGCAGATTTCGTCGAATGTGCCGTCTGCCTTAATCTTAGCGATGAAGGTGTTAACCTGTTCGAGAAGCTCGGGCTGATCCTTGTCGACACCGAAAGCGTACTCTTCCTCGGTAAGAGGAATCTCGATAACCTTAACCTTAGCGGATGATGATGAGCATGATACCATAGCCATGGGTATAATCAGCATTAATGCGGCAAGCGCAAGTGAAAGAAATTTTTTCATAACTGCAAACCTTTCGATTGAATTAATTTGTTTTTGTAAGTTGTGGTATAATTATAACTTTTATTGCATATTAATGCAATAGTCATAATGTAAAAATATTCACCTGTTTATCACCTGTTTTCCGTGATTTTGTCATGAAAATTCAAAAATCGGCGCGATATGCGTTGTTATACGATACATCGCTGTATGTATATGCAGAGGAAAATAACTAAAAAATACATATAAAAAAAGACTCACACCTAAGTGTAAGTCTTTTTTATGCCTTCGGAATCTGAAACATCTTATGCTTTCGGAATCTGAAACATCGTATCTCTTCGGCAACAGAGGCGTTTCACGCCTCTGGAATCTGAGGCATTTTTATGCCTCAGATTCACAATACGCACAGCGGTGCTTTCCGTCCACCGTGTGGAATCTCGGCGGCAGCTCCTGCTCCGTGCGCGATATGCATCGCGGATTGCGGCATACGAGTCCGCTTATTTCTTCTCCCGCGTAGTCGGAATACTCCGCGCTCTTTACGGGGTTCTCCGCTTCCTCGAGCAGCTTCAGTATCAGAGCCATGCGCATGTATTTGCCGTTTTTAACCTGCTTGAAATAACATCCGCGCGGGTCCTTGTCAACGGCAACACTGATTTCGTTAACTCTCGGCAGGGGATGCATTACTCTCAGCTTTTCTCCCGCCAATGCCATTTTTTCGGGCGTGAGTATATACGAGTCCTTAAGTCTTTCGTATTCGTTCTCGTCCGCAAAGCGTTCCTTTTGTATTCTCGTCATGTAAAGTATGTCGAGAGATGCAATTGTGTCCTCGAGACTTGCCGTCTCAGTGTAGGGAATGCCGTCCCTCTCCATTTTTTCCTTAACGTAATCGGGCAGTGCAAGCTCCTTCGGGGAAATCATCACGAATTTCACTCCGCTGTAGCGTGAAAGAGCCGCTATGAGTGAATGTACGGTTCTGCCGTATTTAAGGTCTCCGCACAAGCCGACGGTAAGGTCGGTGAATCTTCCCTTTTCTCTGTATATCGTGAGCATGTCGGCGAGAGTCTGCGTCGGGTGGCAGTGTCCGCCGTCTCCCGCGTTTATTACGGGAATATCGGCGTTTACCGCCGCTACGTACGGTGCGCCCTCGAGAGGATGACGCATCGCGATTATGTCGGCATAGCAGGATATAACCTTAGCCGTGTCGGCAATGCTCTCACCCTTTGACACGGATGTGCTCTGCGGCTCTGAAAAACCGATAACATTGCCGCCAAGCTCGTACATCGCCGACTCAAAGCTCAGTCTTGTTCTGGTGGACGGCTCGAAAAACAATGTGGCAAGCTTCTTGCCCTTGCATTTTTCGCTGTATTTCGCAGGGTTGTCTATTATATCGCACGCGGTCGAAACAAGAGAGAAAATCTCATCCTCGGTAAGCTCGGAAATATCAATAACGCTTCTCATATACATACACCTCACTGAAAATTATAGGTATCGCCGAAATGAGCTCAGCCTATCCAGCTTTCATCCGACGGATTGTCGCGGAATTTAATAAGCTTTTCTATATCCTCGGGCTTTATGTAGCCGTTTTTCGCCGCAACGGATGCTATATGATCGAAGTCCGTCAGGCTTATGTTCTTTAAGTTAGCCTCGGCAAGTCTTTCAAGACCCTTCTTCATGCCGTAGGTGAATATCGACGCGATTCCGAGAACGTCCGCTCCCGCTTCACGAAGAGCGTCCGCTACCTCGATTACGCTGCCGCCCGTTGAGATAAGGTCTTCTATGATTACTACCTTGTCTCCGGGGTTGAGCTTGCCCTCTATGCGGTTCTGTCTGCCGTGATCCTTGTTGCCGGAGCGAACGTAGCCCATGGGCATTCCGAGAATGTGAGCCGTTATGGCGGCATGAGCAATACCCGCGGTCGATGTGCCCATCAGCACCTCGGCATCGGGATAATTCGCGCGTACAACCTCGGCAAGAGCGTTTTCTACATCGCATCTTACCTCGGGAGCTGTCAGAGTAAGTCTGTTGTCACAGTATACGGGGGATTTGATTCCGCTTGCCCATGTGAATGGCTCCTCGGGGCGGAAGAAAACAGCTTGAATTTTAAGTAAATCCTCTGCGATAAGGGTTTTAATATCCATGATAATATCCTCTCGATTATATCTTTTTCTCGTTTTTAATCAACAAAATCATGCACGCATCTCTCGTACGCCTCAACGGGGTCTGCGGCTGCCGTAATCGGACGTCCTACAACAATGTAGTCGCTTCCTATTTCCTTCGCGCGCGCGGGAGTCGTGACTCTCATCTGGTCGCCCTTGTCGCCGTCGGCGAATCTGATTCCGGGCGTTACGGTGAGGAATTTCCCGCCGCAGCTGCCGTGTACCGCAGCTGCCTCAAGCGGTGAGCATACAACACCGTCAAGTCCCGCCTTTTTGGCGTTCATTGCGTAATGCATTACAACATTCTCAATCGGAGCGTCGATAAGCAAGTCGCGCTTCATTATTTCCTCGCTCGTTGAAGTAAGCTGTGTAACTGCTATAAGAAGAGGTCGTGTGCCGTCCGGTCTTGTAAGTCCCTCGAGCGCCGCCTCCATCATGGGAATAGCTCCGCCGGCGTGCAGGTTGCACATGTCAACGTCAAGGCGCGACAGAACCGCCATTGATTTTTTCACCGTGTTCGGTATGTCGTGCAGCTTTAAATCGAGGAATATTCTGTGTCCTCTTTCCTTTATCGAACGAACGATTTGCGGACCCTCGGAATAGAAAAGCTCCATTCCGATTTTCACAAACGGCTTCTTTCCCGTAAATCTGTCGAGAAAGTCAAGGCATTCCTTCGCTCCCGCGAAATCACATGCTATAATTACGTCACGTCCCATCAGTGTGCTCCTCCTATTATGTCGCATAGCTTTTCTATTCCGTATTTTTCCATTACAGTCGGCAGTGACTCTACGATGTCACGACAGGCGTACGGCTCGGTAAGGTTTGCCGCTCCTACCTCGACGGCGGATGCGCCCGCGAGCATAAACTCAATCACATCCTCGGCACTGCATATGCCTCCCATGCCGACAATCGGTATCTTTACCGCCTCGTAAACCTGATATACCATTCTCACGGCTACGGGCTTCACCGCCGGGCCCGAATATCCGCCCGCCTTGTTCGCAAGCACGGGACGGCGTCTTTTTATATCTATTTTCATGCCGAACAGTGTGTTTATAAGCGATATTCCGTCAGCTCCCGCTCCCTCGCACGCGCGCGCGATTTCGCATATATCGGTAACGTTCGGAGAGAGCTTTATTATTATCGGCTTTTTCGTCACGCCGCGCACCGCCGCGGTTACTTTTGCGGCGTTTTCCGCGCTTGTGCCGAATGCCATTCCGCCTCCGTGTACGTTAGGGCAGGAAATGTTTATCTCAAACCAGCCTATCTGCTCTTCCGCGTCAAGGCGCTGTACCGTGTAAACGTAGTCGTCAATCGAAAAGCCGCTAACATTCATCATAATCGGCTTGCGGAAGCATTTTTTCAGCTCCGGCAGCTCGTGCGACAAAACAGTATCGACTCCCGGATTCTGCAGTCCTACCGAATTCAGCATTCCGTCGGGGCATTCCGCTATTCTCGGTGTGGGATTGCCGAACCGCTCGTCCTTTGTCGTGCCTTTTACGGATACAGAGCCCAGGCAGTTTATATCATACAGCTGCGCGAACTCATATCCGTAGCCGAATGTACCGCTCGCGGGTATGACGGGATTGTCAAGCTCTATCCCGCACAGCTTTGTTTTCGTGTCAGTCATATGCACCTCACGCGTCTATCGTGGATATGCCGAGTGTGGTTTCCTCAAGCACATCGAGAAGCACCCTTACCGTATCGAGAGACGTAAACATCGTTACGTTGTTCTCAACCGCGCAGCGTCTGATTTCGTGTCCGTCCGACAGAACACCCGATGACTTCATATCACGTGTGTTGATAACATATGTTACATAGCCCTGTCTTATGGCATCGGGAATCTCTCGGCTTCCGTCTCCTATCTTTCCGAGAGCGTGAGTGCGGATTCCGTGCTCCTTGAGGAATTTAGCGGTACCCTCGGTAGCCTGAATGTTAAAGCCCATGTTGTAGAAGCGTCTGATAAGCGGAAGAGCCTCTTCCTTATCCTTATCCGCTATGGTGGCGAGAACGGTACCGTAGTTCATTACGTTCATGCCGCTCGCCTTAAGTGCCTTGTACAGCGCTCTCGTGAACTTATCGTCATAGCCTATCGCCTCGCCGGTTGACTTCATTTCGGGTGAGAGATATGCGTCGAGTCCGCGAAGCTTCGAGAACGAGAACGCGGGTACCTTAACGTAGCAGCGCTTCTTTTCCGCGGGATAAATCTTATCGAAGCCCTGTTCACGCAGGGATTTGCCGAGAATTACGAGTGTCGCGATATCCGCGAGGCTGTAGCCCGTTGCCTTTGAAAGGAACGGAACTGTTCTCGATGAGCGCGGATTTACCTCGATAATGAATACGTTGTCGTTTTTGTCTACGATGAACTGGATGTTGTACAGACCGATAATGCCGATTCCGATTCCGAGACGGCGTGTATAGTCGAGTATTACCTTCTTTATATCATCCTTTATGCTGAACGGCGGATAAACGCTTATGGAGTCTCCGCTGTGTACGCCGGTACGCTCTACAAGCTCCATTATACCGGGTACGAATACGTCCTTGCCGTCGCAGATGGCGTCTACCTCGACTTCCTTTCCTTCGATGTACTTGTCTACAAGCACGGGCTTGTCCTCATCGATTTCAACGGCGGTTCTGAGGTATACTCTGAGCTGCTCCTCGTCGGCTACAATCTGCATTGCTCTGCCGCCGAGAACGAATGACGGTCTTACAAGAACGGGATATCCGATTTCCGCGGCGGCGCGCACACCGTCCTCAATGTTGGTAACGGCCTTGCCCTGCGGCTGAGGAATATTCAGCTCGCATAAAACCTTCTCGAACAGATCGCGGTTTTCCGCGCGGTCGATAGCGTCGCAGTCCGTACCGATTATTTTAACTCCGCGGCTGTGCAAATCGTCCGCGAGGTTAATGGCAGTCTGTCCGCCGAGCGAGGCGATAACGCCTACGGGATTCTCGAGATGAATTATATTCATGACGTCCTCCACGCACAGCGGCTCGAAATAAAGCTTGTCCGAGCATGTGTAGTCGGTGGATACCGTCTCGGGGTTGTTGTTTATGATTATAGCTTCATAGCCTGATTTTTTAATGGTTGTTACGGCATGTACTGTCGAGTAGTCGAATTCCACGCCCTGACCTATTCTGATAGGACCGGAGCCCAGAACGATAATTTTCTTCTTATCGGATACAACGGATTCGTTCTCGTCTTCATATGTAGAGTAGAAATACGGGATGTAGCTTTCGAACTCGGACGCGCACGTGTCTATCATTTTGTATACGGGGTACATGTTGTTCTTCTCACGTATTGTATATACCTCAAGCTCGCTCATGTTCCAGAGTCTGCCGATATACTTGTCGGAGAAGCCCATTTTCTTTGCCTTGTACAGTGTGCTTATATCGCCTATATGCTCGTGTACCTCGGTTTCGGTAAGAACGATATTTCTTATCTTCTCGAGGAACAGCATGTCTATCTGAGTTGCCTCGTATATCTTGCCCATGTCGGTATGACGGCTCATAAGCTCGGCTAAAGCGTAAATTCTGTCGTCGGTTCCGTCGGCAATGTATGAAAGCAGCTCCTCGTCGCCGAATGTATCGAACTTCTTCATGTAAAGGTGGCAGACGCCGATTTCAAGCGAACGCGCGGCCTTTAAGAAGCTCTCTTCTATTGTTCTGCCGATAGCCATAACCTCGCCCGTTGCCTTCATCTGTGTGGACAGCTTGTTGTTGGCTGATGAGAACTTATCGAACGGGAAACGCGGCATTTTTGTTACAACATAGTCGAGTGTCGGCTCGAACGATGCGGGTGTGTTCGCCAGCATTATTTCGTCAAGATGCATGCCGACAGCTATTTTCGCGCTGACACGCGCAATCGGGTATCCGCTCGCCTTGCTTGCGAGAGCGGAAGAACGGGATACACGGGGGTTTACCTCTATTACATAATACTTGAATGAAAGCGGGTCAAGCGCGAACTGTACGTTGCAGCCGCCCTCGATTTTCAACGCGCGTATGATTCTGAGCGCACTGTCGCGAAGCATATGGTATTCCTTGTTTGTGAGAGTCTGTGACGGGCATACTACTATGGAGTCGCCTGTGTGAATTCCGACGGGGTCGACGTTTTCCATATTGCATATGGTAATAGCCGTGTCGTTCGCGTCGCGCATTACCTCATATTCGATTTCCTTGTAGCCCTTGATGCTCTTTTCCACAAGCACCTGATGTACAGGCGACTGCTCGAGAGCGCCGCGCAAAAGCTCCGCGCACTCGTCTGGGTTATACGCAAAGCCGCCGCCCGTGCCGCCGAGAGTAAATGCGGGGCGAAGAACTACGGGATAACCGATTTTCTCGGCTACCTTGAGTCCGTCCTCAAGTGTCTCCGCGATTTCGGAGCTTACAACAGGCTCCCCTATTTCCTCGCACAGCTCCTTGAAAAGCTCTCTGTCCTCTGCTCTCTCTATACTTCTGCTGCTTGTTCCGAGAAGCTCTGTTCCGCATTCACGGAGCACGCCCTTCTTCTCGAGCTGCATAGCGAGATTAAGTCCCGTCTGTCCGCCGATTCCCGGTACTACCGCATCGGGACGCTCGAATCTTATTACCTTGGCAAGGTATTCGAGTGTAAGCGGTTCCATATATACCTTGTCCGCTATTGATGTATCCGTCATGATGGTGGCGGGGTTTGAGTTGCAGAGCACAACCTCGTAGCCCTCTTCCTTAAGAGCAAGGCATGCCTGTGTTCCGGCGTAATCGAACTCTGCCGCCTGACCAATTACAATCGGGCCGGAGCCTATAACAAGTATCTTTTTTAAATCGGTTCTCTTAGGCATTTTTTTCTCTCTCCATCATTTCAATGAATTTATCGAACAAATACGCACTGTCCTGAGGTCCCGGAGCACTTTCGGGATGGTACTGAACGCTGAACATCGGGCTTTGCGTGTCGCGCAGTCCTTCTACCGTACCGTCGAGAATGTTTACGTGAGTTACCTCAAGTCCCGTTCCCGCAAGACTTGATTCTCTCACGGCGTAGCTGTGGTTCTGCGATGTGATTTCTATTTTACCCGTCTCGAGATTTCTTACGGGATGGTTTCCTCCGCGGTGGCCGAACTTCAGCTTATAGGTCTCCGCTCCGCACGCCAGGCTTATCATCTGGTGTCCGAGGCATATACCGAAAATCGGATACTTTCCGCGAAGTCTCTTCACCAGCTCTATGACGGGTATTACATCCTCGGGGTCGCCGGGGCCGTTTGACAGGAATACTCCGTCCGGCTTCATTATTTTCTCTATTTCATCCGCTGTGGTGTTGTACGGCATAACCGATACATTGCAGCCTCTCTGATTGAGTGAGCGGATTATATTCAGCTTTATTCCGCAGTCTATCGCAACGACATTGTATCTCGCGTTTGCGGTTCTCGAGTACCAGCGCTTTTTGCAGCTGACTCTCGGTACGGCGTCATGCGGTACGGGAGTTGCCTTGAGTATGTTGAGCGCCGTCTCGGTCGAGGTGCTCTCGTCCGTGATTATTCCGCGGCGGCTTCCGCGGTCTCTTATGCTTCTCGTGAGCGCTCTTGTATCTATTCCCGACAGTCCGGGTATTCCGTAATCCTCCATTACCTCGGCGAGAGTCTTGGTATATCTGAAGTTCGACGGAAAATCGTTGTATTCTCTTACTATAAGTCCGCCTATTGTCGGTACCTTTGTTTCGTAATCCTCATCCGCTATGCCGTAGTTTCCGATGAGCGGATACGTCATAACGACTGCCTGATATGTGTATGACGGGTCGGATATTATCTCCTGGTATCCGACCATTGATGTGTTGAACACTATCTCACATACCGCGTCACGTCCGCTGCCGAAGCCGTCTCCGCGGTATTCCGCGCCGTCCTCGAGCACAAGCTTTCTCTTCTTCATTTCCGCCATGCTATCTTACCCCCGATTACTGTCATTATATTCTCACCGTAAACCGTCATTTCGGAGAACGGTGTGCTTCTTCCTTTAGTTAAAAATTTGTCCGTATCTATCGTGTATCTCGCTCCGAGGTCATACACGCATATACCGTCCTGTTTTATTCCGAATCTTTTTCTCGGATTGATTGCCATGAGCTCCACGAGCCGCTCGAGCGTGATAACGCCCTCTCTCACGAGGTATGTGTACAGAACCGGAAACGCCGTTTCAAGTCCCACAACTCCCATGAGGCTTTTCTCAAGCCCCGCGGACTTTTCCGCCGCCGAATGCGGAGCGTGGTCGGTCGCTATCATGTCAACAGTGCCGTCCTTTATGCCCTCGATCAGTGCCTGTCTGTCTCTCTCGCTCCTGATGGGCGGGTTCATTTTGAATCTGCCGTCCTCCTCGAGCATCATATCGTTTAAAACAAGGTAATGCGGCGCGGTCTCGCACGTGATGTTCACGCCGTCACGCTTCGCCTGCCTTATCAGCTCAACGCTTTCGGCGCACGACACGTGGCATACATGATACGCGCATCCTGTTTCCCGAGCCAGACGTATGTCGCGCTCAATCGGTCTCCACTCGCTCTCCGAACAGATTCCGCGGTGTCCGTGCAGGCGCGCGTACTCGCCGTCGTGAATGTATCCGCCGCGCAGCAGCGAGTTGTCCTCGCAGTGAGCCGCAATGATTTTGTTAAGCTTCTTTGCTTTGAGCATCGCCCTGCGCATCATGTCCTCGCTCTGCACTCCACGTCCGTCATCGGAGAAAGCTATGCACATAGCGGAGAGCGCGTCCATGTCGGACAGCACCTCGCCTCGCTCTCCTACCGTTACGGAGGCGTACGGATGTACATTTACGACAGCATCGCGTTTTATAATGTCAAGCTGCTCCTCCATTGCCTCTTTGCAGTCGGGAACGGGGTTCAGGTTCGGCATTGTGCAGACGTCGGAGTATCCTCCGCGCGCCGCCGCCGCCGTACCCGAGGCTATTGTTTCCTTATATGAAAAACCCGGCTCTCTGAAATGTACATGTACATCACAAAAAGCCGGTAAAACGTAAATATTACTGCTTGATGCGTCAACCGAAAAAAATACGTCATCGGGAATATCTATATTATAATCCTTTTTAACAAAAGCATTGTCCGAATATACCGATGCGTCCTTTATAACCATACTATCTCTCCCAAAGCACAAAAAAACCGCTTCACTGACGAATGTGTGCGCGGCAAGAAAACCCCATATTCGGCGCGCAGACAAAACGCGCAAATTTGTTATTCAATCTTGCCGGCGTCACAGCACCGCACTTAAAGATTTATTTGATATATTATACCATACAGTCATAACGCTGTCAAGCACCGAGCCTCGGATTTTCTCACGGCATTATAACAAAAAGAAGTCGGTTTTTGCGGCATTATATTGTCGAGAGTAATAATATGTGATTTTTACACTTGACACACAGCGCGGAATAATGTATAATATAATGTACTGCGGACTTTGCGTCCGCGGTGATAATGGCGATAATATTCAGGAGGACGCTTTTTTGAAGATTGATGTATCGCAGATAATGAATCATCGTCTGGAAGAAGCCGAGTTTAGCTACACATTCGATCCGGAGCATACCGATGTCGAGTGCGCCGTTCTTCCGGAGGATATTGTCATACCGAGCGGCGGAATCGGCGTTGTCGGAAGAGTGAAGAATTCACTCGGCTGCATGATGTTTGAATCTCATGTTACCGTAAGATACGGGACGATGTGCGCAAGATGCCTAGATGACATTGAAGCAACCATAGAATTCGATGTGGACAGAGTTGTACTGACTGACGCGGATAAGGCAAGCGAGAAGAGCCACCTCACAAGCGACGGAGAATGGGACGGTGTCGTTGACAACACTATTTACGTAAACGACGCGAAAATCATTCCCGATGCCGAAATTATGGAGGAGCTGTCGCTTAATCTCCCCGTGTTCACGCTGTGCAGCGAGGATTGTCCCGGACTTTGCCCGAAATGCGGCGCAAAGCTGAAGGACGGAGACTGCGGTTGCAAAGAGGAAAAATTCATCAACCCGAAGATGGCTGTACTGAAACAGCTTCTCGACGATAACAAGGATTAAGGAGGATAATCAACATGGCAGTACCGAAGAGAAAAACTTCTAAAGCAAGACGTGACAGAAGACGTTCCAACGTATGGAAGCTCGAAATGCCCGGACTCGTAAAGTGCTCACACTGCGGTGAATACAATGTAGCTCACCACGTATGCAAGGCTTGCGGTTACTACAACGGCAAACAGATCGTTAAGAAAGACGAAGAGTAATTTAAAAATTGCTTTATAAAAGCAAATTTTAATCAAAACTTTGAAAGCTTCGATTTAAGCAAAGTTTAAGACGTCTTATCATCCGTGACTGTCCGAGGGCATACCTCGCGGCGTCACGGATTTTTTATTTGAAAATTCGTTTCGAAAACGGATTTTCAAAGGAGGCTAAAAATGAAATTTTCACCCACACAGTCTAATCCCCGCGTGACGTATATTTTCGCCTCTCTTCTCATTTTCGGAGGCATAACATATGCCGTTCCGATAATCTGCGAGGCGCATGAAATAAGCATATACTCTCTTCCCTTCACATTTTGCACGCTTGCCGCGGTTGTAGCTGCCATATATCTTATGATAAGGTACAGAATGACCTCGTTCACGTATGTTATAAGGCTTAAGGACGACACCGCGGCGGGTGAGGAGGAAGGGCTCGAGAAGGCTTACGCATCCGACTCGGGTATTTACGGCTTTTCTCACGACATGCTCGACTTCTGTGTATTTAAAGCCTCGGGCTCACGTCTTGCCGCGATGGAATGTCTTTTGTCTCTATCCGACCTTGTTTTTGTATCGGATGTATACAGAAAAGGCGGCGACGGCAAATTAACGCGTGAGGACATACGGCAAAAATACATACAGCGCGGAGATTTTACGTTTTACGACTACACGCTGACGCTCGGCCTCGATCCCGCACTCGAGCTTGTATTTATAGACGGAACAAAATACGTCGGAATTATAATAGAGCCGAATGAGGAAATGCGCGGATATCTCACGCAGCTGAAAAAATAAAAAAAGACTGTTTAAGACTGCACTGAATAATTCGACATTAAATCAGTGCTTTCTTAACAGTCTTCTTTCTTTATTTTCCACCCGATTTCAGCTTTTTTATCTTGTCTCTGAGATATGCCGCTTCCTCGAAGCGAAGCTCTGCCGCGCATGCCTTCATTTCCGCCGTGAGTCTCTCTATCTGAGCCTCGGTGCTCTCTCCCGTGCGCTTTCCGTCAAGGTCTCTTTCGGCCTTCGTCTGTCTGCCCTTCTTCTTCGACTTGCCGTTCTCGTTCGCTCCTATGCGAATGAGGTCGGCTATTTTCTTTTCGACCGTGCGAGGTGTGATTCCGTGCACAAGGTTATATTCCATCTGTATCTCGCGTCTGCGCGATGTCTCGTCCATTGCCGCCCTCATCGATTCCGTTATGTGGTCGGCATACAGGATAACCTTGCCGTTTGCGTTTCTCGCCGCGCGTCCTATCATCTGTATAAGCGAACGCTCCGAGCGGAAAAGTCCTTCCTTGTCGGCGTCGAGTATGGCGACAAGCGTAACCTCGGGCAGGTCGATTCCCTCTCTGAGCAGGTTTATTCCGACAAGCACATCGAACAATCCCATTCGCAAATCTCTGAGCAGCTCCGTGCGCTCCATCGTCTCGACGTTGTGATGAATATATTTTACCCGTGTTCCGCAGTCGGCAAGATATTCCGTGATATCCTCCGCCATTTTTTTCGTGAGAGTGGTGACAAGCACCCTCTCCCCTCTCGCTGTGCGGTCTCTTATTTCACCGAGCAAATCGTCAACCTGCGTCTCAATCGGGCGCACCTCGATTTCGGGATCGAGTAATCCCGTCGGGCGTATAATCTGCTCGACCGTCTGCTCGGCGTGATCCGCCTCGTATTCCGCCGGGGTAGCCGACACCATAACCACCTGTCCGAGCTTGCCCTCGAATTCGGCGAAGTTTAAGGGGCGGTTGTCGTACGCCGACGGCAGGCGGAAGCCGTATTCCACAAGGTTTTTCTTTCTCGCGTAATCTCCTCCGCTCATGCCCCTTACCTGCGGTATTGTAACGTGGCTCTCGTCTATAAACATAATGTAATCCTTCGGGAAATAGTCGAGAAGCGTGTACGGTGTGGAGCCCGGCTCACGTCCCGCAAAAATACGCGAATAGTTCTCAACTCCCGAGCAGTAGCCAACCTCGCGCAGCATTTCGAGGTCGTACCTTGTTCTTTCCTCTATGCGCTGAGCCTCAAGCAGCTTGTTCTGCGATTTAAACCAGTCAACTCTCTCCTCAAGCTCGCTCTCTATCTCCTCGAACGCGCGCTCACGCTTCGCGGGGTCGATAACGTAGTGCGTTGCGGGGTATATCGCGACATAGTTCAAAAACTCGAGTACCTCTCCCGTTACGGGATTGAATTCGCACACGCGGTCGATTTCGTCTCCGAAAAACTCTATCCGCACCGCTTTATCGGAATATCCCGCCGGAAACACATCGAGTATATCTCCGCGCACGCGGAATCTGTCGCGTCGGAAATCTATATCGTTTCTCTCGTAGCTTATCGACACCAGGCGGTTCATAACCTCCTGCATGGATATCTCGAGTCCCGGGCGCACGCCGACAATCTGACCCGCGTATTCCTCGGGCGGGCCGAGAGAGTAAATGCAAGACACGGACGAAACTATTATAACGTCCCGTCTCTCGAACAGAGCCGAGGTTGCGGAGTGACGGAGCTTATCTATTTCGTCATTGATAAGGGCGTCCTTTTCTATATACATATCCTTGCCCGGCACGTATGCCTCAGGCTGATAGTAATCGTAATACGATACAAAATACTCGACCGCGTTTTCGGGGAAAAACTCACGGAACTCCGTACAAAGCTGTGCCGCGAGAGTTTTGTTATGCGAAAGAATGAGAGTCGGGCGGTTCAGCGCGGCGATTACGTTTGCCATAGTGAAGGTTTTGCCCGAGCCTGTGACGCCGAGCAGGGTTTGATATTTCATTCCGCTTCTGAAGCCGTTCACAAGCTTTTCGATTGCCTCGGGCTGGTCCCCTGTCGGGGAGAATGGGGAATGCAGACGAAAATCCATGGGTTTTCTCTCCTTTCGAAAGTATACTGCTATTATATCATAACCTACGATATTCTTCAATGCTCGAAAAGGAGATGCCTTTTCGAGCATTGAAGAAAGTGCGCAGCACTTTCTTTTGCTTATTTTTCTATACTATAAAATATAGAATTACTTCACGTTAGTGAGGTTTAGGTAAAAAGAGCTGCGCTCTTTTCGATTTATTATATCACCTGCGGGTGAAGGACGCCACTGCGCGTGGGGCGCACAAGGAGGCTC
>CAZWLL010000029.1:9227-23960 GCA_964634795.1 uncultured Ruminococcus sp. | reverse complement strand
GGTAACCTCAGCTGAGGAGACAACCGACACAGCTCGGTTTTTATAAATTGGGAGTATGCAAATATATGGAGAAAGAAGTAGTTTCTTCTGTTGAAATACCGAAGTCCGGCAGTATCGAAATAATAGGAATAAGATTTCGTGATGCGGGCAAGGTTTATTATTTCTATCCGTCGGGTATTCAGTTTAACACAGGCGATTTTGCCGTTGTTGAGACTGCGCGCGGGATAGAATACGGATATGTATCCGAAGGAAATCATATGACAGATGTGTCGAAGGTGGTTGCTCCTCTCCGACAGGCTGTCAGAAAAGCCACAGACGAAGATGCGGCTAAATATGAGGAAAACAAGCGGCTCGAAGCTGAAGCTTTTGAGATATGCAAGCAGAAAATAGAAGAGCACAAGCTCGGCATGAAGCTGATAAGCGCCGAATACACTCTTGACAACGGCAAGCTGCTTTTCTATTATTCGGCTGAAATAAGAGTCGATTTCCGCGAGCTGGTTAAGGATTTAGCTTCTGTTTTCCGCACAAGAATAGAGCTGAGACAAATCGGAATAAGAGATGAGGCGAAAATGCTCGGTGGGCTTGGCGTATGCGGACAACCGTTATGCTGTTCACGCTTCCTTTCGGATTTCGTTCAGGTGTCGATTAAAATGGCAAAGGAACAGAATCTGTCTTTGAATTCATCTAAGATATCAGGTACATGCGGACGCTTGATGTGCTGTCTCAGATACGAGCATGAAACATATGAGGCTGAAATAGCGAAAACGCCTCCGATTGATTCTACCGTTAAAACAGCGGACGGAGTAGGCGTGGTGACCGAGATGAGCCCGCTTCAGGGAACGATAAAGGTAAAGTTTTCCGACGGCAGTATAAAGCAGTACAACAGGGGCGATGTAATCAAAGTGAAGACCGTCTCGAAGGAAGAGTGCCGCAATTCGGAGAAATAAGGTAATTTATATAAGCTGCGGAGCAACCGAACGAAAAATTTCCAAAAATTTTGTAAAATACTATTTAATTTATCCTCATTATATGCTAAAATAGGCTTATCTCAAAAACAGGAGGTTTTTTATAATGGCATACAAAATTTCTGATGATTGCATCGGATGCGGCACATGTGCATCTGAATGTCCTGTAGAAGCTATTTCCGAAAAGGACGGCAAATACGTTATCAACGCTGACGAATGTCTTGAATGCGGCGCTTGCGCAGGCGTATGTCCTGTTGACGCTCCGAAGCCCGAAGAATAATTCTTCAAAACATAACCTGAAAACGGGAGACTGCGTAATTCGTTTGTCTCCCGTTTTTGATAAAGATATACGGAAAGGTTAATCGAGGACTAATGACCGAGAATACCATTTACGACAGCGAAAAGGAAAGACTGGATAAAATAAACGAGCGGCTGTCGCTGATACAGCTGAAACGCGGACTTACATTCGGAACAGACAGCTATCTTCTTGCCGCATTCTCGCGATCAAAGCCGAGCGGAACATGCGCGGAGCTCGGCGGCGGAACAGGTGTTGTCGCTCTGCTGATGGAAGCACGAGGAAAATATAAAAAAGTGTATTCCATTGAAATACAGGAGTATTTCGCGGAGCTGATTAAGAGAAACGCCCGATTGAACGGACTTGACGACAGCGTTTTAGCCGTATCGAAAGATATACGTGAGGCAACAAAGGCGGATATCGGCGGTGAATGCGATGCGGTTGTATCGAATCCTCCGTATATGAAGGCGGAATCGGGCAAGGTAAATTCTTTCGACGAGATGAATGACGCGCGGCGTGAAAACAACGGCGGAGTCGATGAGTTTTGTGCCTGCGCTGCGAGACTCTTAAAATTCGGCGGATATTTTACGGTTGTGTACAAACCCGAGCGTGCCGCGGAGCTGTTTTATTCGATGAAGAAAAACGGAATAGAGCCGAAAAGAGCGGTTATGGTATATCCGTCGGCTGCATCAAAACCATGTCTTATTCTCATTGAAGGAAAAAAAGGCGCGGCTGAGGGAATGGTGTTCTCCATGCCGCTTATAATATACAAGAATGGATGCGGCGGGGAATATACCGATGCGATGAATGCGGTATATGATAATTTTACGCTTGATCACTTATTCGGAGTAAGCCGAACAAACAGAGCGCTGCAATAATGCAATAAAATAAATCATACAAATTCAATTTGTGTAAAAGAGTACCCGTACGGAGGAGACGAATGAGCTGTATTAAAAAAAGAAATGTTTCGACAGAGGATAAAAATGCGGTTATCGGAGGTGTGCTGTATCTTGTGGCTACACCGATAGGAAACCTATCCGATTTATCCGAACGTGCGATAAAGGTGCTCTCCGAGGTGGATTTTATTGCCGCAGAGGATACCAGAAATACAGGTTCTATGCTTGTCAGATTCGGAATATCAAAGCCTATGATAAGCTATTTCGAACACAACAAAAGAGAACGCGGTGAAATTATAGCACAGCGGCTTGAAGCGGGTGAATCGTGTGCTCTTGTTACCGACGCGGGCACTCCCGCTATAAGCGATCCCGGGGAGGATATAGTAAGGCTGTGTGCCGAGAGGGGCATTCCCGTAAGCAGTATACCGGGATGCTGTGCGGCAATAACCGCGCTCACACTGTCCGGATTATCGACATCGAGATTTGCGTTTGAAGGCTTCATTTCGACAGCCAAAAGCGAAAGAAACGATAGACTTACCGAGCTTCAGAGCGAGGTGCGCACAATGATATTTTATGAGGCGCCTCACCGACTCAGAGTCACGCTTTCGGATTTATATAAATATTTCGGAGACCGCAAAATAACGCTGTGCCGTGAGCTTACAAAAATAAACGAAGAGGTTTTCAGAACTACCATAGCCGAAGCGATTAAAGTATACGAGGAAAAAGAGCCGAGAGGCGAATATGTGCTTGTTGTAAGCGGAGCGGAGAAAAAGAAAAACGACGAGGAGTATCCCGCAGATCCCGCTGAGCACGTGAAGATGCTTATGGACGGCGGAATGACGAAAATGGAGGCAGTAAAAGCCGCCGCAAAAGCAAGAGGCGAAAACAAAAACGATATATACAAGCTTACGCTTGATTTATAGATTAAAAATATTATACAGCTGCCGTGGACTGACGGGTAAAACGAGACTCTCAAACGGTTCCGATGGCGGCGGAAAGGCATTAAAATGAAAATCGGACTTACCAGCTACAGCATGAACAACTACATATGCGACGGACTTATGTCCGTTACAGAGGTAATGGCATTCGCAAAGGAAAAGGGTGCGGAGCATATCGAGCTTGTTCCGTTCGGATTCACGCTTCATGATGACAAGAGCGGCGAATTCAATGAACCGCTTATCGCGGAGATCATCGAAACATCCAAAAAGCTTAATCTTCCTATTTCGAACTATGCGGTTCTCGGAGATTTGCTGAAGGAAGATAAGGATGCGCGTCATGCCGAGGTCGAGAGACTCAAGAGACACATTGACGTTGCGGCTAAGCTCGGACTTAAATACATGCGCCATGATATATCATCGTTCCGCCGTCCGCTTGAATCGAACACTCCCATAGCATTTGAGAGAGAGTTCCCGATAGCGGTGGAATGCTGCCGCGAGCTTGCGGATTATGCGGCAAACTTCGGAGTTACAACTCTTGTTGAAAACCACGGCTTCTTTGTGAACGGCTCCGACAGAGTAATTCGTCTGATAAACGCGGTTGACAGAGATAATTTCGGCCTTCTTCTCGATACGGGCAACTTTATCTGTGTGGATGAAAATACCGCAGTAGCCGTAAAGAAATGTGCTTCGATTGCGAAAATGGTACATCTTAAGGACTTCTATATAAGAAAGACAGAAAAACTGACGGGCAACGGCGGACTGTTCAGATGCGACTCGGGATGCTGGTTCTCATCGAATTCGGGAGAATATATGCTCCGCGGTTCCATCCTCGCTCAGGGTGACTTGGATGTTTGGAGCACACTCCGTTTTATCCGCGACGCAGGATACGACGGATATGTTTCGGTTGAGTTCGAAGGTATGGAAGACGGCAAAATCGGCAGCGAAACAGGTATGGAAGCCGCAAGATATATTCTCGCCAACCTGTAATGCACAGGTGCGCATATTGACAATTGCAGGCTGCGAGGAGTAAATGAATTAATTATGAAACCGAACATATTGTTTATCGTATGTGACCAGCTGCGTTACGACTCAATCGGCTATTCGTCACGATTTACAGGCAGAAAAGCCCCTTTGACACCGAATATAGACGCGCTTGCCGCGGACGGCTTGTTTATGAAGAACGCGTACACCCCCCTTCCCGTATGCGCTCCGTCACGTCAGGCTATGCTGACGGGAGTTCAGCCCGATTCTATAGGCGCGCTGTTCAACTATAACTTCATAAAAACCGCAGGCGCAGACCCGAATGTCCCCACATGGGTGTCTGAGCTCAAGGATGCGGGTTACAGATGCGGATTTTCAGGCTCGTGGGATGCATCTCCGAACGGCAGTGAATGCGACTTCGGTTATGAATCGATTTTCAGCGGAGCTGAATACAATAAAGAAATTGCCGAAAAATACGGCAGAATCGAATACAGCGGAAGTTGGTTCGGCTGCTCGAATCCAATCAAGTTTGAAGATACGAAGACGTATCGCATATGCTCATCGGCTGCGGCATTTATAGACAAAAACAAAGGCTTGCCGTGGCATGTGTGGGTTGATATTACGGATCCTCATCTTCCGTGCCGTCCGAGCGCACCGTACGACAGCATGTATTCGCCCGATGATATGCAGCCGTGGGACGGATTCGGAGACAAATTCGAGAATAAACCGTACATTCAGAAAAAGCAGATTGAAAACTGGAAGCTCGAAGGACTTGAGTGGAAGGATTTCGCACCGACCGCGGCGAGATATTACGGAATGATAAGCCAAACAGACGCATCTATCGGCATGCTTATCGATGAGCTGAAAAAGAACGGTGAGTATGACAATACCGTTATAATTCTCTTGTCCGACCACGGTGACACATGCGGAAGTCACGGAATGCTCGATAAGCACTATATTCTTTATGATGATGTAGTGCACGTGCCAATGATTGTACGGATTCCGGGAGTCGAGCACGCGGATGTTGACGCATTCGTGTCGTCGTCTCTCGATGTAGCACCGACCGTTGAGAAAATCGTCGGAATCGAGCCGCAAAGCAAGCGCCACGGTACCTCAGTACTTGATGCGAATGCGGAATATGCCGTGTTTACATCAAACGGACAGCAGTTCGGCTTATTTACTCAGCGCGGAATCAGAACGGAAAAATACAAATACATATGGAATCTCACCGATGTGGACGAATTTTACGATTTGACCGTTGATCCGGGTGAGATTATAAACAGAGCAGGCTGTCCCGAATACGCCGATGTAATGAAGAATCTCGGGGAAAAACTGATTGCCGAGCTGAAGCGGAGAGGGGATCCATTTGCGTCAGGCTGGGTTGAATGGCAGTGCGGCCTCGGTAAATAGAGGAAAAACGGCTGCAAGAACATAGTTTTTTGAGATTTTTTGAACGTAAACAGCGCGAAAATGTGTTGTTTGTACATTCGGAACTCAATAATTCAATCATTTGCTGTTTAATATGCATATCAAAAACGTCTTGTAAAAGAGACGTTTTTCTGTTATAATTTGATAAACGGCTTGTGCCGATCATATTAAAGGAGATTTTTCCGAAAAAATGAAAACCTTATTCAAAAACGGACACGTATATATACATGAATCACGAATGTTTTGCGATAAAGATGTTTTAGTCGAGGACGGCATTATCAGCGGTATTTACGATTATGGTACATGCGGCGAATATGACGACTCAGTCGATTTGCACGGAGAATATCTTCTTCCGGGACTTGTCGACATACATACACACGGACGCGGCGGTCATGACTTCAACTATATTGATGACGAGGCTGTGCATGCTCTGAGACGTTCGTATGCCGAAGCGGGAACAACAACCGTTATGGCTACTCTCGCCTCCGCAGCGCTCGATGAGCTGTATCATTCCGCTGAGATAATAAACAAACAAAGAACAAGTGACGACGGACTTGCTACTATCGCGGGAATACATCTTGAGGGTCGATATCTCAATCCCAAGAGACGCGGCGCGCATAATCCCGAATACTTAGCTCCTCTTGACCCGAATGAGCTTGAAAAGCTTGCGGGTGCTATGATGCCGCTTCCGATTCATATCGCGGCAGCGTATGAGCTTGATGATGGTTACCGTTTTCTCGATAAGGCTTTAGAGCTCGGTGCGACATGCTCTCTCGCACACAGTGACGCCACATACGACGAGGCTGTTTCCGCTGTCAAACACGGAGTAAAATCGTTCACTCATACATATAACGCTATGAAGCCGATTCATCACAGAGAACCCGGCAATATGGTGGCATCGCTTATTACTGATGAGGCATATTCCGAATTCATATGCGACGGTGAGCATTCGCATCCCGCAATGATTAAGCTTGCTTATCGCGCAAAAAATCATGATAAGCTTATACTTATAACGGATTCACTTGAGGCGGCCGGATGTCCCGACGGAGAATACGCGATTGCGGGTCTTCCGGTATATGTGAAGAACGGACGCGCAGTAAACAGTGAAGGCGCACTTGCGGGAAGCACACTCGATTTGTTTACCGCGGTAAAGAATTTCATGCGCTTTACGGGTGCTTCTCTTGAAGAGGTTATACCTATGGCTACGGCAAATCCCGCATCCCTTATAGGAATAGGCGACAAATGCGGCTTTATTAAGACAGGCTGCCGTGCCGACTTCATTACCGTAAAAGATAAGAATGACATTTCTCTTGATAATGTATTCATTTGCGGTAAAAAAATTTGAGACAGAATAAATAAGGAGGCATGACTGTGCGCCATGCGGCTCACGGTTATACATTATGGCTGAGAAATATTACATTACCACTGCAATCGCATATGCATCCGCAAAACCTCACTTCGGAAACACATACGAGATTATTGCGACAGATGCGATTGCGAGATATAAAAGACAGCGCGGATACGACGTTTTCTTCTGCACCGGAACGGATGAACACGGACAGAAGATAGAACTGAAGGCTCATGACGCGGGAATTACTCCGAAGGAATATGTAGACAAGACCTCAGGAGTAATCAGAGAAATCTGGGATAAAATGAATACGTCTTACAACTATTTTATCCGTACAACAGATAAGAATCATGAGGAAGCGGTAGCTAAAATATTTAAGAAATTCTACGACCAGGGCGACATTTATAAAGGATGCTACGAAGGCTGGTACTGCACTCCGTGCGAATCGTTCTTTACGGACAGTCAGCTTGTCGACGGAAAATGCCCCGACTGCGGACGTGAGGTTCATAAGGATAAAGAAGAAGCGTATTTCTTTAATATGAGCAAATATGCCGACAGACTTATGAAATATATAGAAGACCATCCCGATTTCATTATGCCCGAGGCACGCAGAAAGGAAATGATTAATAATTTCCTTAAGCCCGGTTTGCAGGACCTTTGTGTATCGAGAACAAGCTTCAAATGGGGTATTCCCGTAACGTTCGACCCCAACCATGTAATTTACGTATGGCTTGACGCCCTGACAAACTATATAACGGCTCTCGGATATGATCCCGATAAAGAAGAGCAAAGCGAAAACTTCCGCAAATACTGGCCTGCCGACGTACATATAATCGGTAAGGATATTGTAAGATTCCATTCCATTTATTGGCCGATTTTCCTGATGGCTTTGAACCTTCCTCTTCCGAAGCAGATTTTCGGACATCCGTGGTTCAATGTCGGAATCGATAAGATGTCGAAATCTCGCGGCAACGTAATTTACGCGGACAGCCTTGCGGAAAAATTCGGCGTTGACGGTGTGCGTTACTACGCGCTTTCCGAGATGCCGTATGCGTCCGACGGATCCATAACATACGAATCGGTAATCGGACGCTACAATACGGATCTCGCGAATAATCTCGGAAACCTTGTGAATCGTACCGTTGCCATGACAAAGAAGTATTTCGGCGGTGTCATTCCCACACCTCACGGAGATGAAGGAACGGATGCCGAGCTGAAAGAGACAGCTCAGCAGACTGTAAAGAGCTTCTGTGAAAACATGGATACATTCCATATAGCAGACGCATGCGCAGATGTATTCGGTATGCTTCGCCGTGCCAACAAATATATCGATGAGACAGCACCGTGGACACTTGCTAAGTCCGATGAGACAAAGCAGAGACTCGAAACGGTAATATACAACCTGCTTGAAACAATCAGAATCGCAGGCGTACTTCTTACGGCGATAATTCCCGCTACGGCAGACGAAATATTCGCGCAGATAGGCTCCGATAAGAGAGACTATGACAGCATCGCATGCTTCGGTGGACTTGAGAGCGGAAACAAGGTCGGCGAGGCTAAGCCTCTGTTCCAGCGTATAGATGAGGAAGCATTCCTCAAAGAGGTTGAAGCGGAACAGGCAGCGGCTCAGAAGGCAATCGAGGACGCTAAAAAAGCCGAAGAAGAAGCCGCGAAAAAGCTCGAAAAGCCTGAGGGAATAGCTCAAATCGGCATTGACGACTTCATGAATGTCGAGCTCAGAACAGCACAGATTACAAACTGCGAGAAGGTTCCGAGAGCGAAGAAGCTTCTTAAGCTGACTCTCGACCTCGGATATGAAACACGCACGGTTGCATCGGGCATAGCGAAATTCTATGCTCCGGAGGATCTTATCGGCAAGAAAATCATAGTTGTCGCAAACCTCAAGCCCGCAGTTCTTTGCGGTATAGAGTCAAACGGAATGATTCTCGCGTCAGGTGAGGAAAATGTCAGAGTTATATTCCTTGATCCCGCAACACCCCTCGGAGAAAGAGTCAGATAATGCTTTTCGATGCGCACGCACATTACGATGACAAGCGCTTTGATAATGAGTTCGACGGCGGAACAGACGGAGCGATAATGAAAGCCCGCGATGAAGGCGTCGGACACATTGTCAATGTCGGGTCTAATGTGGCAACAAGCTTAAATTCCGTTGCACTTGCGGAAAAGTATGATTTTATATATGCCGCTGTGGGAATACATCCGTCAGATGCGCAGGAGATAGACGCCGCATGCTGCGATAAAGCTTTATACGAAATAGAAAAGCTGTCTGCAAATAAAAAAGTCCGTGCAATCGGAGAGATAGGCTATGATTATCACTACGACGGAACGGACAAAGAACGTCAGACTTATTTCTTTCTGGCACAGCTTGAAATCGCGAAGAGAACCGCGCTGCCTGTTATAATTCATTCACGCGATGCCGCGGGAGATACATTCGATTTTATACGGGATACGGTCGGTGTTCACGGAGTGATTCACAGCTACAGCGGAAGCGCGGAAATGGCAAATCAGTATGTAAAACTCGGATGGTATCTCTCGTTTTCGGGGCCGCTTACATATAAAAACGCTCGCGGAGTAAAAGAGAGCGCGGCTGCGATACCGAGTGATAGAATCCTTATAGAGACTGACTGCCCGTACCTGCCGCCCACACCGCACCGTGGGGAGATAAATTATTCGGGTTATCTGAAATATACCTGCGCCGCTCTTGCGCAAATACGCGGAATATCATACGATGACGCAGTATGCCTGACGGAAAAAAACGCAAAACATTTTTATTCGATCGACTGATGCGTAATGTCACCAAAACATGCATCATACGCGATCAAACGGAGGACATAATGGTTATAACCTATGTAGTAAAAAATACTTTGTATGTGAATCTGACAAATCACTGTACAAATAGATGCGAATTCTGTTATCGTGACTATTCACATTCAGATGTTTTTCCGAATCTGCGGCTTGAGAGAGAGCCGTCACTTAACGAGATTATAACCGATTTGTTTTCTCATAAGCTCGGAAATTACAGTGAAATTGTATTCAGCGGCGGCGGAGAACCCACCTGCCGTCTGTACGATATGCTTGAGACCTGCAAAAAGCTTCGTGAGGCTACCAATACTCCGATAACGGTAAATACCAACGGACACGCGTCCATGATACTTGCCGAGGATACCGCTCCCATGTTCAAAGGACTTGTAGACTGTGTATCAATAAATCTCGGTGCGGCTGACTCCGATACATACATGAAGCTGTGCCACCCGAAATTCGGTGAGGATGCCTTCATGGGGGTTTTGAAATTCGCGCGTGAGGTGTCGAAATACGTGCCCCATGTTGAGCTTACCGTTGTCAAGGGAACAATAAACGACTTTGATTTGGAACGCTGTTCGGGAATTGCCGCTGAAATAGGCGCAAGCTTCAAGGTGCGAGACTATATTGCTCCTATATTATAATATAACGGGACTCATGCGGATAAATCTGTCAGCCCTCTCCCCGATGCATAATGTATAAAGTCGGTCGGCTTCCTTGGCAACGGCATATTGATCGTTGTTCCCGAAATCGGCAGGCTTGGTGATTACCTGTATTTCAAGAGATTTTTTTACGCATTTATAATATTCCCTGCCGCGTTCGTTTGCCGCCAAAAGTACGGTGAAGCACGGCGGGGATTTTTTGTTCATCTGCTTGACTCCCAACAGCGAAAACAGCAATTCCCGTCTCATTCTGGCGAGTGTAAGCTTTTTTTGGGGGAGCTTTTTTATGAATTCATCTGAGTTAACCGATTCAAATGACGTTTTTTGCGCGTAAACAAGCTCAGGCGTGGCGGCGCTTTTCAGGAGACGTGAGTATGAGAAAAGAATGTCATTGTATCCTTCTTCGGTGAGGTAATGTTCATTCTTTAAAAGGTCGTATGCTTCGGCGGGAATGTCATCTCGTACACTCTCAAGACCGCTCAATATGACTTTTCCTCTGATTTCACCTGCACTGATATGGTGCGTGTCGCGCTTTACCGCATTGTATTCGCTTATGCCGTATAGCTTTCCATGACACATGTATTCGACTCCGAGCTTATCATTTGCACCGAGCTCAATGTCCGCACCCATATCGGCTATTGCTCTCTGATAAAGTACGGCTGAGCCGATGCTCCTGTTTTCCTTCTCGAGCCTGCGGATTGTTTCCGTGAAGCTGTCGGAGGCTTTAATTTCAGAGCATTTTTCGATGAGCTCGATGTTTCCCGATTCTGAGCCGAAGGTCAGACTGCCTGCGCCGAGAGACGCGGCAATGGAAACTCCGCCGAGCGCGAAGTCCTCCGCACCGGATGAACACCACGGAAACGGCAGCTCGAAAACAATGTCCGCTCCGCACAGCAAAGCCGTGTGGGCACGTGTATATTTATCGTATACGGCAGGAGTACATCTCTGCGTGAAATTGCCGCTCATAACCGTTATAACGCATCCGTCATGTCCGACATAGTCTCTTGCCCTATCTAAAATGTATTTGTGACCGTTGTGGATTGGGTTAAACTCACAAATCACAGCGCTTGATTTCATAATTATTTATATCTTTCTACGAATTAAGCTAAATATCTTGTTTTTTCGGGTGATTTCGTATATAATTATACCTGATATTCAAATATTTGTCAAATTTCAATCATTTTTTCGGAGGAAACATTCCAAAATGAAAGTTTTAGTAGTTAACGCCGGTTCTTCCTCGCTTAAGTATCAGCTCTTTGATACAGTTACCGAGACCGTACTCGCAAAGGGTATTTGCGAAAGAATCGGTATCGACGGACGCATTGAACACAGAAAAGGCGAAAAGGGTGAAAAAATCAAAGCCGAATACCCCATGCCCGACCACGCTGTTGCAACAGAAATAGTAATTAAATACCTTACAGACCCCGAGACAGGCGTTATTTCGGATATGAACGAGATAGAAGCTGTCGGTCACAGAGTAGTCCATGGCGGTCCTTACTTCTTCGAATCCGTTCTTCTTACAGACGAAGTTCTCGAAAAGCTCGAGCTCTGCCGTGACTTTGCCCCTCTGCACACAGGTGCGCACATTATGGGTATTAAAGGTTGTCTCGCTGTTATGCCCGACAAACCGCAGGTACTTGTATTCGACACCGCTTTCCATCAGACAATGCCCGTTCAGGCGTACACATACGGTGTTTCCTACGATATGTATGAAAAGTATCATATCCGCCGCTACGGTGCTCACGGCACATCACACAGATACGTTTCACGCGAAATGGCAAAGCTTCTTGACAAGCCGCTTGAGGATACAAAGATTATCACATGCCATATCGGAAACGGTTCATCGATCACCGCTGTTAAGGGCGGCAAATGCATAGACACATCAATGGGCTTCACACCTCTTGACGGTGTTATCATGGGTACTCGCTGCGGTTCTATAGACCCTGCCGTTGTTACATATATCATGAACAAGGAAGGCTATACTCCCGACGAAATGAGCGACTACATGAACAAGAAGTGCGGTTTCCTCGGTATCTCCGGCATTTCCTCCGACAGCCGTGACATAGAAGCCGCAATACTCGAGGGCAACGAAAGAGCTTATATAGCAGCATCCACTCTCGCATACCAGGTAAAGAAGTATATCGGTTCATACACAGCAGCTATGAACGGTCTTGATGCGGTTGTATGGACAGCCGGCATGGGCGAAAACAACCCCGAACTCCGTGAGAGAGCATGCACCGATATGGATTACTTCGGAATTAAGATTGACCGTGAGCTCAATGCGAAGACACACCACCAGCCGAACACAGTTGAGATTTCCACACCCGACTCGAAGGTTAAGGTTTATGTGCTTCCCACAAACGAAGAGCTTATGATCGCATCCGACACAGAAGAAATAGTAAGCAAGCTCGGCAAGTAATTAAATCAATATAAAATATTAAAACTCAAACACGGCTGAAAGCTGATGTTTGAGTTTTTTTTGCGCATTTTTTAAACACAAACAGCATCATTTTTATTTAAATTCAGAGTTGACAAAAGTCCGATTACGGACTATAATATATGACGTTTGGCTGACAGGAGGAAATTGATGAAGGTATATGAGTACATTGACCTGATTGATAAGCAGCTGAAGGAGCAGGAGGCTGTATATCACAACGCAGCTGTTAAATTCGGACTTTCGGACAGCGCTATGTGGATATTGTATATGATAACGGGCCAGAGAGCGGATGTGACGCAGCAGGTTCTTTGCCGCCAGTCTTCTTTCGCAAAGCAAACGATAAATACCGCGATATCGAATCTGGTAAAAAACGGTTATGTATCGCTTGAGCCGATATCGGGCGCAAAGAATCAAAAACGCATAATTCTGACCGAAAAAGGGCGCGAGCTGACCAAGTCGACAACGGATATCCTGCGCGGTGCCGAGGAGAGGGCGTATTCATGCTTATCAGAGGATGAGCTTGACGTTTATCTTAAAATGACGGAAAAGATAACAAGCTCATTGAGAAGAGAAATTCAAACAATAGAAACAGATGATAATTAAGGAGTGATAAAATGCAAATTAAGCTTTCAGACCATTTTACGTATGAGAAGCTTCTTCGGTTTACGATACCGTCGATATTTATGATGATATTCACCTCCATATACGGAGTAGTCGACGGATTCTTCATTTCCAATTTTGTCGGCAAAACGGCGTTTGCGTCGGTCAATCTGATTATGCCGTATCTGCAGATTCTCGGCGGATTCGGCGCGATGATCGGTGTCGGAGGAAGTGCGCTTGTGGCGAAAACCTTCGGAGAAGGGGATATACACAGAGGACAAAGATATTTCACGATGATGATGTACCTTATGTTCGGCTCGAGTATTTTGCTTACAGGTGTGGGCATAGCGATTCTTCGTCCTGTCGCTTATCTGTTCGGCGCTACCGATGCGATGATAGGTGATGTCATGACATACGGTACCGTATGTCTGTGCTTTAATGTGGCACAGCACGCACAGTATACACTGCAGAGCTATATGATTGTTGCCGAGAAGCCGAAATTCGCGATGTCAGTAATAATCATGGCAGGCGTCACGAACATGATACTCGACTACGTATTTATGGCATTCTTCCACATGGGAGTAGCAGGCGCGGCACTTGCCACCGGTCTCAGCCAATGTGTGGGCGGAGGCGTTCCTTTCGTATGGTTTATCAGCAAAAGAAACAAGTCCGATGTCAGAATGTGCAAGACAAACTTCGAGGTAAAGCCTGTAGTCAAGGCCTGCATCAACGGTTCATCTGAAATGATGACAAGCATATCCGCATCAGTAACAGGCGTACTTTACAATATGCAGCTTATGAAATATGCGGGTGAGGACGGTGTTGCGGCGTACGGTGTTGTCATGTATGCATCGTTCATATTTATAGGCATTTTCATGGGATACTCATCAGGTAGCTCACCTGTAATGGGATACCATTACGGAGCCGCAAATCACAAGGAAATGAAGAACATCTTGAAAAAGAGCATGATAATGCTTTCGTCGTCTGCAATTGTACTTACTACAACCGCAATAATACTCGCGAAGACCATTGCGTCGATTTTTGTCGGTTACGATGCCGAACTGCTCGAAATGACGGTAAGAGCGTTCAGAATATGCGCGATTCCATTCCTTGTAATGTGGTTCAACATGTACGCGTCATCATTCTTTACCGCACTGAATGACGGTGCTGTTTCGGCTGCTATATCATTCGTGCGTTCCCTTATTCTTCCCGTTATATGCATACTTGTTCTTCCCGAAATCTGGCAGCTCGACGGAGTATGGTACGCACTTGACGCAAGTGAAATTTTGAGCACGGTAGTATCGTTAGGCTTCATGCTCGGAATGCGTAAGAAATACAAATATTGAGCGGCGTCGGCGGATAA
>CAZWLL010000029.1:5924-9127 GCA_964634795.1 uncultured Ruminococcus sp. | reverse complement strand
TATGGCTTCTATACAGCATCAGACATAAAAACAAGCGCAGAGCATCAAACTTTGCGCTTGTTTTGGTTATACTATATTTTATCCTTCGCGTTTGCGGCACAGGTAGTTGTCAAGCTTGTTCTTCATGTTGTCGGGCATCTTGCGCTCTACCGGGCACTGTACTGCGTTAGCCATTCTCTCTGCGAATTTTGTGATGAATGTGCAGTCTTCAATCATTCTTGACGCGAGAATAACGGCTGTTGTGTCGTAGCGGTTATGTATAGTCGCGGTGTTGTGCGGTGCTCCGCGTGCAAACGATACTGCGGGAATACCGCGGTCCGCGAACGGTGTGGAATCGCTTGAATATACGTCCTGAGATGTTCTGATGCTGAAGCCTGTTTCCAGTCCGAGGTAGCTGATATAATTAGCGAGCTTGTCCTCCGATGTGCAGCATCCGATGAAGCCGCCCATGATACTGCCTATCATGTCGAGGTTAATGTTAAGCACTATCGACGACAGTGTATCCTCATGCGCGGCACAGTAAGCCTTTGAACCGAGCAGTCCGCGTTCTTCACTGCCGCACCATACGAAGCGCAGAGAGTGGCGGTGTGGATGTGATTTGAAATACTCTGCCATATAGATAAGACCTATTGAGCCCGACATATTATCGTACGCGCCTGTTGAGAGAGGGGTTGAGTCATAGTGAGCGGTAAACACTATTGTCTCGGGTATATCTCCGGGCATATCGAGCACAACATTCTGTGATTCGCCTTCATATTCATCCTGAGAAAGAGAAATGCGGACGGTTTTAACCTTGTTTTTGATTATGGAAATCGCGCTTTTCGCGTTAATATTAACTCCGGGCAGCTTAACGCCGTTTGCGCCGTCAACCGTGAACTTGCGGAGCTCACGCTTATCGATATCGTAATCACGATAGTTGGCATCACCGTCGTATGTTATAAAGCCTACCGCGCCGTTTTCAACGAGATCATGGTATTTCCAATATCCGAGGTAGCCGTCAAAGAGAACGATTTTGCCCTTGCACTGTTTGAGAGCATACGAATCCGAGCTCGTCATATAATACAGCGGGGCTTCAATCTCTCCGCAGCCTGCACAGCGGTAGCCTTCACATGGAACGTCACTGCCGTCTGCGGTTAATGTCGCATTGACGTTTTTTGCCATAGCAACCGCGAAAGGTTCAGTGTGAGCCTCAAGTCCCATTTTTGCGAGAACATCGGTGAGGTAGCCCGCACACTTTTTTTCTTCGTCACTGCCTCCGGTACGGATATACGCCGTATCACGGAATATTTGCATGATTTGTTTTGAATTCATATCGATTCCGTCCTTTCGGTTTATTAGTCTGGATTGTTACATAAATTATACTATGTATTTCGATATAATGCAAGAGAACGGCGAAAAAAGAGAAGTGCCGCTTGTATTTATGTGAAAAACTTGACACCGCGGCATATATGGTGTATAATAAAACATGATTATTTTTCTTAAGGAGGAAGACGCACGTGACACAATTTAAGCATACGCGCCAACTCCTGACCTCGCAAATAATACTTGTTCATCCTGCAAGCGCCGCTCACTATTTACTTGAGGGTAGGGCGCTTGTTTGTCTTGTCAGACACGGTCAAACAGACTGGAATATCATAAAACGTCTTCAGGGAAGAGAAAATGTTCCTCTGAATGAAAACGGTCACGATCAGGCGAGACTTATATCCACCGTCATAAAAAACACGAAGAAAAGCGGAGTTTCGTATGCTGCCGTATGTACATCCCCTCTTTCGAGAGCGGTTGTTACCGCGGAATACATTGCGTCATCCGTGGGTATAGCGGAGCCTACTGTAGTAGAGAGGCTGATTGAGCGTGATTACGGTGCTCTGTCCGGTCTCACACTGGATGAGCGGAGAAAGATGTTTCCGAACGGTGAAAAGCATGCCGGCGATGTTGAAACGGTTCCGCAGGCGGCTGCAAGGATGCTCGGCGCTATCGATGACATGCTTGAAGTATCTGAAAGAAAAACCGTCATAGGAGTAACTCACGGAGGCTTAATCAACGCTGTTTTTTCACGTCTTACGTCGGGGGAAATAGGTACCGGAAAGACGCTGACGGTAAACTGCAGTGTCAGCTGCATTGCGGCGGGAATAGGAGAACCTATACCGCTTGCGTACAATTTGCAGAATGACTATGCGGCTGAATATATAAAAAAGCTGCTTTGGTGCGGAGCGGAAATATAGCGGGGATTCACTATAGCTTAGTAATGCAGACAACCGCCCCGCTATCGAGATTGCCTTTTTTCAAACTTTGAGAAGTTTGAAAATTGCCTTCGGCAAGCAGGCAATCTCCGATTATGAGGCTTAGAAATATAGCGGGGATGTATCGAAGCTTAGTAATGCAGACAACCGCCATACTTCGGGAAATTTTGTGATTATGATTGAATTTGAAAATAAAATTTTGTATTCCGAAAGGCTGACGTACCGTTTGCTTGCGGACGGTGACAAGGACGCGCTCGGAAAACTGCTTTCGGATGAGACTGTCACACGTCCCGCGGGATTTTTGCCTGCTAAAAACGATGAAGGATTCGATTGGTTTTATTCCGAGTTAACACGGTATAACACGGGAATAGCTGTCTTAAAATCTGATGAGCTGATTGGGTATTTTCACGTTAATCCGTACAGAGTAGGCGGAAAATTCGCGGGAATGACATGTGTTTCTGTTGGTTTTGTAATCGGAAAGGATTATCAGCACTGCGGTTACGGTACCGAAATGCTTTCGAGAATGACGGAATATTTGAGCGGCATATTCGATGCTTGTTTTGCCGACTGTTTTACCGACAATGAAGCCTCGCGGAGAACCATAGAAAAATGCGGATACAAATACGCTGAGGATTACACAATGATGTTTGACGCGCTCGGTGAAGAGAAAACGTGTCATTCATATTATTATACAAATAAAAACAAATAAATTTATTCGGGAGGAATACAATAATGCTTTTCGGAAAGAAAAAAACAATCGAGCTGCTTATCAGCGGTATGAAGTGTGATAAGTGTGTTGAAAAGGTAGTCAAGGTTATAAAGGAACTCGGAGGTTCCGCAATTGTGGATCTTGCGACCGGAAAAGCGAAGATTACATGCTCCGAGCTTCTCGACTCTAAGCTCATTTGCGAAGCTATAAAGAAGCTCGGCTTTGACTGCAAAGAGGAGTAATGTCGGCGGATA
>CAZWLL010000029.1:0-5824 GCA_964634795.1 uncultured Ruminococcus sp. | reverse complement strand
CAACCTTGCAAGCTCCGTTTTTTAGGTTTGACAGTTGAGTGCGGATAAACTTCAGCTGAATATTGGAGATAACCGCCGCAAAGTGAAAAGAGCCCGATATTCGTCGGGCTTTTTCTGTTGCCGCAGAAAAGCTTATTTCAAATCATAAAACATTAGCTATTTATACACTTGAAAACGGTTAGGTGGTTGTGGTAAAATACATGGGAATTTTGTTATAAGAGGATTTATATGGCTACCTTACTGCTTGTGATAATTTATATTGCGTACATAGGTCTCGGCGTTCCAGATTCGCTTTTCGGTACCGCATGGCCTGTGATGTATCAGGACTTTAATTTGTCCGTTGATGTTGCGGGGTATCTGACACCGCTGTTTTCGCTTTTCAGCGTTGCGTCAAGCCTTTCGAGCACGAGAGTAATCAATCGCTTCGGTACGGGCAAGGTTGCGGCAGTAAGCACGGCTCTTACCGTTATCGGTTTGTTCGGAAATTCGATTTCGGGCAACATTATGTGGATTATCTTTTTCGCGATTCCTTTAGGCTTCGGTGCGGGATGCATTGACGCCGCAATGAATTCCTATGTGGCTCTGCATTATAAGGCAATGCACATGAGCTTTTTGCACTGTGCGTACGGTGTCGGTGTTTCGCTCAGCCCTTTGTTTATGTCGAAGGCTCTCGAAAAATACGGAAGCTGGCAGATAGGCTACAGAAACGCGGGTATAGTACAGCTTGTTATTGCGGTTATTATGATTGTTTCACTTCCGTTATGGAGCCGTGTGAAATTCGATAATCAATACGGTGCGGCGGAAGAGGTTACACCTAAAACGGTAAGCATGAAGGAACTGGCAAAGGATCCCGCAATAAGAGTCGTATGGTTATGCTTTTTCTCGTCATGTACCCTCGAATATTTATGCAACACATGGGGAAGCTCTTTCCTTGTCGAATGCAAGAACATATCCGCCGATAAAGCCGCGTTTATTATCACATTCTATTTTATAGGCCTGGCACTCGGAAGATTTACCTCGGGTATTCTGTCAATCAAGCTGAACTCATGGCAGATAATCAAGCTCGGACTTATAATGCTTGTTCCTGCGGTAGCACTTATTTTGCTCCCGCTGCCGTCGATATTCGCCTGCATAGGCTTATTTATGATAGGTTTCGGCAACGGTCCCATGTATCCGAATTTTATGCACCTGACTCCGTCATGCTTCGGTGCCGATATTGCTCAGTCGGTTATAAGCTCGCAGATGGCGGCGGCATACGTAAGCTTCACACTGATGCCGTTTATATTCGGCGGAATAGTAAAGCTTTTCGGAATGATTTCTTTCCCCGTATATTTCACATTGATTTACTTACTGCTCGTTGTGTCTGTGATAAGATTCTCGGCTAAAAAAAGAAAAACATCTGAAGCTGTTATGGAAGGAAGAAAATAAAATGGAAATCAGGCAAGCTGTACGCGAGGATGTTCCCGCGCTCCTTGATATATATAACTATGAGGTTGTAAACGGTGTGGCGACTCTCGATTTGACTGAGCGCACGATAGAAGAGTGGAACGAATGGTTTGACGAGCACAATCACGAGAATCATCCGTTGTATGTTGGAGATGAGAACGGTGAAATACTGGGATACGCAAGTCTGTCGAAATATCGTCAGAAGGAAGCATATAAAACCACGGTTGAGCTGTCGATATATGTATCTCCGAATCACAGAAAAAAAGGTGTGGGAAGAGCACTTATGGGATATATACTCGATATAGCCAAGCGCGATGATGACACACACTGTGTTGTGTCCGTTATTACGTCGGGAAATGAAGCAAGCAAAAGGCTGCACTCGGAGTTCGGATTTACATACTGCGGAACAATTCCCGAAGTCGGACAAAAATTCGGCAGAATGCTTGACATTGATAATTACGCATTAATTGTGTGAATTTATCGTTATGGTGTTGACATCGCGAAAATAAACTGCTATACTTAAGATGAATTGATGCAAGGTCGATTTGACGCCGAAAGCCGTGTTTTATGCTTTTTGGCATGAAAAATCTGTTTAATTCATCAAAGCTCATATCACAAAATCAATAGAAATTTGTGATAATATTTATCCGATAGAAAAATATTTTATAACTTCGTTATACTGCGGAGGCTTATTATGGAATATACATATTCTGATTTTTGCGGATTCAAGCAGCTTAATTTTACTTTTGAGGACCGGGATGCGATACTTGTTGTCCCGAAGAGTCAACCGAACGGTAAGTGGATGATGAAAATGGAATATTTCGGTGCATTTCCCGCACTTGAAGAGGAAATGCTCTCGAGAGGATGGCATCTTGCTTACATTAAAAACAGAGATCGTTGGGGTACCGACGATGATTCCGACATGAAGGTTAGATTCGCGGATTTCCTTTCCGAAGAATTCGGCTTGGAAAAGCGATTCTGCTGTGTGGGAATGAGCTGCGGCGGTATATGCTCGGTTAACTTCGCGGCAAGACATCCCGACTATGTTTCATTTCTGTATCTCGATGCGCCTGTGATGAATTTATACAGCTGCCCGATGGGATTCGGAGCCGGAGATTCGCTCGGCGACAACAGCTGGAATGAATTGGTTGAAGCATACGGCTTCGATGTTCCCGCGTTTATGGTGTACAGGGAGCACCCGATCGACAAGGTTGATATTCTTGCCGACAATAATCTTCCCGTTGCGCTTGTGTACGGAGATTCCGATACATGTGTACCGTACAATGAAAACGGAATAGTTCTCGAAAAGTGCTATAGAAAACGCGGCTTGCCTCTCATCGTGGATGCGAAGAAAGGCTGCGGTCATCACCCTCACGGTCCGAGCGACATTAAAGCTATGGCTGACTTCATAGAGAAAAACGCTCTTTGATTTTAAAATAAATTATATATTTACGGAGGTAAATTATGTTAAAGGTTGCAATGCTGTCCAAATGGCACGTACATGCAGGCGGATATGCTTCCCAGCTTAAGAACAGCGGAAAGGTTGAAATCGTCGCTGTTTGGGATGACGATAAAGAACGCGGAGAAAACTGGGCGAAGGAGCTCGGATGCGAATTCATTCCCTGCCTTGACACACTTCTCGCAAGAGATGATATAGAAGCTGTTTTCTGTGACGCTCCTACAACAGCTCACCATGATATTCTGATTAAAGCCGCAAAAGCAGGCAAGCATATTTTCACCGAAAAGGCTCTTTGCCCGACAGTTGCCGAATGCCTTGATGTTAAGAAGGCTATAGAAGAAGCAGGCGTTACATTTACCATCAGCTATCCTCAGAGAGGCAGACCCAGCGTACAGTTCGCAAAGAAGATGCTCGATGAAGGCGCTTTTGGTAAGGTAACATATGTCAGAGTAAGAGATGCACACAACGGTGTATCGGGCAATTGGCTCCCCGACTACTGGTTTGACAAGAGTGCGGCTGCAGGCGGCGCTATGATGGACCTCGGATGCCATCCGATGTACCTCCTTGCGTACTTCCTCGGAAAACCGAAGAGAATATCCGGTATGTTCACATCTCCTTACGGCAAGCCGGTTGACGAAAACGCTGTAGCGGTTGCCGAATTCGACGGCGGTGCTCTCGGCGTAGGCGAAACAGGATTTATTTCCGTAGGTTCTCCTCAGACTATCGAAATTTACGGTACCGAAGGCTCACTTATAGCTCACGGCGAGGATGTTAAGTTCTCAAGCAGAAAGCTTGACGGCATTTTCAACGGATTCGTAAAGCCCGATCTTCCGAAGCCGAAGGATGCTCCTATTATGCAGTTTGTTGACGCTTGCATCAACAAGACAGGTTCGCCTAAGGATCTCGGCATCGATGATGCTATAGCTCTTACCGAATTGCTTGAAAATTCATATAAGAGCGACGAGTCCGGCACAATCGTTAAGATTGAAGACTGAAACAAGCAATGAACATGGCAGTCACGCTGCTGTGACTGAGCAATGTAGAGACATAAAATAAGAGTAGCAGAGAACTCACGGCAGCAAACTTTTCGTGGGTTCTCTTTACTTTTTTACGATAAAATCAATCCAGCGGAGAGAGTTAATGATATTTGAAAAACTGCTGATGCCTAATGAGGTTTATTCGTCGTTTGAAGAGCTCACGCCGGAGCATGTAAAGGAGCTCGGAAAGAAATATATCTTTTCGGATATAGATAATACCTTGGCGACATATGATGATATGTATCCGCCGGAAAATGTGAAAAAATGGTGTGCGCTGATGGCTGAAAACGGAATTAAGGTTGCGTTTGTGTCAAACAACAAGCCTGAGCGTGTGGAAAAATTCAATTCCGAATTCGGATATGCCGCATATGCAAACGCAGGAAAGCCGAAAACGGGTAAGCTGAAGCTTGCGATGCGTGAATACGGAGCGGATGCGGAGAATTCGATATTATTGGGAGACCAGCTGCTTACCGATGCGGCGTGCGCGAACCGTGCGAAGCTGTACTGCATTATCGTTCCACCGATTAAAGATAAGAAAACATTGTTTTTCCGTTTTAAGAGATTGCTTGAGAAGCCATATATGAAGAAATTCATGAAAAACCGAAAAAACGCTAAATAATGAAAGGAATATATAGATTATGTCAATTGTATCAAATCGTATCGTTAATTTGCAAAATGAAATGAAGAAGCAGGGCATAGACGCGGTTTATGTAAACTCGCCCGAGAACCACCTTTACTTCTCCGGATTTGACAATCCCGACGGTTATATTTTAGTGACGACGGATAAAACATATCTCTTTGCCGATTTCCGTTATATTGAAGCGGCAAAGGAAGAATCAGATCCGTCTATTGTTGTTTCTCTTCCCGGACAGCCGTCTGTTAAAGAGCTTGTTCACGACTGCGGAATCAAATCAATCGGATATGAAGATCAGAGAATGACCTGTGCGGAGCTTGAGGGACTTAAGCGTTCCGTTGGGGATGACACAGTTGAGTACAAGCCGATGGGCGGACTTTTCGTTGAGATTCGTTCATACAAGACCGATGATGAGGTTGAAAACATTGTAGCCGCACAGAAAATCGCGGAGGGTGCGTTCCAACATATTTTAAAGACGATAACAAGAGATATGACCGAGATTGAGGTTGCGGCTGAGCTTGAGTATTACATGAAGAAGCACGGCAGCCAGAAGCCTTCCTTTGACACCATTTGCGTATCGGGTACCGCGTCTTCAAGACCTCACGGCGTTCCGAGAAATGTCAGACTCGAGAGCGGCTTCTTGACAATGGACTACGGCGCTATGGTTAACGGATACCATTCCGACATGACGAGAACAATAGTAATAGGCAAAGCCGACGACGACATGAAGAAGCTGTACAATACAGTTTTACAGGCACAGCTTGCCGCTATTGACGCCATTACAGAGGGAGCTAACAATGCCGCAATGGACAAGGTTGCGAGAGACATTATAGACAATGCAGGCTACAAAGGCTGCTTCGGACATTCACTCGGTCATGGTGTAGGACTTGAGATACATGAACAGCCCGGACTTCACGCAAGAATGGGTGATGCTACGCTTAAGGTAGGTCAGATAGTTACTGCCGAGCCCGGTATATACATTGAAGGCAAATACGGATGCCGTATCGAGGATATGGTTCTCGTAACAAAAGGCGGCAAGAGAGATCTTACCGACTGCCCGAAGGAGCTTATAGAGGTCTGCTGAGCGAGGATATACTTCAGTTGAGTAGTATAGACAACCGCCTCGCTCTCGAGAATACCCGTTTTGCCTATGGCAAAGCGGGTATTCTCCGCTATTAAGTCTGAAGTTTAAACGAGGATATACTTCAGTTGAGTAGTATAGACAACCGCCTCGCTCTCGAGAATACC
>CAZWLL010000028.1:0-24547 GCA_964634795.1 uncultured Ruminococcus sp. | reverse complement strand
AAATCAACATATTACCTCTTAAAGCAACAGGGGGGAAGACATCTCGTCTTCCCCTCTGTTGTTTATATTTTCTTGTAGGACGGCGTAATTATTACAACCTTATCTCGGCTTATCTTCGCATATCCGCCTTCAATATATAATGTTTTTATAATTACTCCGTTTGAATATGCGGTTATATTACCTTTATCAAGAGCCGCAAGTGCGTCTGCATGACCGTATCTTACACCGAATGAACCGCCGCCGTTTCCCTTTTCATTGTCTAAAGCATTCATTCGAAGTGAATCACATTCGAATTCAGGTTCATCCGTTTCCGATGTTTCCGATAAATGAGCCGCAGGTGTGACGATTGCAACTTTAATAAGTTTTGTTTGAGTATTATTATCCATAACTCACGCCTTTTCGTTCTTCCATGCGGCGTACACATCATCAATCGAGCCCATCATCATGAATTTCTGCTCGGGTATGTCATCGCATTCACCGCCGAGTATAGCTTCAAAGCCCGATATGGTTTTCTCAATCGGTACATATGCTCCTTTAATTCCGGTAAAACCTTCGGCTACATGGAAAGGCTGAGACATAAAACGCTGAATCTTTCTGGCACGCTTAACGGTGTTTTTATCCTCGGGGGATAACTCATCCATACCGAGCAGTGCTATAATATCCTGCAGTTCGTTGTATCTCTGCAATATTCCCGTAACTTCCTTTGCCGTTTTATAATGTCTTTCACCGACTATATCAGGTGTAAGCATACGTGAGCCTGATTCAAGAGGAGCCACCGCGGGATAAATACCGAGCTCGACTATATTTCTCGACAATACCGTTGTTGCGTCAAGATGCGAGAAGGTCGTTGCAGGTGCAGGGTCGGTAAGGTCATCTGCAGGGACATAAATTGCCTGTACGGATGTAATTGATCCGTTTTTAGTGGAAACAATTCTTTCCTGTAATTTACCCATTTCTGAAGCAAGCGTAGGCTGATAACCGACAGCAGACGGCATTCTTCCGAGCAGAGCCGATACCTCAGAACCTGCCTGTGAAAAACGGAAGATATTATCTATAAACAGAAGCACATCCTTATGTGAGTACTCACGGAAATACTCCGCAAGTGTAAGTCCCGCAAGCGGCACTCTGAGTCGCGCACCTGCGGTCTCGTTCATTTGTCCGAATACAAGCGCTGTCTTGTTTATAACGCCCGACTGTTTCATCTCATTCCAGAGGTCATTGCCCTCACGTGATCGTTCGCCGACACCCGCAAAGACAGAATATCCGTCATGCTCAAAGGCAATGTTTCTAATAAGCTCCATGATAAGAACAGTTTTACCGACACCGGCACCGCCGAATAAGCCGATTTTTCCGCCTCTCGCATACGGAGTCATTAAGTCAATTACCTTTATACCTGTTTCAAGTATTTCATCCGCTGTTTTGATTTCGGTAAATTTAGGAGACGAGTGGTGAATCGGCCAGTAATCAGTTGCTTTAATTTCCCCTGCCCTATCAATCGGATCACCCAAAACGTTAATCATACGTCCAAGTGTACCCTCTCCAACAGGTACCGATATCGGCCGTCCTGTATCGATAGCGGTCATTCCTCGCGACATACCGTCAGTCGGAACCATAGATATACATCTTACATCTCCGTTTCCGAGATGCTGCAGAACTTCTGTGGTATATACATTATCTCCGTTGATAATCTCAACGGCGTGAAATATATCCGGAAGCTCGAGTGAGCTGAATCGTATATCAACAACAGGGCCGGTTATCCTTGTTATAATTCCTTTTGATTTTGTTGACATTTGTTTACCGTTCTTTGTTCTTTAATTATAGTATTGTTACTCCGCTTCGGGAGAATATGTTTCGATAACGCTTGATGTTACTTCACTCTGACGCTTTCGGCTGATTTCGAGCTCAAGAGAGGCAACAGTGCTTTTTACATTATCCGTTGCTTCGCGCATAGCCATCATTGTAGCTGCCTGTGCTCCGGTAGCCGCATCAAGAACAAGCGAATAAATCGAGCAATCTACGCATGTAAGACACGCATTCCTCATAACGGTTTTTCTGTCGGGAATGTATATCATGTCATTGCCTGTATTTTCCGTTTCTCCCTTTTTAGTTCCGAGAGGCAAAAGCTGTTTATGTGACGGTATTTGCGTAAGCATATTTTTAAAATGCTGGTATATAAAGCTTACAGACGAATAATCACCGCTTACATAGCTGTTTCTGAGATACTCACACAGCGGCACACAGTCATCGAACATCGGAACATCGGGAAACACAAAATCACGTGATGTTTTTATCCCGTGTTCCGAAAAATACGCAGCGGCAACCTTTCCGCAGGCAACAATTTCATAGTTTTTGCCTGCTTTGTCGTATTCATTCAAACACTCCTCGGCATATGCCAAAAGCAGCGAATTATAGCCGCCGCACAATCCGCGGTTTGCTGTAATTACTACCACACATTCGGGAGCATCTTCCGATGCACACGGCAGTTCATTTGCCAAATCATGACCGAACACAGAGATTATCTCGTCGCAGACAGAAGCGTATTTTAAATATGCGGTGTTAACGGCATTAACACGTGAGAACTTAGCTGAAGATACGGTTTTCATTGCTCCGGCAAGCTGACCGGTAACATTGACGCTCTTCAGGTGATTTTTTAATTCCCTCATTCCAGCCATGATTATGCCTCTGTTTTCGTCATTTCTTCCAGAGCATTCTTTAATCTGCCGATAAGCTCAGGTGACATTTTTTTGCCTGTTTTGATTTCATCGACTATATCCGAATGGTTGGATGCGAAATATGAATAAAGCTTCTTTTCATATTCGGAAATATCGTCCTCGGCAATTGCCGATGCAAAGCCTTCGGATACTGCAAATATGATAAGTACCTGTTGCCAGTCATCAAGCGGAGCAAATCTTCCCTGTTTCAAAGCAGACATCATGCGTTTGCCTGAATCGAGAACCGCTTTTGTATCATTATCAAGGTCTGAGCCGAATTGTGCAAATCCCGCAAGTTCTCTGTACTGTGCAAGACGTGTTCTCAGGTTTGCAGAAACCTGCTTCATTACCTTGGTCTGAGCGGCACTTCCGACACGAGAAACAGACAAACCTACGTTAATTGCGGGACGCTGTCCCTCATTAAACAATTCGCTCTCAAGGAATATCTGACCATCTGTAATCGATATAACGTTTGTAGGTATATATGCCGAAATATCACCTGCCTGCGTTTCGATAACGGGGAGTGCGGTTAAAGAACCGCCGCCAAGCTCGGATGACAGCTGTGCAGCTCTTTCAAGAAGTCTCGAATGCAGATAGAACACGTCACCCGGATATGCTTCACGTCCTGAAGGTCTGTGAAGCAAAAGAGAAAGCTCACGGTATGCCACAGCGTGCTTTGATAAATCATCATAAAATATCAGAACATCTCTGCCTGCATACATAAAGTACTCAGCCATAGCGGTTCCCGCAAACGGAGCTATATACTGGAGCGAGGCGGAGCTTGAGGCAGGTGCGCACACAACAGTGGTATAATCCATCGCTCCGTATTTTTCAAGTCTCTCGACAAGCTCTGCTATTGTAGTATCTTTTTGACCTATTGCGACATAGATACAAATTGTATTTTTGCCGCGCTGATTGATAATTGTATCGAGAATTATCGATGACTTACCTGTTTGACGGTCACCGATTATAAGCTCACGCTGTCCCTTTCCGATAGGAACAAGCGCATCGATTGCCTTGATACCCGTATGCATAGGGCGGCTGACCGCTTCTCTGTCGGGAATACCTGGTGCCTTGCATTCAATAGGACGCTTTTCGTGTGTCCAAATTCTGCCTCTGCCGTCCAATGCATGTCCTAAAGGATCCACTACTCTTCCGAGAAGCTCTTCACCTACCGAAACACTCGCTATTCTGCCGACTCTTCTCACGCGGCTTCCCGCTTCGATATGAGCATAGTCACCATAAACAACACAGCCTATTTTATCGGGTTCTATATCAAGTACCATTCCGCGTTCGCCGCAGTCAAACTCAATTACCTCGCCGTACATTATGTCGGCAAGTCCGTCAAGCCAGCAAATACCGTCTGAAATGCTGATTACACGTCCAAGCTGGAATTCCTGTATCGTAGTGTCAAGCTCCGATATGCCTTTAAGAATATCGCCTATTATTCCGTCGGGAGTCTCGTCACCGCAGAGAGGGCGTTTTTCCAAAGCTTTCTGAAGGTTGTACAAATGGTTTGTAACAGTTGCATCATAGACGGTATCACCTATACGGAGTCTGAGTCCTCCGATAAGCTCTTCATCTACTTTTACCCAAAAAGATGTACGTCCGTTAACCTCAGCGACAAGCTGCTTGGTCTTTTCGTCGATTTTTTCGACTATGCTGTCGGGCAAAGGCTGAGCAGACGTAAGCGTAACATACAGCACATCATGATTGTTCAGATATGCTATATCTCCGGGTGTGACTTTGATTCTGTCAAGAATCATGTCCGCCATATCTATCAGCTTATTGTGAAGATCGGTTTTATACGGTTCTTCCTTAAGCAGCTCTTCTATTCTGTTTCTGACTTTGTTTATAAGATCGGCACGCTTAACGGAAATAACATCATAATACATCTCAAGGATTTCCGCGTCACAGTGTTTTTCTATATTCTTAATTTCATCATCACAGGATTGCTCGATTGAAGCAATCGTATTTTTAGCTTCTTTTGTTGTTTCTCCCTCCGACACAATAGCAACATCAGGTATCTCGGGAGCAATATATTCAGTTTTTTCGATTTTTTCCGCCTCATCAAGGTCGCTGTTTATTTTATCAAGCCTGTTTTTAAATATCGAGGCTATCATTTTTCTGCCAAGCAGCCATATGAGCGCAGCAAGAATTAAAAAGTTGATAAGTGCGTATATGAATTGCATAATATGTATCCCGTTCTACGAAATCAGATGCGAAATGAAAGCTTCTGCGAGTTTATCCACATTTTCATTAAGCTTAGTGTCAAGTTCGTTGTCTTCAAATTCAACATCTGTCTTGGCAAGTTCAAGTCTTTTCTTACTGATTTCCTCGGCATTTTTGATTTTTTCAGCTGCTTTTGTACGTGCTTCGGAAAGCATAGCTTCCGCACGCTCACTTTCGCTTTTTTTAGCGTTTTCGGCAGCCTCAGTCAGCTTTTCTTCATATTCACGCTGAGCGTTTTCCATATCAGTTTTTTTATGCGCCGCATTTTCTATAATCTTGTTTCTCTCATCCATCAGCTTAAGCATCGGACCGAACAGCAGCTTGTTTACGATGAGCATGAAGAGGCAGAAACATATCAGCGTCCATAAAAGTATAGGTAGCTGTATCGTCAATTTTCTTCCCTGCCTTTATAATAAAATCTTTGTTTTTTCAGATTTTAGAGGAAAGAATAAATGCGATAAGAAGTCCGTAAATTGTAAGAGCTTCCATAAGTGCAAGTGCGATAATAAGTGTTGAACGAATATTGTTAGCGGCATCGGGCTGACGTGCGATTGCCTCCATAGCGGATTTTGATGTCATACCCTGGCTGATTGCCGGGAATATTGTACTTACTGCGATTGCGAGAGCAGCTGCTATTGCGATAATTCCTGATTGTTCCATTTTTAATTTCTCCTTTAATTTTCAGTAAATATTGTTTGCTGCCGAATGTATTTTGATTATTCGGCTTCTACCTGTTCTTCCAAATATATGGAAACAAGCATTGTAAATACCACCGCCTGTATTGCACAGAACAGCAGCGAGAGAACCATCATTATAACGGGAACTCCTATAGGAAGAATTCCGTATAATTCCTCGGTTACGGTTTCCTCACCGAATACATTTCCGAAAAGACGCAGTGCCAGTGAAGCAGGCTTTATAAGTTCGTCAAGCAGCAATAACGGAAGCATAAAAAACATAGGACTGACGAATTTCTTAAAGTAATGCTTTACATTTGATCTGATTCCCGCAGCCTGCAGGAAAATAAACGAGGCAAGTCCGAGTCCGAGCGTACATGACAGTGATGATGTGGGAGCCTTGATATATTTCGTTAATCCCATTCCCGGTATCAGTCCGGAATAGTTCGCCATTATAATAAACATAAACAGCGAACCGAGAAAATAGAAATACTTACGTCCCAGCTTTTTTCCGATTATGCCGGATATAAAATTGTCAAGTGCTTCAACTGCTGTCTCCATAATATTCTGAAATTTACCGGGACGTATTTTCATATTTTTTGTGGCGATTATTGACAGAATCGCGGTGATTATAAGCAGTGCGAACATTGCGACTACCTCACCGGTAATATCAAAAACCCCGAATATTTTAATCAGTACTTCAGATTTTTCACCCATTTCAAGTGAACTTTCTCCTTTCCGATCCTGTAATACTATTTATTTTTATCATCGTTCTTCTTAACAAGCTTATACGTGAAATAGAACATCGGTACAGTAAGCCCGATAACCGCTCCGACGAGCGGATAAACAACCGAGGAAACCAGTATCGAAGATATAAAATAAACAGCCACAAGATAAATAATGTTCATTATCTGGCGATATACCGCACTGAAGGATATCTTATTCGGATTTTTTTTCATAATCGCGCCTGTGATAAGGTAATTCACAAACGAAATACATGCTCCTCCGAGCAGTGCAGCTACTGCGGCAATGATAAGATTTCCGTTCACAATATAACCCTCCAAATAACTGCATCCAATCTATAATAACATGCAAATTACGTTATACTTGATTGTGCCTAAATTATACTCTTTTAACAATGTAATATCAACAATCGTAGTGTTAAATTTTTACTTTAACGGTTTGAGATACGACAGCAAAAACAAACAAAAAATTCTCCCCCGAACTAAATTTTCGTAGAGGAGAATTCATGCGTATAACGAATTTGTTATTGTTTTTTTCGGATTATAGTTTTATAACGAACATTATCCGCTCACATATTTCCAAGGAGGCGGTGTATCTCTTTATATATCAGCTGAAATATATCCGCCGACATATACCCGGGTTTACCTTAGAAGAATGCTTCACTCTGTGAAGCATTTTTGAGGAGGCGGTGTATCTCTTAAATCTTATAATGAAGTATATCCGCCGACATCAGTCAAACAAAACCGTTGACAGATATCTCTCGCCTGTATCCGGCAGAAGAACAACAATATTCTTGCCTGCGTTTTCATCTCTTTTCGCAAGCTCTATTGCCGCATGCATTGCCGCACCCGACGATATTCCGACAAGTATTCCTTCATTTCTGCTTATCATTTTACTTGCGGTTATAGCATCATCATCGGTTGCCGTTATTACCTCATCATATATGTTCGTGTCAAGAACCTTCGGTACAAAGCCCGCACCTATACCTTGAATTCCGTGCTTGCCGCTGTAGCCTTTAGAAAGAACGGGAGATGTCGCAGGCTCTACCGCAACTATTTTAACATCGGGATTCATCGATTTTAAATATTTGCCGACACCCGTTATTGTTCCGCCGGTACCGACTGCCGACACAAAGATATCAACCTTTCCGTCTGTATCATCCCATATTTCGGGGCCTGTTGTCTTAAAGTGCGCTGCCGCATTTGCGGGGTTGTCGAACTGTCCTGCAATAAAACTGTTGGGTGTTGTCGCCGCTAACTCGTTAGCATAATCAATAGCACCCTTCATTCCTTTAGCTCCGTCTGATAGCAGAACCTCAGCGCCGTATGCCTTCATAATTTTCTGTCTTTCAACAGACATATTGTCGGGCATTACTATTACAACCTTGTAGCCTCTCGCAGCGCCTACAGATGCCAGTCCTATGCCTGTGTTGCCGCTTGTCGGTTCGATAATAGTGGTATCCTTATTTACAAGACCTTTCGCTTCCGCATCGTCAAGCATTTCGCGCGCCGCTCTGTCCTTTGCAGAACCTGCGGGATTAAGGTATTCCAGCTTTGCTATAACTTTCGCTCCGAGAGAAAGTGTTTTTTCTATATGGGTCATTTCAAGAAGCGGAGTATGACCGATTATTTCGTCCGCCGATTTAAAAATTCTGTCAGCCATTTTCAGTGCCGCCTTATATTAAAAATTTATCTTCTATAATGTAATGTACGGGAAGTCCGTTTTCGTATTTTGCCGCGATTTCTCCCGCTATCAAAGGTTTAATATACTCAAGGCACTCATCGGTAACATTGCTGCCGTCATCCGTGATATATTCACGCGGAACATTTCTGACAGCATTCGCTATTTCGGAAATGTCCTTCGCCTCATACGATATCTCATATTTACCGTTTGCGCGAACAAAACTTATCATGCATCCGCTTACTCCGTCAGTTGCTTTGATGACAGCTGTTTCACCTGCCGTCTGTGATTCGAATATATCTGCGGCTGATGCCATATGCGATGCGCATCTCTGCGGAAGATTAAGCTCAATAGAACGAACCTTACATCCGAAATGTTCTTTTACAATGCTCTCAAGAACCTTTCCCGTTCCCGAAAGGTATCTGTGTCCGAATACGTCTGCGCTTCCCGATTGTTTTCCTTCGCCTACATAGTGACCGTCATCGAATTTGATGCCCTCCGACACGGCAATGACAACATTAGGATGTTTTGCAAATGCTTTTTCTATATCCGAGTAAAATCTGTCAATCGAAAAAGTTACTTCGGGCAAATAAACGCAGTCTATCTCTGTTCCGTTTATCAGTCTGGGAAGTGCTGCGGCAGCTGTAAGCCATCCCGCATCTCTTCCCATTATCTCAATAATCGTAACTGCTTTCATTGTATAGACAGCACAGTCACGTATTACTTCTTGTGTAACCGCCGCTATATATTTTGCGGCTGAGCCATAACCGGGAGTATGGTCGGTTGCACATAAATCATTATCGATTGTTTTCGGAATACCCATTACGCACATTTTGTAATCGGAACACTTAAGATACTTCGTAAGCTTCGCCACGGTATCCATCGAATCATTTCCGCCTATGTAGAAGAAATAACGAATATCGTATTTTTTAAAAATATCTATAAGTCCAACGTAAAAATCTCTGTCATCATCGGGATTCGGAAGCTTTTTTCTGCACGACCCGAGAGCAGCCGCAGGAGTCTGTGACAAAAGCGTCAGCTTCTCATTATCGAGCTCACCCTCATCATTTTCAAACATCTTTCCGAGATCATATATTTTTTCCGCAAGAAGTCCTTCCATGCCGTTTTTCATGCCGTACAATTTCGAAATAACATCTCGCTTTTCGAAAAATCCTTTGATAACGCCCGCAAGAGTCGCGTTTATCGCGGCTGTAGGGCCGCCTGACTGTCCTACAATCGCCGCACCGTGTAATATTTCACTCATATTAAAATACCTTTGAATTTATTATATTTTTTCTTATTTTAATGATATCATAGCTTATATATCATGTCAATAAATCGATTATTAATTTTTCATACTGAAGTCAAGGATTTGCTTGTCACGCATCTTAAATTTTCGAATATTTCAGACAATTATTTAGCGTCATACCAATTCGCGCCCTCTCCGCAATCAACGGTAAGCGGTACCGTCAGCTTTACCGCGTTTTCCATTTCGTTTATGAGAATTTGCGATGCTTCCGCTGCACAATCCTCTCTTGCTTCCACAATAAGCTCGTCATGTACCTGCATAATCAGTCTTGCGTCGATTCCCGCATTTTTAAGCGCACGATCTACATTTATCATGGCTATCTTTATCACATCCGCAGCACTTCCCTGAATCGGGCTGTTCATTGCCACTCTTTCACCGAACGATTTCAGATTCTTATTCTTTGCCGCCAATTCGGGAATGTTTCTTCTGCGTGCGAACATTGTTGTCGTGTAACCGTTTTTCTCCGCTTCCTCAACGGTTGTCTTTAAATATTTGTCAACACCGGAATACATAGTCAAATAGTTGTCTATGTATTCCTTTGCCATCTTTCTGCTTATTCCGAGATCCTTTGAAAGAGAAAATTCGCCTATACCGTATACTATACCGAAATTAACCGCTTTGGCTCTCCGTCTCTGTTCGGGTGTAACCTCATCTATCGGCACACCGAACACCTGTGACGCAACCTCCGCATGTATATCCTCACCTCTGATAAACGCCTCTTTCATCGCTTTATCATCTGAGAGAACCGCGAGAAGTCTTAATTCGATTTGCGAATAGTCCGCGTCAAGCAGAACATAACCGTCATCCGCTATGAAATACTTTCTGAGCTCACGTCCCATTTCCCCGCGCACCGGTATGTTCTGAAGATTCGGGTCACTCGATGCAAGTCTTCCCGTCGCGGTTCCGGTCTGGTTGAATTTAGTATGTATTCTTCCGTTTTCATCCGCCTGATCCGCAAGCGTGTCCCCATAGGTACCTCTCAGCTTTGCAGTTTGACGATACATTAAAATGTCCGAAATAATGGTATGGTAAGGTCTTAATGCCTCAAGTGTATCCGCGTCTGTCGAATATCCCGTCTTAGTCTTTTTGCCTGCGGGAAGTCCGATTTCTTCGAAAAGAACCTCCCCAAGCTGTTTCGTGGAATTAATATTAAAGCTGTGCCCTGCCTGTGCCCATATCGAATCCGCAAGTACATTTTCCTGAGCCGCAAGCTCTTTTGCATATAATCTGATACCCTCTCCGTCGATTTTAAATCCCACACTTTCCATTTTCGCAAGGACCTTTGAAAGAGGTATCTCGATTTCGCTCATAAGTGAGCTCATTCCCTCTTCTGCAATAGTACGCTCACTTGTTTTCCGGATTCTGTATATAGCCGCAGCTTTTTCGGCAGGGGAAGAAACCTCTTTTCCGTAATATTCGAGTGATAATGTGCCAAGCTCGTATTTGCTCTTACCGGGAGACAGCAGGTAGCATGCCAGCATGGTGTCATATACGCAATCTATACCGTCTCCGTCAATACCGAGAGATCTCAGCAATGTCTTCAGGTCATGACAAACTATTTTGTTCGATGACACGAATTTTACCGCAGCTTCTTTGCATGCTCCGCTCATCATATATATATTTTCACCGTCATCTGTAACAGCGGCGAAATTTCCGTCATAATAGATGACAGCGGCTTTATCATAACATGGCAGTTCATTCACAAAAGAAACCTTCAGTTCATTCGGTACACATTCCGTATTCGCAGATAAAGATGTGTCCATACCGAACCTTTTAGGCATTCCCGCAAATTCAAGCTCAGTGCATAATGCGTTAAAATCTTCCGCATTTTTTTCGTGCTCACAAAACAGCTTATCCGAACCGCAGATAGGCGCTTCTCGTGAAATCAGAGCAAGCTTCTTTGACATGTACGCACTGTCCTTGCCGTCGCTCAATTTCTTTGCGACCGACGCGCTCTGACCGAAGTAATTTTCGGATGAATACAATGCATCTAAGCTGCCCGACAACTGTATAAGCTTCAAAGCGGTTTTTTCGCCTATTCCCGCAACACCTGGTATGTTGTCGGAGCTGTCACCCATTAGTGCTTTTACATCCACGAATTGCTCGGGTTTAATTCTGTATTCATTTATAAAACGTTCTTCGGTAAATTCTATATCCTCTTTGTTTTTCGCAAGCATGACAGTTGTCATTTTGGTTATAAGCTGAAGCGAGTCACGGTCACCTGTCAGAATATATGTGAAAATACCGTTTCTTTCAGCCATGTATGCGCTCGTACCGATTATGTCGTCCGCTTCAAATCCGGGACATTCTATTACTTCAAAGCCGAGATCTTCAGCCGCGCGTTTAGCATACGGCATTTGTTCCTTCAGCTCATCGGGCATTCCCTTTCTCGTTCCCTTGTAATCCGCATATGCTTTATGCCTGAATGTCGGTTCATGAACATCAAATGCGCACGCAATATAATCCGGAGATAGTGCATCAAGGTGTTTTTTCAATATGGTCAAAAAACCGTACACTGCGTTGGTAGGTATTCCGCTTTTAGTCGAAAGCGGTCGAATTCCGTAAAAGGCACGGTTGATAATACTGTTTCCGTCTACGATTAAAAATTTTTTCATATTCACTGCCGTTCAACACACGTTATATTTTTTTAATTATATCATATTTTCGGGATATTGAAAACAATTTTTTAAGAAAACACTCATCTGTTGAAATATAAGCAAAAATCTAATATAATATTTACGGCAGTATTACATCCTTCACGAAAGGAATTTTTTATTATGAAACACATCATAAGTACACTTTTTACCATTGTTTTGCTGATTTCGCTTGTATCATGCGATGCACCGGGCGTCTACAAAATCGATGACAACCTCCCCCCTATTATAAATTCCGAAACACAATACCCATATATTTTGTCCGTAGATGTAACCGACGAAATAACCGGAAATACCGTAACACTCGTCTCCTCGTCCGATATAGATACAATTCACATGAAATTCGAAGGAATAAAATGTACGAAAAACGATTCCGTTTCCTCCGATAGCTGTGTATACACCGTAAGCTTCAATACAGACACCGACAGCTTTTCCATCGGTGTTATATCGGAAACCGAGCTTATAATTAACGGCACCGGATACGAGGCAATGCGAGGCGGTGCGGATATGATGTATCTCGCGGGATTATTTAACTGATTTTTTAACAGGCAAACATTAATATTCGATGAGAATTTTCGTTTATACATAAAGATTACATAAAATTATAGTTTATACACTTGACAAATCATTCGAAAAAGCGGATAATATTATATGTAATGTAATGCTGAAATTATTATATAATTTTTATATATCGGAGGAATACAATGAAAATAGGAGCTCAATTATTTACTTTACGAGACTTTTGCAAAACTCTTGACGATTTTTCCGAAACACTGAAAAAAGTTGCGGACATCGGTTATACAACTGTTCAGGTATCCGGAACATGTGCATATGAACCCGAATGGTTAGCTGAAGAACTGAAGAAAAATTCTCTGACCTGCGGAATCACCCACTTCAATTACGACAAAATCGTAAACGACACTGAAAACACAATTAAAGCACATAAGATATTCTCCTGCCCCGTAATCGGTTTGGGCAGCATGCCCGGCGGTTTCGCAGGCTATGAAAAGCTCAAGGAAGAACTCAAAGTTCCCGCAAGAAAAATTTACGACGCAGGACTGAGATTCTCATATCACAACCATAATTTCGAGTATCTCACAAAGCTTGCGGACGGCAGACCTCTCATGCATCACATGTCGGAAGACTTCACTCCCGAAGAAATGTGCTTCACTCTCGACACATATTGGGTAAAATCAGGCGGCTACGATGTAATCGACGAAATCAAACGTCTTTCCGGCAGAATTCCCGTTGTACACTACAAGGATATGCTCCTGAGCGGCGACAAACAGCTTATGTCTTGGGTAGGCGGCGGAAATACAATGGACTTTGAGAAAATCACCGAGGCATTTATTGCCGCAGGAACACAATATGCTTATATCGAACAGGATGACTGCAACGGTGAAAACCCGTTTGACTGTCTGAAAAAGAGTTATAATTATCTCAAATCAATAGGTCTCGACTGATTAAGCAAACTTTCCCATGGCATGAATTTTACTAACTAAGGATAAATAATGTTTAAATTTATATTTGCTGTTTTCGGTTTATACCTTTTCATGATATGTCCCAAAATCCGTCATCGCAATAATATGGATCTCTTCTGTGAATCCCCTATAGCGCACAGAGGTATCCATGACAATAAAACTGTTCCGGAAAACTCCCTTGCCGCTTTTCGCGCGGCTGCCGAGGCAGGCTGCGGAATCGAGCTTGATGTACAGTTCACAAAAGACAGACAGCTTGTAGTATTTCACGATGATGACCTTAAGCGTATGTGCGGTGATAACCGTCTCGTGCTTGATGTCACATATGATGAATTGTCCCATATGCGTCTGCTTGGAACGGAAGAAAAAATACCGCTTCTCTCAGAGGTTCTCGAAGCAGTAGACGGCAGAGTGCCTCTTCTCGTAGAAATGAAAAACGCTCTGAATGTGGTATGGGAGCTGCCGCGCGCACTGTATTCGGTTATGAAGGATTATTCCGGTGTTTATGCCATTGAATCGTTCAATCCGCTGTTTTTAAGAAAATATAAGAAGTTTGACAAGAATGTCGCACGCGGAATGCTGTCAATGCATTTCGGTGAACTCAAAAAGAACCGCAAGAGACATCAAAGAATACTTGCGATTACACTTGAGAATCTCATGTGGAACTTCATGGCAAAGCCTGACTTTATCGCATATCAAATATCCGATTATAAAAAAGTGGCTCTGCGTCTTAATCACTTCTTGGGAGCAACTACCGTTGCCTGGGGAACTTCCGATACATCTGACATAAACAAAAAAACAAAAAAGTATTTTGACGGATTCATTTGCGATATTGAAGATGAAGACGATGTCAACGACGGCAAAGAGAATCTGAAATAAAAAATAACGCTCGGCGGAAATCAACTTATCCGTCGAGCGTCTTCTTTTTTACATATCACGTATTTCGTTCAGCCATTCTTCATGTGCACGCTTATTTGCGCATAAAATAGATGTCGGGCGTGTAAAGTCAAGTCTTTGACCCTTCATATCCGTAATAATTCCGCCTGCCTCACCGACGATTATCGAGCCTGCGGCAAAATCCCACGGAAGCAGTGTATACTCAAAATAAATATCAAGAGTACCCGATGCAACAGACACAATATCAAGAGATGCCGTGCCCGAACGTCTGATATCAAGTGTGCGTGTGAACATCCTATATGCAGTATCGAATGTGGCATATCCGAAACGATCTCTCGCGTATGGTGACGTTCCGAATGCCGCCAAGCACTGCGACAACGGTTTGTCTTCCACGCTGAGCTTAACAATATCGGTACTTTTTACCTTCATGTAAGCTCCCTTGCCGAGCTCCGCACTGTAGAATCTGTCTGCATACGGATTAAAAACAGCTCCGTATACTATCTTTCCGTTATCGCACAAACCGACCGAAATCGCGCTGTAGCGCCTGCCGTGTATAAAATTAGTCGTTCCGTCAATCGGATCTATTATAAAATTCAAACCCGAATTCAAAAGCGACATATTATCTCCCGTCGCTTCTTCGCCGACTATAGATATTTCCGGGAATTCCTCTGTCAGCTTTTTCGTAAGATACTCTTCAACCTCAACGTCATACGCGGTAACAAAATTAGCATCTCCGGGTTTCATACTTACCTTCGATGTAATATCCTCGGCTTTGAGAATTATATCTCCCGCTTTTCGCATGATATCTTCTATAACTTCATACATGATTAGCTTCATTCCTTATTCAGATTATTTATTGTAATTATCGGCAAACGGAATAAATTTAATTCCTCCGTAGTCCGTCAGTGCACCGGGTGTCAAAAATACTGTCTCACAGCTTAAGGTTCTTCCGTGAATTTTCCCGTAAATATAAGCTTTGCCGTCAAAATATCCGCCGCAGCCGCCGATAAATCCGCAGTTGTATCCTTCAAGTGTAATGCTTTCTTCAATATAAGTACTCTTAATTCCGAATTGCGTAAGCAATTTATTGATTCCGACATCACTTGTATAAACATGCTCTCCGCATACCAGACACGAGCATCCTGCGTATCCCTGTTTCGTGTTAAGTACGGTCATACCGTACCGATCGGCAAATTCGAGTATTTCCTCAGCCGTTGATTCTTTTCTGCACAGCAGTATTTTGCCTTTAACGCTATTCTCGATTACAGCTGTATTGAACGACACATCCATGGGATAAACTTTATCTCTCTGCGCATGAGAGAGGACAATATTATACCCGCTGAGTATTGATATTTGTGTTACAACACGGCAGTACTTTTCCGCATAGTGTCTCGGAAAGATAATATTATCACCGATTATGGTGCATATCATATCCGGGTGTGATGCCACGGGAATATCTATCATATCATCCGCAGGCAGACGGATTACTTCAAATTCACTCTCGAAGCCGCTGCTTATAGGTGCGGACTCGGAAACCAATGCTATTGCTCTCTTCATAATAAAATTTCGTTATAATTAAAAACTCTCCTCAATATAAAACTGCAGGAGAGTTCTCAAATAATGTTTAATTTGTTCACGCGCGCTCGATTTTACCGGAACGCAGGCAACGAGAGCATACGTTTACTGTTGTATGTTCGCCGTTAACAACAGCTTTAACCTTTCTGATGTTCGGTTTCCAAGCTCTGTTTGTTCTACGAAGTGAGTGAGATACGTTGCAACCGAATGTAACGCCTTTTCCGCAGATGCAGCACTTTGCCATAATAAGTTACACCTCCATTAATGGAATCATTAAACAAAAAGTCAACGATGATATTATAACACACTTTTTCGAAAAAATCAATAGGTGATTTTATTTTTTATTCCGGAATGTTATATTTTTCTCAAAGTGTTTTCATGAATTTCTCGATTCTGTCGATAGCCGCCGCAATATGCTCTACAGAATACGCATATGATATTCTGACAAAGCCTTCACCGCATTCTCCGAAAGCGGTTCCGGGTACTACCGCAACACCAGCTTCATCGAGAAGTCTTTTTGCGAATGTCTCTGACGACAAGCCCGAGCGTGAAATATTCGGGTATACATAAAATGCGCCTTCCGGATCGAAGCATTCAAGACCTATTCCTCTGAGACCAGAGACAATATATCTTCTTCTTCGATTGTATTCGCTCCGCATCATATCCACGTCTCCGTCTCCGTTGCGCATTGCTTCGACAGCGGCGTACTGAGACGAGGTCGGAGCGCACATTATTGCGTATTGATGCACCTTAAGCATTTGCTTTGTAATTTCGCGGGGAGCAAGAGTATAGCCGAGTCGCCATCCTGTCATTGCGTATGTCTTTGAAAATCCGCTTGCGACAACACATCTGTCACGCATACCATCGAGCGACGCTATTGAGACATGCTCTCTTCCGTATGTAAGCTCACAGTAAATTTCATCGGAAAGAACCATTATATCCGTATCACGGAGTACCTCGGCGATTTTCTCGAGATCATCCGCTGTCATTATTGCTCCGGTCGGATTGTTCGGGAAAGGAAGAACCAGCAATTTGGTCTTCGGTGTTATAGCCGCTCTCAATTCCTCCGCCGTGAGCTTAAAGTTATTTTCTTCTTTTGTCTCAATATACACCGGATTACCGCCTGCCAGCGATGTTATCGGTCCATAGCATACAAACGACGGCTGAGGTATTATAACCTCATCTCCCGGGTTCACGAGTGTGCGTATACATAAATCAATAGCTTCGCTTCCGCCTACCGTCACTATTATTTCGTCCTTCGGATTATATTCCAAATGGAATCGACGGCGCATGTAATCGGATATTTCACTTCGCAGCTCAATAGTGCCGGCATTGGATGTATAATATGTTTTTCCGTTTTCAAGTGATTCGATAGCCGCAACGCGAATGTGCCAAGGTGTAATAAAATCAGGCTGACCTACCGTGAGAGAGATAACGTCATTTCTGCCGTCCAAGAGATCGAAAAATTTTCTTATTCCGGACGGTTTTATTTCCTGTACCGTATTTGATATAATTTTCGAGTAATCAAGCATCAGAATTCGTTTCCTCTCTCATCAACGGGAACCGAACCGTATATGATGTTGTTGTCTTTATATTTTCTCAACACGAAATGTGTAGAGGTAGAAATTACATCTTCGATTGTCGCGAGCTTTTGAGCCACAAAGAACGCAACCTCACGCATAGTCTTTCCTCTGATGAAAACCGCAAGATCAAAGCTTCCCGACATAAGGTACAGTGACTCAACCTCGGGGTAGTTATATATTTTTTGAGCTACATGATCGTATCCGCGGTCACGCTGAGGTGTTATCTTCAATTCTATCATTGCGGACACATATTCCCTGTCGGTTTTATCCCAGTCTATCTCTGTTCTGTATCCGAGGATAACTCCGTCACGTTCATAATCCTCAATCATTTTTTTGATGTCGCCGACTTCCTTGTCCAACATAAGGGCTATGGTTTCAGGTGAAAGTCTCGCATCGTTTTCAAGTATTTTCAATAAGTCAATCATTTTATTTTCCTTACCTCTTAATCTTAGTCATAATTTTATCAAGCGACAAGCCGTATTTTTCCGCTATATCACGCGCGTAGCTCTTACCGTCGGGCTTTTCACGCAATATTTTAAAGCTGCGCGAGCCTTTTTCTATAGCCGCAACAAGATTATCTATTTTAACTCCTCCGTTCGGCACACATGACGCGTTTATTGCATCAACGGATGCCGCCAAGTCGTGAAGGTGCGTTGAGAATATTCCGCGGCAGCGCACCATGGAAAAGCCTTGAAGGACCTCGGAAGCAATGTACGCCGCCTCGTATGAACCTGTGGATGAGAGCGACTCATCGCAAAGTACAAGGCTGTCCTCGCTGACCTCCTCGAAAATCGCGCTGAGTCGTGAGCATTCCTCACCTAATCTTCCTTTATCTATTGTATCCTCACTTCCTGTCGGAAAATGAGTGAATATTTCATCGCAAGGGCTGATTACACATGAATCGGCGCAAACGGGAAGACCGAGCTGTGCCATGACGAATGCGATTCCGACCGCGCAAGTAATAACGGACTTTCCGCCTCTGTTAGGTCCTGTGAGAACATATATCATGCCGTTTTCATCGAATGTAAAGTCATTCGGAACAACTGGAGCATCGAGCTTCATTGCCACTATGGGGTTGCATAAGCCTTTCGCGTCGAATGCTTTTTCCGACATCTGTTTAATAACGGGATGGCAAAGCGGGCATCCTCTTTCCTTCAGCTTTAACAGCAGTTCTGTTGCTTTTGTGACAAATTCAATCTCAGGCATCAGTCTTATAAGGAAGTCTGTGTTTTCAAGAACGTAATGCTGAATAACCTTTTTCCACGACCGTATGGATTGACGGAAAACATCGTTAATAGCACCGTTAAACGCATTGGCAAGCGCATTTTGCTGGTTGTCCGACTGTCCCTTTTTAAACGGGATAAGCGGAGCTATGCAGGTCATATCATCGTTTTTAAAGTCAAGACGAAGCATTTTGTCAAGCAATTCACCGGATTTGAAATACTCATTGTTAATCGAAAGAACTCCCGCCTTGCTTGCTCTCAGCTGAGAATCAAAATTGACTCCGATTGTAACGCTTTTTATCTCACGCACGCGTGATGTAAGCTCTTTAAGCTGATTATTTAAGTTCTTGTAGTATTCACTTCCCGTAAGTGTGTTGATTCTTTCGGCAAAACGTCTGAACGCAGTACTTTTAAACTTATTCGCAAGCGGTATCAGATTATCTCTTAAAAGGTCAAGCAGGCTTGTGTACAGCTCTACCTCCGTTATACTGTATAAATATGCTTCGGTAGATGCGGCAGAATCACTGCCCATACGTCTCAGCTCTGTAATATCATTAAGCAGCGGTATCATTTTAAGAAGAATATGAGATAACTCGGGATTATCGATCATATCCTCAAAGGTATCCTGTCTGTATAAAATAACATCCGGATCACATGTATAAAAGCTGCCGAAATCGCATGTTTTCAAATCCATAAGATAATCAAGCTCAAGCTGTTCCGTCGTAATACGTGAAAGCTTTGCGTTTTCCTCACCCATCATATGGCGTCTCAGCGTGTCGGCATCGGGGTAAAGCAGACTTATATCGGATGTATCTAATTTTTCGTTTATTTCTGGCATATTATTCCACCGTGTTTTTCAGAAAATTCTATAACAATCTAATTTATTATACTATAATTTCGAATAAATAACAAGAGGATTTTCAAATTCCGATAAACAACATGATAAATTGCAATTTTCGATATAACAGTTTGTGTTTTTCAAATTCATGTAAATGTTAATTTTATTTACGGTAAAACCGTAATGCGTAAAGCGCTATTGACTTTTCACCGCACTTAGTATATAATTCATGTGTAGTTTTTATTACATATTCAGTATTGTCAGTCGTTTAATTGTAGGAGGATGCAAAACTGCCGATTATCTTAAAAAACGTTTTTTCACAAGTATGATTTTTCTCAAAAAATTTCAATGTAAAAAACATTACATTCTTTTTACAATGCAATTGAGCGGCTTAAAATCGGAATGTTGATTTTTTGATATATAAGAATATTTACGGATAAGTCAGGCGGTATTTCTCGCGTATATGAATCGAGTCTCAAACAAATTTTTTAAAAGAACCATAGGTTTAATCTTAATATTATTCGCATTATGTCTTGCAGGCTGCTCTGCCTCAATTGGCACCCCAGCGGTAAATGAAACGGATGTAAGCACTGTTATCGCGAATGAAGCGGAAACAACATCTTCGATTACCGCAAGCTCATCTCCCGCAATATACATCGACGGTGAGCAGCCATCGGAAATCACATTCGAGTATGATGCCGAGGAAGGTGTCACACTTTACTATACAACCAATTGCTCCGCTCCGACAACGGATTCAAACATATATGAGGCAGGTACCTCACTGGAGCTTAAATATTCCGACACGGGAGACGGCACCACAAAACAGGCTATATTGAGATGCGCTCTTTTCAAGGACGGTGAACAAATCTCCGAAATCTGCAACTTTGTTTATATGAGTGCTCCTGAGGATAGATTTGAAATGCCTGTATATTCAATAATTTCCGATAAAAAGAATCTTTACAGCAATGAAACGGGTATCCTTGTTGAAGGCAAACTTGGCGGCTTGCCGAACCCCACCGACTGGAAACCGTGGTATGACAACGCCAATTTTTACGGACGCGGTATAGAATGGGAACGCCCCGTCGGATTCACGGTATTTCGTGCGGACGGCACATTAGGTCTCAGCGTGAACTGCGGTATCCGAGTCTCCGGAGGTTACACAAGAGTAAACAAACAAAAATCACTGCGACTGTACGCAAGAAAAATTTATACTCCCGACAGCGGTGTTTTCGAATATTCATTCTGGGACGGACTGCGCGGATCTCACACCGATACTCCCGTATCCTTCAGTGATACGCTTCTGCTGCGTGGAGGTTCAAACAACGAAAGCAACGCGATTTTCACCACTCCTTCCCTTCTGATGCTCCTCGACGGTACAGATCTCGACAGACCCGCAATGACTCCGATAGTCGAATATATAAACGGACGATATTACGGAATCGTAATGCAGCTTGAGGACTACGACCCCGACTATTTCCTCGCAAACTACGGAGTCGAAGAGGAATATTTGACCACAATCAAAGGAACGGCTCCCGAGCTTAACCGTTCAACAGGCTGGTATCTCGATGACGGTCCCGAGGGAGAAGCCGAAGAGCTTATCAATGCGCTGAAGTACATCACAAAAAATGATATGACCGATCCGGAATGCTATAAAAAAGCAACCGAGATGATCGATATACAAAATTATATCGAATATATTGCGTTTGAAACATATATAGGCAACACAGACTGGCCCGATAATAACCTTCGTGCATGGAGATATAATAAAAACGGATATGACCCTGACGCCGAAGGCGTTTTCGACGGAAGGTGGAGATTCCTAACAAAAGACCTTGACCTTTCATTCGGATACGGCTCATACGACTCAACAGGAAATCCCTATACATATATGCTGGGATCATCAAGTCTTCTTTTAAAGAATGTTTATACCTCCCTCATGAAAAACTCGGAGTTTTCCGACTTGTATTACAATTACATGTGTACTCTTTCCGAAGCGGTTGTAACTCCCGAAAGATGTGAGCATATTTTCGATTTGATGCAGGTATACACAGGTAAGGAAACAGCAGTATCAATCAGTTCTATAAGTGTCGGCGGAGGCTCACGCGGCAACTGGAACTCGGGATTTGAGGTTTTGAGAAAGTATTCGATAGGTCGTGCGGCAAATATCCTGAAAATGACAAAGAATATCTCAAAAAGCAGACTTGTGGACGTTACGGTATCAATCGAAGGAGAAGGCAGCGTAAGGCTCGGATGGTACAATATCGATTCCGGTGATTGCCGCTCATATCTCCAGGAAAGACGTATACCGCTTGAGCTGAATCCGAGTGACGGATACGAAATCGGCGAAATCCGATACGAAAACTGTTATCTTGACGATGACGGATATCTGATAATCACCGACTCCGAAGCTGCAGTCGAGATCTCATTCGTTGAATTAAATCAAGAAGAAGAATCCGAGACAAAATCGATTGTCATAAACGAAGTAATGTTCCGAGGAACAGATTATAAATGGATTGAGCTCTACAACACTACTGATAAGGATATTACGCTGTCAGGCTGGTCAATCGGCAAAAAGGTAAATCCAAACAAAGCCGCATCGTTTGACGACACCGTAATCAAAGCTCATTCATACGCTCTGATATGCTCTACCGATTACTCAAACAGCAAAAGCATAGAAGGCTTGAGCATAGCACTTTCTTTCGGAAATGACGATGATCTTTATCTGTTTGATTCCGATAAAAACATTGTCGACAGTGTAACTCTGTCCTCACCCTCGAAGACAGTACATATAGGAAGAGTTCCCGACGGCGGCGATGTAGTACAGTTATCCCGCACGGAAGCTACACCGGGGGACGCAAACTTCATCGAAGAAGATAAAAGCACCTTCGGTTCAGACTCATTCGAGCCGTATGTACTAATCTGTGGAAGAGCATACGATTATGACGAATGCTTTACCGAAAAGGACGGAATCAGATACGTAAAGAAAACGGAAATGATGGATATCCTTTCAAAGACTCAATCATGCTCCGAGCTTTACAGGTACATTAAAAAGCAAACGTCCGATATAACACTCGATGATTTGATTGAAAACAGTGCATATAACGAAGGCGCAAGTGTTCGCTATCTGTCGGAGCTCGACTCTGTAATCATCGGATGATGATTAAGTTATCGGATGATAATTAAGTTATCGGTTGATGATTAACTTATCGGAGGATAAAAATCCGACAGGTATTAATTTGTATTTACCGTGATACCGTTTTAAGATTTATCTGCATCTTATCATATACATCTTTTAACCCGATTGGTGTATGTAAGACGCAATTACTTAAGAATTGTATGTATCACAGATAAATAAATATATTTTTAATTTTCCAAGGAGAAACAAAAATGAAAAAAGCTTTAAGCATCATTCTTGCTGCACTCATGCTTTCTTCAGCTTTTGCTCTTACAGCATGCTCAGGTGAAAGCGGAACCGAAACCACCGCCGACACAACCGAGACAACTGCCGAAACAACTGCTGAAACAGAGGCTGAGACTGAAGCTGAAACAGAGGCCGAAACAGAGGCTGAGACTGAAGCCGAAACAGAGGCTGAAACAGAAAAGGAAACAGAAGCTGAGACAACAGCTCCCGAAGAAACAAATGAAGGTACTGTTTTCGATCAGATGTCCGAATGGCATTACACAACATTTGTTTGCCCGTACACAGACGGTGACGGTGTTGTAGCCGGAAGTGCCGCTAACGGTCACTTTGAAGAAGCAGACGATGAAATGGCTGCATTCATCAAAGAAAACCCCGAATGGTACAAGGATACCGCTTTGATGGAAAAGTGGGATGTTGTAGAAGCTCCGTTCGGTGACTGCATCAACTCCATGCTCGCAGCTCAGACAGACTTCGTTCTTGACCCCGCAAATACAAACGGTCTTATGACTTACAAGACATTCACTATTGATGACTTAAGTGATGAAACTCTCTACACAATGTATTGCTTCTATGATAACACTGTTTACATTTATGTAAACGGCGAAGCATACTACATTTCCGATGCTAACTGCGGTTCAGGCGACTGGAACGGCGGTTACGACGAAATCAACTGCAACACCGCAGACGACAAGACTCTTAAGGACTTCCTCCATGAAGGCGAAAACTACATAGCAGTTTCCATCAAGAACTGCTGGGGCGGACGTGAATTCGATATGTTCATCTCCTATGAGAAGAACTCCACAAAGAAATCCGTAAGCTACTTCAATCGCGGTTCTGACTGGCACTACAGTGTATTCGCTTGCCCCTACACCGACGGTGAAGGCACAATCGACGGTAGTGTATCCGGCGGTTACTTTGATGAAGCTACCGATGAAATGGCAAAATTCATCAGCGAAAACCCGAACTTCACAACAGACACAGCTACCCTCTCCTCATGGCCTACAGCCAACGGACCTTTCGGCAGCATAATGGAAGAAACCGGTTGGACAGGCTCCAATCACGGACTTATTCTTTACAAGTCATTCACAGTAAGCGATCTCGCATCTGTTAAAGAATGCGACGAATTCGTTTGGGACTGCGCATACGACAATGCTATCCACGTATACCTCAACGGCACAGAAGTTTACACTGATGACGGTGAATGCGTAAACCAGGACTGGCAGGACGGCAAGTTCTCACTTGACAAGACACAGGTTTCCGACCTTCTCAAGGAAGGCGAAAACTACTTTGTAGTAACAATTAAGGACGCTTGGGGCGGAAGAAACTTCGACGCAGGCTTCTCAGCTGAGTGGAACTGACTTTCAGCTAAATAGTGGAGAATACATTCCACTCCCGAGAATTTCCGTATACGGAAATTCTCCAAGGTTTTGCTTAAACTCTGAGTGGAACTGACTTTCAGCTAAATAGTGGAGTAATACATTCCACTCCCGAGAATTTCCGTATACGGAAATTCTCCAAGGTTTTGCTT
>CAZWLL010000027.1:0-28834 GCA_964634795.1 uncultured Ruminococcus sp. | reverse complement strand
TCATCACACCTCAGCTCAACCGGAATTTTACCGTTTGAGATTCTATCGGTACGCAGTTTTTTTACAAGCATCGGCAAAAACTCACATGCGATTTTCTCATCCACAAGACATACTTCAGCCGCGTTGCAAACCGAAGGACGGCTTGTTTTCGCATTTTCGATGATTGACAACGCCATATTGAAGTCTGCATCCTTGTCAACATAAATATGACAGATGCCTGTACCTGTTTCAATACACGGAACAATTGCGTTTTCCACACAGCTTTTAATCAGTCCCTTGCCTCCGCGTGGAATAAGTAAATCAACATATCCGACAGCACGCATTAAATCAAGAGAACTTGAACGCGTTGTGTCTTCAACGAGCTGTATCCATAATGGATTGCCGCCTGCATTTTTTAATCCTTCCTGCATGGCAGAGACGATAGCGTTTGCGCTGTTCCACGCTTCCTTTCCGCTGCGAAGGATGCACGTGTTCGCGCTTTTAATACAAAGAGCCGCCGCATCCGATGTGACATTCGGACGGCTTTCGTATATAATGGCTATTACGCCGAGAGGCACTGTTGTTTTTACTATACGCATACCGTTTTGGTGCATTGTTTCCGAGAGAATCTTTCCGACCGAATCGGGAAGTGAGGCAACATCGGTTATACCGTTTGCCATATTATGTATACGTTTTTCGTCAAGCTTGAGTCTGTCAAGCATAACATCGGAAATGTGCCCCTGTGCTTTTTCCATATCCGCATTATTGGCGGACAGGATATCATCTGTATGTGCGGTTATTGCGTCCGCCATTGCGTAAAGGAATTTATTTCGTGTTTGAGTGTCGGTTACGGCAAGAGATGCGGTATGTTTCTTTGCGTCTGTCAAAATAGATTGTGTGCTTTTCATATACGAGCCTTCCCCATGAAACGAGTTCCGACCTGTTTGCCGTCGACAATGTCATATAAAATTTCGGGATTTTTTCCGTTTGCGATTATCATGTCAACACCGGCATCCATTGATATTTTCGCGGCTTTGAGCTTTGTTGCCATTCCGCCCGTACCGTTTTGAGTGCCTTTACCTCCGGCATGAGAGGTAAGCTCAGGTGTAATTTCGGTTACAATCGGTATAAATTCCGCATTTGCGGATGTGCGCGGATCATCGGTATATAATCCGTCGATATCGGACAGAAGAATAAGCAAATCGGCACTTAATGAAGTAGCAACAATGGCACCCAGGGTGTCATTGTCACCGATGAGTCCTTCTGTTATTTCATCTGTGGCAACGGTATCATTTTCATTTACAATCGGCAAAACCTGCATTTTCAGCAGATTGAATACTGTACCGATAAAATTGGTTCTGCGCACGGGATCACCGACATCTGCGGCTGTTAAAAGAATCTGAGCAACAACATGATTATATTCCGAAAACAGCTTGTCATAAATATACATAAGCTCACACTGTCCGACAGCGGCTGCAGCCTGCTTTTCCGCAATTGCCGACGGTCTTTCGCGGAGAGAAAGCTTTCCCATTCCCATCGCAATTGCACCTGAAGAAACAAGAATGATTTCATGACCTGCGTTTTTTAAGTCACTTAATACTTTACAGAAGTTCTCCATATGGCGTATATTTAAATGACCCGAGGGATGGGTGAGAGTAGATGTTCCGACTTTTACGATAATTCGCATTTTAAGTGAATCTCTCCAATCTATAAATGAAAAAATATGCATATAGTATACTATAGCGATATGTAAAATGCAATGGGAAAACTGCGAAAAATCTGACATTTAACATGATTATTCTTTGATAAAGTAAAATAAAATTTGTCTTGTATTTTCGAAAAAATAAGATATAATAAAAAATGGCATAAAATGTGACGTATTTGTTATGCCATTGCTTAATCTCAATATGGAATTAATTACAAATAGAATGCGGTATTTATTCAGCCGCAATGTATGTCATAAGGCGGATAGCGGTCGGTATTTTCATGATGGCTTCAGGTAATTTCACATGTTCAACAGACGCATTTTTGTTTTTACGAAAATGTTTCGCAGCGAAAAAACTTGATTCCGAAATACGTACGTGGTATAATGGTGTCCATTAAATGGTGCTTATTAATGAAAAAGGAGCGAGGCTATGAATAAGACAAGGATTCCGCAGGAGAACGAGGCGGCGGATACGGAGCGTTTTGCGTCACGGGAGTATAAAATTTCTCGCGGCGCTTACAAGGCACAATGCATGTTTGAATATTTCATCGCATTGTTGGCGGGGGATGCATATCTGTCAAAGCTGCTTACCACAATCGGATTGAGCGATATGCAGATAGGGGTAATATCATCGTTTATTACGCTGGCGTTTCTCTTCCAGCTGGCATCGATTTTCGTGGTCGGAAGCATTAAAAATATAAAAGCAGCTGGTATGCTTTTTAACACATTAAGCAGCTTGCTTTTCACCGGACTTTATTTAATCCCGTTTTTGCCGATCGGACAGTCGGTTAAGACAGTGCTTGTTGTTGTTTGCATTCTCGCCGCGTACTTTTGCAACTACTTTATGACATCGGTAATCTACAAGTGGGGTAATTCGTTTGTAGATCCCGGAAAGCGCGGCATATATTCTGCGGAAAAAGAGATGATTTCGCTCGTTGCCGGAATGGTGTTCACATTTGCCATAGGTCTTGTGATGGACCATTACGAAGCTGCGGAAAATCTACGCGGAGGTTTTCTCTTTGTCGCAATCGCAGGATTTATTGTGTCTGTATGCAATTTCGTGAGCCTTGCGCTTATACATCGTGTGCAGTCTGAGGAAGCGAAAAATAGACGCTCTGTTCGGGAGATTCTGGCGAACACTCTCGGTAATGCGTCATTCCGACACGTTGTAATGCTTACGATACTGTTTGATGTAGGACGATACCTGACAGTCGGATTCATGGGAACCTACAAAGTGAAGGATCTTATGCTGACAGTCGGAACAGTGCAGGTTATCAATATAATAGGTAATCTCGCAAGATTTTTTATATCGAAGCCGTTCGGTCGCTTTTCAGACAAGACTTCCTACGCACTTGGTATGGAGCTGGCACTTTGCATAGCGGCACTCGGCTTTTTCCTGAATATGTTTTCACAGCCGTCTGCGAAATTATTCGTAGTACTGTTTACGATTTTGTATGCGGTCAGCGGAGCCGGCACAAATCAAAATTCACGGAATATAGTTTACAGCTATGTGCCGATGGAATATTTCGTTCCCGCATGTGCGATTAAAGACAGCATCGGCGGTGTATGCGGATTTCTTGCATCTCTTCTCGGCGCACGCATTTTGTCCGCGGTTCAGGAGAACGGCAACGTTGTTCTCGGTATTACGATTCACGGCCAACAGCTGTTATCCGCTCTGTCATTTATTGTTCTGACCGCAGCTGCGGTTTATGTACATTTTGTAATCGAAAAACAGACCGTCATGCGCCAGTAAACAATAATGCGAAACTTTATTATGAAGTGAAAGATATATTTTGAAGCATCCGTCATCCCGACAGATGCTTTTTTATTCCCATTTTCCTTAAAGCCTTCTGTAAAATGACAAAACGTGAAATTACCTTAGAAAAGTAAAAGCCGCCTGATTCTTATGCGAATCAAGCGGCAGAGTAAATTTACATTATATTAGTGTCCAAAAGCAGCGTATAAGCGTTGGTTATTTTCTTACGAGACGAATACGTTCGATGTTAACGAAATGGTATCTGTCCTTGGTATCACTGAAGGAGAATGTCATTTTACTGTAATTTGCCTCGGAGAGATTTTCGAGAGATGCGGAATATCTTGCGCTTCCCTCAAACTCATCGCTTATTTTGACAAACGGTATCGCAATATCGCCATTATCGGACGAAAGAATTAATTCGGCTGTCGTATTTGCGGCATTGTAGAAATCCGCTTCGATAGCATTATACTTATATAAATCGAGTTTATTATAAGCATATGATTTAATATAGCATCCGTATGTGTTCGTGTCGGATGATACTCTGACACTCGCCGTAGTATCCTTTGTGAATGCAGTGTCGTGGCAAACTTCAGAGCCTTCCAGAGGATGCCAAATCGGATGATAGAATACATCAAGCACGTCGGAGTACAAATTGGGTACCCAGCAAAGCTCAACCGAGGAATCGTACCAAAGATGCAAGTCGAATGATATGCGTTTTCTCTTTTCAGTAGAAAAAGGCATAACAGGGAAGTCACCTGCGAATATGTTGCTTTTTACATCAAACGACTGGTATGAATAGCATACATTTTTTATGCTATCAAGTCCGTCACACCATACTTCAAGGGTATCATTCGAAATAATTTTGCATTCGGCAGGAAGGTAAATGTCATCCTCTCCCGCAGCATAAAGACATCTTGCACGTCTCTTCGGGTTCTTGTCGCCGATAAACAGACCTGTTCCGACGTTTTCAAAACGAAGTACCATCACATTGTTGTCAATACGATATTCCGCGAGGTGTGCGGGAGATTTTTGACCTTCCTCACCGTACACATTGCGCAGTGCAAGAACTGCAAGTCTGCGACCGACTTCGTATTTGTTTGTCGGGTGAATAGGGTGGTTTCCGTGATGGAAAGCCCAAATCGGTTCGAGATCTCCTATAGGCATGCACGCGAACTTTGTCGGCTCTTCGATTGCTGTAGAAACAAAGGCGTTATTTAAATATCCCACATTGCAGTCGCTGTCACCGTATACCCATGGATATATGAGAGAAGAGATCATCATGAAGTTGTCGCTTGCCGCGAATAAATCGGAATACATACGATGGTAAAGTCTCAGACAGTCGGCATAAAATCTTCTGTCAAATTCGCCGCAGCATTCATTCTCGCCCTGATACCAGATAACCCCGCGCATTTTCATACCTAAGAGAGGCGTTATTTTATAATTGTACTGACAGCAGGTTTGCTGAAAGTTCAATCCGCCTGCCGTATTCCAATTTTCATGTTTAGGATAAAGACCGCATTTCTTCAGTTTTTCACTGACAACTTCATCCTTGTCAATGTATTCTTTAGACAACCAGGTTGTAATGCCTGTTCCTCCCCAGGAGGAGTTGAGTATCGCTACGGGAATTTCTTTATTTTCATTTAATTTATCATAGATTTCGTTTGCGAATTTGAGTCCTGCGGCTGTGATGTTCATGAGAGCATCACTGTTTTCGGCTTCAATCCAGTAGCCTGGAGTTGCGGGATCAGGCTCCTCGGGGAACATGAACTCCGCTCCTTCGGACGGGTATTCAACATGGAAAACACGTATGTATTTTTCTTTCACTTCTTCAAACAACTTTTCGTGCTCGAGTATTTGCGAGTTAGGAAGCTCCATATTGGATTGACCCGATGCGAGCCAAACCTCACCGAACAATACATTCGAAATACTTTTCATGTCGTTATCGCATTCCAGAGATGCCGAGTATTTGTTATAAGACGGTGCAGGCGTTTTTGCCGTAATGGTAAAGTATCCGTCAGAGCTCGATACGCATGCAGAGGATGAAATGACCGTTCCGCCGCAATCCGAGATTTTTAGTGTTATATCGGAATTCGGACTGCATTTACCGTTTACGGTTAACGTCGACGATGCCTGAAAAAGAGCATTGTCAGAGAAAAAATATGGTGCGATTATCATGTAATTGCCTCCGTTAATTAAATTCAATGATATTATATTCGAAATCAGAATTAAATGCAATACTGTAATATAGAGTACTGCTTGAATTCGGCGAAACTGTTTTTACCGAAAAAGGTATCGAGTCGAAGCTATTCGCATATGTGTTGATTTTAGAAAACCTGCCGTCTATACCGAAACCGAACAGCTTGCATACAGCTTCTTTTCTTGTCCATATAGAATAGAAATTTTCTCCGTCAATATATTTTTTATATTCGTCGGGATGAAAATACCGTTTAGCTATTTTTTCATGATTTATGCTGCAGTTCGGAATTTGTATGTCGAGCCCAACCTCTTTACATGAAAAAGCGGCTGCCCATATTTCACCGCTGTGGCTTACGGAAAAATGTATATTCGGATGAGACGAAAAGTAAGGCTTTTTACCGTATTCAGCCGATATCTCAAAGCACTTCTGCGGTATACCTGAATAAAGCGAGGCGGATTTTACAAGCAGGCTGTGCGAGGGTGCATTAGAGCATTTTGTATAATAAAGTGTTATATGATCCATTTGTCACCGATAGGATGAAAACAATTTATGCTATCATCATACCACAACAGCGAAAAAAAATCAAATATATTGTTTATTAAGAATTTAACACTTTACTTTATGAAAAAATAGCTGTATAATATATAAAAATAAATTATTTATGAAAATAGGGAGGAAAACATGTTGAAGGAAGAAAGAAGAGACGCGGCAAAGGATTATCTTTTCGAAGCTATACTTTCACTTGAAACCATAGAGGATTGTTATAATTTTTTTGAAGACCTTTGCACAATAAAAGAGCTCGAGGAAATGGCTAAGAGAATGTGCGGCGCGAAGATGCTTGATACATGTAAAGTATATACCGAAATTTCGGAAAACACCGGGCTCAGCACCGCAACGATAAGTCGTATAAATCGCTGTCTTAAATATGGCAACGGCGGATACAGAGAAGTAATAAGAAAGCTCGACAGACGTGGAATAAGACTGCCCGAGGATGATTCGAAATTTAAATTTTAAAAGGATTAATTTATGTCTGACAAAAGTATTGCCGGAGGATACTCGATATTAGCACCGGTATATGATAAACTGAATGATAATGTTGATTATAATTTATGGGCAGATTATATCGAAGAGTGCTTTAACAGGTTTTCACCGGATAAAAAAATCAAATCGGTTCTTGAGCTTGGATGCGGTACGGGAAGCATGACTCTTGAGCTTGCACGGCGCGGCTATGATATGACAGCTTTAGACATTTCCGAAGAAATGCTTTCTATAGCAGAAAACCGTGCGAGAAATGACGGCTTAAAAAATGTGCTGTTTATTGAAAGCGATATGTGCGGATTTGAACTGTACGGAACTGTTGACGCTGTAATATGCTGTCTTGACGGTATTAATCACCTGATGACACGCGACGAACTCCTTGAGTGCTTCGGTTTGGTGAATAATTATCTTGAGGATGGCGGAGTGTTTGTATTTGACGTAAATACTCCGTATAAATTTAAAACAGACTACGCCGACCGAGATTATATTCTCGAGGATGACGGTGTAATGTGCTGTTGGCGAAACAGACTTAATAAAAAGCAGGACAGAGCGGAATTTTATCTGACTGTTTTCCGAGAAAAAGACGGTGTTTGGCAAAGAGAAGACGGCATCGAAACAGAAAAAGCCTACGGCTTAAAAGCACTGAAAAACGTATTGTCCGAATGCGGAATGGAGATTGTCGATGTAAGTGCGGGATACGGCTTTGATAAACCGCAGGATGACTGTAAAAGATGGTATATAGCAGCGAAGAAAGTTTAAAGTATCAGGCGAATTTGTGGATAAATATAAAGTACTGAAGGATGTCTTCGGACATAGTGAATTTCGAAACGGACAAGAAGAAATAATAGATGCGCTGATGTCGGGCAGGGATGTGCTGGCGGTAATGCCGACAGGCGGAGGAAAATCGATATGCTATCAAATACCCGCACTGATGAGTGACGGTATTACCATAGTCGTCTCTCCTCTGATATCTTTAATGAAGGATCAGGTAATGTCTCTTGTTCAGTCAGGTGTAAGGGCCGCATATATTAATTCCTCGCTTACATTCGGACAGTATAAGAAGGTTCTTGCCAATATACATGACGGAGTGTATAAAATAATCTATCTTGCACCTGAGAGACTGCTGTCCGAGGACTTTCTTTCCGTATGTGCTGATATTGATGTGGACATTGTGGCGGTCGATGAAGCTCACTGCGTGTCGGGATGGGGACAGGACTTTCGTCCCGCATATCTGGAGATCCGAAATTTTCTGTCTTTCTTCAGAAAAAGACCGACTGTCGGTGCATTTACCGCAACAGCAACCGAAAAGGTAAGAGAGGATATAAGGGAATTACTCTCACTTGAAGCACCCCTTGAAATAACGACAGGATTTGACAGGCCGAATCTTTACTTTGAAGTTATTAAAACTAATAAGAAATCCAAAAACGGAGAGCTGCTTAATCTGCTCAACTCACGATACCGTAATAAGACGGGAATTATATATTGCGGAACACGCAGCGGAGTCGAAGATGTTGCGGCATTTTTGAATTCAAACGGATACCCGGCACTTTCTTATCATGCGGGAATGGATGATAATGTGCGCCACAAAGCACAGGATGATTTCATATATGATAACTGTTCGATAATTGTAGCAACAAATGCTTTCGGCATGGGAATCGATAAATCCAATGTATCGTTTGTTATACACTATAATATGCCGAAAGATATAGAAAGCTATTATCAGGAAGCGGGAAGAGCGGGCAGAGACGGTGAAAAAGCAGACTGTGTGCTTTTATGGAGTGATTCGGATATAGTACTGAATCGTTTCTTGATTGACAAAAACGATTCAAACAAAAATCTGAACGCCGATACTCGTGAAGAGTTAAAACGTCTTGAATATTACAGACTGGAAAAAATGACGGATTACTGCAAAACAATGGGATGCCTCAGGAACTATCTTCTCGAGTATTTCGGTGAAACATCTCAAAGTGAAAAGTGTTCTTCTTGCTCCAACTGCACAGCTGATTTTGAGATAAAAGACATCACGGAGGATTCACGTAAAATACTCACTTGTATAGCTATGACCGATAATACATTCGGAAGTACTACTATAACCGATATTCTTCGCGGATCAATGGACGAACAGATTGAAAAACACGGACTTGACGCTATATCGTCATACGGAACAATGAAGGGATGTCCCGCAAAATACATCAGAAGCGTGATAGATGCACTGAGAATACAAGGTTATATTCATGTGGACGGCAATTCTCAGTATAAGGTGCTGTCAACAGCGACAAAAGCACAAGACCTTCTGCTCGGCAAAGGCCGTGTGTTTATGAAGAAAGAGACAGATATTGATAAGGTTATCGGAAAAGAAAAAAGGTTTGCTGAAAATCAGAGTATGCAGAACGGTGGTCTTCTCGAGCAATTGAAAACGGAAAGACTGAGGCTTGCCAGAGAGTTGTCGGTTCCCGCATATGTTATTTTTCCCGATTCGGCTCTATACGATATGTGCAGGGTTATGCCTAAAACCACAGAAGAGCTCCTTACGGTATCGGGAGTAGGTAAGGTCAAAGCAGCGAAATACGGAGAAATATTTATTGAAATAATAAAGAAGTTTTCATGAGGGAAATTGATATAGGAGTTGACAAATGAAGGTACTGATTCTTTCAAGAAGCATGGGCGGAGGGCATAATTCCGCGGCAAAAGCGGTTTACGAAGCTTTAACGGATTCCGGAGTGGACGCAGAGGTTGTCGACGCCGCTGTTTTTACCGAGACACATTTCATAAAAGACGCATCGTCTTATATATACGTAAAAGCGGTTCAGCGTGTACCGAAATTATTCGGATGTGTGTATCATATTGCGGATGTTATATCTACACCGAAATTTAAATCAGTAATTTACTACGCAAATCATCGCGGTGCGGGGAAGATGTATCGATATATAACAGAAAATAAGTTTGATGCGATTGTTTCTCCGCATTTGTATCCAATAGAAACCTTGACTTACCTGAAACGAAGACGCAGACTTAATATTCCGTGTTTCGGCATAGTGACCGATTATACCTGTATCCCTTTTTGGGAGGATACGGAAATGGATTATTATTTTACTCCCGGCAATGAATTTACGGAGATATACGCGGCAAAAAAAATGCCGGAGAGCAAAATGCTTCCGACAGGTATACCGGTATTAAAGAAATTCAATAATAAAACAGATAAAATAAAAGCTAAGAGCGAACTCGGTCTTGATATAAACAGAAAATATTTCCTTGTTATGTCCGGCAGTATGGGAGCGGGGGACGCTTTTGATGTCACCCGTGCTATTGTGGAGAGAACGGATTATATACCGTTGGTGATTTGCGGTCACAACAGTGAGCTTGAAACGAAAATGACGGATGAGTTTGCTCATTCGGCGGAAATAGTCGGTTTTACGGACAAGGTTGAATTATACATGAGCGCGTCGGAGGCTATATTCACAAAAGCAGGCGGCCTTACAAGTACTGAGGCAGCGGTATTCGGTATACCGATTGCTCATATAAATTCCATTCCCGGATGCGAAACCGAAAATATACGTTATTTTACTTCTCACGGTATGTCAATTCATGATGATAATTCACTGAATCTCGTATTAAAAACGGTTGAGCTCGTCGAAAATACAACGGAAACGGATAAGATGCTTGCCGCGCAAAGAGAATATGTTAATCCGTATGCTTCACGTGATATAGCCGAGAAGATTATATCTTTGGTTCATCATCAATCGAAATAGAAGCTTTTTCACGCGATATTATTCCGATAAGCTGACCTGAGATAATAACGGTAACAAGTGAATACAGTATCTTTTGATACGGTATGTAGCTGAGAGAGGCGGCAAGTACAATAAGATCGGATACGAGGTATATTCTTTCGATTTTCCATCCTGTGGCATGTGATATCGACATTGACAAAGCATCGTCTCCGCCTGACGCCGCACCGACTCTGACGCCGAGTCCTACACCTACTCCGACAAATAATGCACCGATTATCGCCGCGGCAAGAGGATGATTTTGAATTTCGGGGTATACGGGCGGGAATAATTCGAATATTTTGTAGCTTGCGGAAAAGCCGATGCTTGAAATAAGAGAGTATATTATGAATTCTGTGCCGAGAATTTTCCATCCGAGAAGATAGCATGCGGCATTCATAATAAATCCGCTTATCGCAGGTGAAATGTTCAGCCAATGATGTATGAGCAATGTCAGCCCGAGTACACCTCCTTCCGTAACGGAGGAGATGGAGTGAACATTATACAGACCAAATGCGAGAATACACGATCCGACAACGGATATTATTATGTTTTTTGCTTTTATGTTTTTCAATGCTGAAAGTATATTTTTTTTAATCGACATGATAACACCGTTTCAAAAAGACAGCCGCAATTTACAATTGCAGCTGCCTTGAGCATTATGACTATTGTGAAGTGTAATTTGATTGATATAATTATTTTTTAGGCTGCTTCAGTTCGAAAAAAGAGAGAATTCTCTTGTTATTCAAACCGAGAAGGTAACCGAAGGTTGTGACAGCAATCGCGGGGAATATGTAAAGCAAATGAATAATCGGGTTGTTCGGTGAGAAGTACGATACGAGACCGGCGTACATTCCTTCCCAAAGCAGGCAAAGTGCTCGTCCGGTTACGTTAAGCGTAACAGCCCATTCGGCACCGGATGCCTTAAACGGATTTGAAATCAGTACAATAAGTGCCAATATAAAATTGGGAATATTCGCCATCAAAGAAATCCAAAGACCCTTGAGAGGTTTGCGAACGGCACGGCCGCCGTCGATTTTTATTCTGTCGTGACCGCCTTTTTCCCATATTACGTTATAAATTAAAAAAAGGTAGAAAAGAGAGGCAAATATGCTTGCAAACAGCATGAGCCAAGCCTTTTGGCTCTGAGCAGCTGATGCGGCAGTAATTACCATGATGCCGAGAAATGTAGCTCCGAATTGATTAAGTATTATTTTACCGATAATTTTCGAGTTTTCGCTCCAAAAATCCTTCATATTTTCTCCATAAAATGACTTGCGTAAGATGCAGTTAGGGCCAGCAGGTTACTATATATATTTTATTGTTTTTTTCATTTGAATACAAGACGATAATGCGAAAATTTACAATATATCTATCAAAACATTAAAGAATACTGCATTTTGAAAGCGAAAATAAGATATGGAAAAATCAAGAAATAACAGTTGAAATTAAGGTTTAAAAATGAATGATACAGAATTCAGAAACGAATTTCCCGAATTAATTAAGAGATTCGCAAATTACAAGGAAGTCGTGCAGGGATGCTCTGAAAAAACGGTTACAGAGTACTTGTTCGACTTGAGAACATTCACAAAGTATCTTGTAGCGATGAAAAATTCACTTCCGCTTGAAGGGGAAGAATTTGACAAAATCGATATTACAGGTCTTGATACCGAATTTTTCGCTTCCGTTACAAGTACCGACATATATTCTTTTTTATCATATGTGAAAAACGGACGTGATAATAAAACCGGTGCGAGAGCGAGAAAGCTGTCGGCTATAAAGCAGTTTTATAAATACTGTACCGCAAGACTTATGCTTTTCGAAAACGATCCCGCATCAAACATAGAAGGTCCGAAGCAGCCTAAAAAGCTGCCTAAGCATTTGAGCCTGGATGAGTGTGTAGAACTACTCGACAGTGTCACGAATGATAAGGAATCAAAGACCAGGGAGAGGGACTATTGCATATTAACAATCTTTTTAAACTGCGGTTTGCGTCTGTCCGAGCTGTGCGGAATTAATCTGACTGATTTCGATAATGAAATGCATATGATGAAGGTTACGGGAAAAGGCTCGAAGGAAAGAATCGTGTATCTAAATGACGCCTGCCGAAGCGCCATAAGTGCATATATGCCGATTAGAGAAGCTGCAGTGGTAAAAAATCACGGTGAAAAAGCGATGTTCTTATCTCGCCTCGGTACGCGAATATCAGTGAAGACGGTACAATGGATGGTAAAGAAGTATTTAGGCGAGGCAGGACTTGAATATAAGAATTACTCAACGCATAAGCTTCGTCATACTGCCGCTACGCTTATGTATCAATCGGGAAATGTAGATATACGTGTATTAAAGGATATACTCGGACACGAACAGCTCAACACAACCCAGATTTATACTCATGTGTCAGACGAACACATGGAAGAAGCAATGAATAACAATCCTTTGGCATCGATTAAACCTAAAAACGATAAATAAATGTGATAAAAATGACTGTATTAAATAATAATAATGTATTGACATAAAGATAAAATTATTTTATACTAAACATAGAATTACATGTTAGCCGTAAGTTCGTGTTTACGGTTAAGCGTATTCAATATTATTCAAGGAGGATTTCTGATTTATTTCAGAAAATGCGACATGAACAAATCAATTATTCATCTTACGAATCCTGCTAATGTATGGGATAACGCACTTCCCGTAGGTAACGGTGCAGCAGGTTTGATGGCATTCGGCGGTGTTTCTTCCGATAAGCTGACATTTAACGAAGAGAGTGTTTGGTCCGGCGGAAAGATGAACACCACTGTTGAAGGCTTTGCGGATAAAATCAAATATTTACGCGAACTCTTCCTTAACGATAAGGAAGAAGAAGCCGATGCATGGGCAGCGGCAAACTTCAAAGATTATATTTTCCGTATTAAATCATATGAGTATGCGGGAATAGTGAATGTGAAGCTTCATGATAATGATGAATGCGAAAACTATCACCGCGACCTCGACCTTGACAACGGTTTGCTGAATATTTCTTATGATAAGGACGGAGCACATTATGAGAGAGAATATTTTGCTTCATACCCGTCATCACTTATTTGTCTGAAATATTCCGCAAGCAAAAAGTTCTCCGCGGCTTTAGATTTTACTCGTGAAAATACATTGTCCGTAACATACACATCGGACACTCTCGAAGCTCATTGCAAGACTATTTACGGTGAGAATGAGTTTAAGGTATGCGCGAAAATTAAAACAGACGGTATTTCAAAGGCTTCCGCAAACGGAATCAGCATAGAGAACGCAGGCTATATAGAGCTTTATTTCTGCATAGTAACATCGTTCAAATATGATGATCTTAATGCGGCAAAGAATAACATTCTGAAGAATGCCGAGAAGAGCTATGATGAGCTCAAAAAAGAGCATATAGCTGATTTCACTGCTATAATGAGCCGCTCGTCATTATCATTTGATGAAGATGAAAAGCTTTCATCTCTCACATCAGGTGAGCGTATCGAAAGACTTAAGAATGATCCCGATGCGCACGACTACAGCTTGATGGCACTGTATTGGCAGTTCGGCAAATACCTGCTTGTAAGCTCAAGCAGAGTTGGCACACTTCCCGCTAACCTGCAGGGTGTATGGGCTGACGGACTTACTCCCGCTTGGTCATCTGACTACCATACAAACATTAACCTTCAGATGAACTATTGGCATGCCGAAGAAGCTAACATAAGCGAATGCACATCCGCTCTGTTCGATTATATGAACAACTATCTGCTTCCCGGCGGTAAGGAATTTGCTGCCCAAAACTACGGTACTCGCGGTATGGTAGTTCACCATTTGTCTGATATCTATCAGTTTGCCGCTGTTGCGGACGGTCTCCATGGACTTTGGCCTCTCGGCGGTGCATGGCTTGCATATCATATGTGGGAGCATTATCTCTATACCGAAGACAAAGAATTCCTCAGAAATACTGCATATCAATACATTCGCGAATGTGCCGAATTCTTCTTTGATAATATGTTTGAAGGAAAAGACGGATATATGCATACAGGCCCGTCAGCATCTCCCGAAAACAGTTACTTTAAAGAAGTCAACGGAGAAAAGAAGCGTATAACACTTGCGATTTCTCCTACAATGGACGTTGAAATTGTCGGCGGATTGTTTGACTTCTATGCCGAAACAGAAGATATACTCGGTATTTGTCCCGAAAATGCAGCTAAAGCACGTGAGATTCGCGCAAAGATGCCTCCGCTCAGCATAGGCGCACGCGGACAGCTCATGGAATGGTACAAGGATTACGAAGAAACAGAACCCGGTCACAGACATATTTCTCATGCGTTTGCTTTGTATCCGTCAGCTGAAATCAGCCGCAACACACCCGAATTGTTCGCAGCTATTGAGAAGACTTTGGATCTTCGTCTTGCATCGGGCGGCGGTCATACAGGTTGGTCGAGAGCTTGGCTTGTTAACCTGTTTGCTCGTCTCGGAAAAGCAGACAAGGCATACGAGAACGTCAGAGCATTGTTTACACGTTCAACTCTTCCCAATTTGTTCGATACACATCCGCCGTTCCAGATTGACGGTAACTTCGGCGGTTCCGCAGGTATCGGTGAAATGATTATGCAGAGCCATGAAGGATATATTTCACTTCTTCCCGCACTTCCGAATGCTATCTCGGGAAGCTTCGAAAACCTTAAGGCAAGAGGCAATATCACAGTATCGGCTGAATGGAAGAACGGCAAGGTAACAAAGCTTACGCTCTGTTCCGAAAAAGATAAGACCGTTAAGGTTAAACTGCCCGGAGAGGAAATAAAAGAAATAGCTCTCAAGGGCGGCGTTAGCTGTACTCTTTAACAGCACAGAATTAAAATAATTTGTTTCTGAAAGCATCACCGCACAAATGATATATTGTGCGGTGATGTTATAATCATATGATATAGCATTGGAGTATAAATGAAAAGAGCAGTAACAATACAGGATATTTCATGCTTCGGCAAGTGTTCGATAACTGTAGCACTTCCGATAATTTCCGCAATGGGCGTCGAATGTGCTGTTATACCGACAGCAATATTATCTACGCATACAGGCGGATTTAAGGGGTGGACATTCAGAGATTTAAGTGAAGATATTCCGGCGATAACAAGTCATTGGCAGCGTGAGGAATTAAAATTCGACGGTATTTATACAGGCTATCTCGGATCTCCCAGACAGGCGGAAATGATAGAAAACTTCATTGATGAATTTGAGCCGCCTCTTGTGTTTATTGACCCCGTTATGGCGGATAACGGAAAGCTGTATACGGGATTTGATGACAGTATTGTTACTGCAATGCGCAAGCTGTGCAAGAAGGCAAGCATTATAACGCCGAATCTTACGGAAGCCGCGCTTTTACTCGGTGAAGAATACCGTGAATACGGAACATATGATGAATGTTACATACGCGAGACATTAATTAAACTTACCGAAACAGGTGCGAAAACGGCAGTAATTACAGGTGTAAGATATACAGAGCACCCCGATAAGCAAGGTGTCATGGGTTATGACAGTGTAAGCGGAACGTTCAGTTCGTATTTTTCGGAAAATCTTCCGATAAGCTGTCACGGAACGGGAGATGTGTTTGCGTCTACTATGTTCGGAGCTATACTAAGAGATAAAAATCTCTTACAAGCCGAAACAATAGCGGTAAATATGACTGTCGACAGCATAAAGCACACAATGGGCGACAAGGAACACTGGTACAGCGTTAAATTCGAGGAATGCATACCCGACCTTGTAAAAATGTGTGAATGAATAAACAAAAACACGCAGGTGAGTAAAATCATCTGCGTATTTTTGTTTCAGTGTGAAGTACTATATTTATTTAACGTTAATTAGCAGTACGGTGTATGCATCGAGAGTGTCCGGCAGATCGGTTTCTTCCCAGATTTTGCCCTCGGTGATAATTCGTACGGATTCTATATTTTTGTCGGATAAGTCGAGCTTTAACTTATCGGGTGTATCGGTTGGGTTTGCAATAAGAATAGCACCGCAGCCATTATCTCCGAGAGCAGCACATGCATAGCATTCAACGTCCGATGTTAATGCGGCACGAACCTGATTCTTTAATTTATAGAGTTCATTGAAAGCCATGAATGAATAGTATGACGGGAAAGGCTTGCGTGTCAGGGGATTAAATAATCCGCCGTAAATCGACGTGCCGAAACGCGCATCGTAAAACATTGCGCTGTCGAGCGTTGAATCCTGCATTGCGAGCATCATGCCTGCAGTATTTGACGCATGACGCAGAGTGCCGCGCTGGTCAGGTTCACAGTTCCATTCGTTGCAGGTTTGCTCAATATCCGAATAACCGTTTTTTGTGAGCACGCTGTTGACATAATCGGAATATTCCATTGTATCCTTGATACTGCCGTAGCTGTGCCATGAGTAGAAGTCAATAGGTGAATTGTGCGATTTTATGTAGTCGAGAAAATTATCGAAGAAGTCAACAAAATACTGCATTCTGCGAGAGCAAGTACCGTCCGGACTTTTCTTTTTGTCAATAATAGCGTAGAAGCCTGAGCTTGCGTAACCGCCTACTTTAATATCGGGGAATTTCTCCTTGAGATGTTTGGACGCTACATCATAAAGATTGAAATAATCTTTGTCGCTGCCCCACCACATCATATTTTCGGGAATATCGGGAGAGTTGTCAGGCTCGTTCCAGATTTCCCAGTATCTTATTCCCATATGGAATCCGTCTGCCCATCCTTCATTATAGTGACGGACTATACCTTCGCAAATCTTAGCCCATTGCAGCGGATCAGACGGCGGCATTAAACGATACTGTTTGATATATGTGTAGTTTTCGATGGAAACGCCTAAGCGGAAAAACGGCTCAACATTGGCGTCAACTATAGATTTCATTAATAAATCGGTAAATGTAAAATCATACGAAGCGGGATCGTATGGATCGGCGGAAAATTTTCTGAATATGTTCGGAATGTCAACAAAAATTCCGCTGCTGTACATACCGCCTACATCATGAAGACGTGAGAAGGGAATACCTGCTTCTGTCAGATAGTGAAGCATGGAAAAGTCACAGCCCGCAAACGGAGGCTGTCCTACACCGTGCATGGGTTTGATTGTTCCGATTTTGTCAGCCCAATTAACAGATAAATTAATCATGTTTTTCTCCCTTAATGAAATATATTTTTATGATTTAATTGATTTGGAATGTTTTTTTCGAATGATAAACACGAACAGAAGAATGACCGCGGCACCGAAAGCAACTCCGCAGCTGTCAAGAAGCATATCTTTTATCATACACGCTCTGCCCGGAACGAAATATTGATGAATTTCATCTGAAACCGCATATAAAGCACCGATAATCAGAGCGATAAAATAGGATTTTTTATAAGCAGATGAATATGAAAATACCGTCGTAAACGACAAAGCTCCGAGAATAGCATAAATCGTAAAATGCGCGGCTTTTCTGGTAAAGTGTTCATAACGTTCAATAAATACAGTCTTTTCTTCTTCTGAGAACGTATCGAAATCCTTGATTATAACAGATGCGATTTTTTCGATAAAGCTTCCCGATGATTCCGATGATTCGGATGCGTTCTCGCATGAGAAGCTGAAAATCACGCACATCCACATAAGTGTCAAAAGCAGAAATATAAGTGTGATTATTTTTTTCTTCATATAAAATCAGTCCTAAATTTATAATATATTTATTATAACGTATGCGGGATGAAAATTCAACACAATAAATTTATATTCGGACGATTAAATCCAATAATCGGATGTAAGCGAAAATCGAGTATCAACATGATACATTTTAAATAATTAGTACTTGACAAAACGAACAATATATTATAAAATCATTATAATTACTAAGGATACTCTGAATAAATCGATTTTATGCGATTAAAGACTTCAGTATATTTTTTCGCAGAAAGCAATATTAGGTCAGAGGCTTCATAATCAGTTTAAATTAAAATACGGAGGAAGAAAGTATGAAATTTTCAGCAGCAGGCGGTTGGTGGGGTTCAGACTGGTATAACAGAGTCGAACTCGGATACCGTTACGGATTTGACGGCGTAGAGCAGCTCGGTTGGCTCGGACTTGACTTTGATAAAGCAAAGAAAGTTCTTGATGAAACAGGTGTAACATCAACTGCCATCGTTATTCAGTCGACCAATCCCGAATACCAGGATACCATTCAGTGGCATCACGGAATGGTATGGGAGGACACAAGAAAAGCATTTATCGAGGCTTTCCGTGAATCTGTTGCCGCAGCAAAAGCATTGAACGTTCCAAACATAATCGCTACTACAGGCAATGAGAGATTCGATGTAACACGTGAGGAGCAGTTTGATATCTGCGTTAAAACTCTCTCCGAGTTGTCACATATTGCCGAAGAAGAAGGCATTATGATCGTCCTCGAACCGTTAAATGTACTTGTAAACCATAAGGGATACTTCCTTGTTACAACAAACGAAGCTATAAAGATGCTCAAGGCTGTAGACAGCAGCAACTGCAAATTACTTTTCGATATTTATCATCAGCAGATTTCAGAAGGTAACGTAATACGCAATATTACCGAAAACATCGATATGATAGGTCACTTCCATATCGCAGATAACCCCGGAAGAAACCAGCCCGGTACAGGAGAGCTTAATTATAAGAATATATTCAAGGCTATTCAGAGCACAGGATACGACCGTTGGCTTGCATTTGAGTGCGGAAGAACCGTTGATGTACCTGACCTTGTAAGAGATATGCATGTTCTTATCGATGAATTCAGATAAGCTAATGTAATTAACCGTTGTATAGCCGTACTTTCTTATCAGAAGGTTCGGCTATATGGTTTTTATGAGAGATATTCCATATTAATAAGGAGTGAAGTACAATAATTTGAAGTCTGAAATTACTTTTAAAGGCTTGAAAACAACAGTATGCCTGATTTTTGTTTTCTGTACGGTTTTAATGCTATGCTGCGGTACTGCCGTTTATGCGCGGAATGAGTATTCCGCAACCCCGCTCAGTATGCAGATAGACAATTTCGCTGAGATATATGAAGCAATGTACGAAGCAATCGATGAGGGGGAGGAATATATTGAACTGAGTGATTACAATATAAGCACAGATGATATTTTCAGCATATTCTATGATTTGTATTTGAATTCACCGGAATTTTTCTTTCTGGATAACAGAATAGAATTTTACTACACCAATGCCGATAATACCGAATACGTTACACGAGTTTATTTTCTGTATTCGATGAATTCGGAAGAAAGAAAAAAGGCTGAAGCGGAATACGAAAAGGAACTTGCTTATATTGTTTCGCAGGTTGATGCTCATATGACCGATGTGGAAAAAGCATTGTGGGTACATGATTATTTCACGGCATCATTTGAGTATGATACCGATATGACAATATATGACGCATATCATCTGCTGACACAGCGTAAAGGAATATGTCAGGCGTATGCGCTCTGTTATGTTGCCGTAATGCGAGAACTCGGAATTGAAGCATATACGGTAAGCTCATCCGAGATGAATCACTCGTGGAATATAGTTAATATCGACGGCGAATGGTATCATGTGGATATTGTTTTCGATGATCCTACTCCCGATAGGAAAGGTTCAGCGCAGCATGATTACTTTCTTTTAACCGATGCGGAAATGAAAAACGCAGAACACAAGCACAGCGGGTGGACAAGCAGATACCTTTGTACTGCGAAAACATATGAAAATGCCGCATGGAAAAGCATAACATCGCGTATGGATTATTCAAGTGGTAAGTGGTACTATATCGATACAGATAAAAGCGCGCTCGAGTCATGCGATTTTAATTTATCGGATACCGAAGAAGAAATCTTCGTTTTCAACGAAAAATGGTACATTGACAATGATAAAACCCAGTATTGGATAGGTGTTTATTCCGGAGTTTCGGTTTATAATGATAAAATTTACGTCAACACACCGAATGAAGTGTTGGCGATAGATATTGAAAGCGGAGACGGAAGTGTAATATACAAGTGTAAAGAAAATGAAACTATTTACGGCTCGATTATATATAAAAATGTACTCGAATATAACATTACCGATTCACCGAATTCCGATGATGGTCAAATCCGTCAAATTAAGATAACCGACTCGTTACCCGTATATTCCGAAACACAGATACCGTTTGATGATGTTTCGAGGCTTGATAAAGACTACTATGCCGTTAAGTATGTATATACAAACGGATTATTTAACGGTGTGTCAGAAAACAAATTCGCACCCGAATCAAGCCTGACCAGAGCGATGTTCGTTACGGTTTTAGGCAGATTATGCGGTGTTGATACCTCATTATATACCCAAACAAGCTATTCTGATGTTCAGCCCGGTTTATGGTACTCTCCGTATGTTGAATGGGCAAGGCAAATAGGATTGGTTAACGGTGTTGACAAAGAAAGATTCGCACCGAACAATATTATAACTCGTGAACAGGGATATAAAATAGCGGCTTCATTTTGTTCTATATTCGGTTATGGTACGGATAACGCGAAAGATGTTGATATAGAGTATGGGGATAAAGATTCGGTTTCATCATGGGCAATAGACAGCGTGCGATATTGTATAAAAAATAGGATAATCTCAAAAGGGAACAGCAGTATTATGCTTGAGCCGAATTTACCGCTGACACGTGAAGAGGCGGCTTCGATTGTATGTAAGCTCGCACTATTAACTGATTTGGAGAATTGATAAGTGAAATATATTTCGATTATTATAGCGTTAATGTTTTCATTGCTGCTTTTTTCGTGTTCGGGTGAAACGCAGGAAAATGCGGAATCCGCAAGCACAGATACCGACGTAATTGCGGAGGTTAAGTCCGAACATCAAGATAAGACAGTGAAGGATGATTGGAAGAGTATACAGACCTACGGTGAACACGATGTAAGCATTCTGTTTGTTAATGTAGGAAAAGCGGACTCGATAATTATCGATATAGACGGAAATTATTATATGATAGATACGGGTACAAGCGAATCGATTCCGTATACACTTGCCGCACTTGATTCTCTCGGTGTTGAGTGCTTAGAAGGAGTATTTCTGACGCATCCGGACAGGGATCATATAGGCGGATACACATATATACATGAAGCTTATGAAATTAAGCATGCATATTCGTCGTCAATATGCGGAGATATGTATGTTTTGGAAAGAGCTGCGGTAGACGATAATCTCGTTAAACTTGATCCGGGCGAAGTGGTTGAGGCTGCGGAAGGAGTATATTTTGAAGTATTAGGACCGATAAAATATAACTCAACCGATGATAACAACAATTCATTAGTCCTGAGACTTACCGTGAACGGAGTTACGATTTTATTTGCGGGTGACATGAAAGACGATGAAGAAAAAACACTTCTGAAAAGCGAAATGGGAGTGAAGTGCGATATTCTTAAAATAGGACATCACGGCAGAAAGGATGCTACGTCTGAGGAATTTATTGAAGCCGCACAACCGAGCTACGCTGTAATAAGTACATCTACAGATGAAGAAGAACGTTCGGCAAATAAGAAGGTATTAGAGCTTTTAGAGAATAACAATTGTGAGGTTTTGGTAACTGAGGATTACAATCTCGGTATTTTACTGACAATAGAGAGAGACGGTAATATTAAATTCGAAAATTATAAGACCGAGTCGGCAGGCGCAGATATTAGAATAAAAAGCGTTTCCAAAGACAGCCAAACAGTTGTGCTTAAGAATAAAGACGATTACGATGTCGATATTTCAGGCTGGTTCATTACATCGGATCGCGGTGGGGAAGTGTACTGCTTCCCTGAAGGAACGGTAATAAAAAAAGGTGAGCTGCTGACATTGGCGTGCAAAGGTTATGACGGGGACATTATATGGAATGAAACCAATGTATGGCATGAAAGCAAGGATGATACCGCGTATCTGATTGACAAATACGGAAACCTGATAGACAGCATGCTCAGCGAATGATACTCAACGCAAGATAAACTTATGTTCGCAAGACGAAATGAGGTGTACTACCGTCAGCTGTACCACATGCACAAAAATGATACATTTGGATTGTGCGAAATCAACAAGCAGAATTTAGTCCATGATTCGATAAACGGTCAATACGGAGAACATTTATTTTGACTATTGACTTTGAAAAAAAAGTGAGTATAATAATATGCGGCAGGGGGGAAAAGAGATTTAAACCCTGTCAAGGTAATAAATCATAATTGATACGATTTGTTGATTAGGAGGTACTCATATGATTTGCAACAGTAAGTATTTATACAAGGTTGAACTTATAACCACAAACGATATTCTTGAATTCACACGTATAGCTTCAAAATGCCCATATGATGTTACACTTGTTAACGGCAAGCACAGACTCAATGCAAAGAGCTTCCTCGGTGTTACTCTTGCAAAGGTTTCATGGGATGAAATTTACGTAGAAGCAGATTACGACTGCTACTTCGAATTCGAAAAGTTCATCAAGTAAGATCCCCTTTATTGGGCAAATTCGCTTTTGCAGATTTAATCTTAGTTAAAGTTAAACGCTGCAGATTAATATAATCTATTGTTAATGCTTGTGAGATAGTTCCATAAGCATTAACAAACAAATATCCAAGCATAAAGCATAAGAGAATGGGTTCGGAATTTTTTCGGACTCATTCTTTTTTATCTTCAGCAAAATTCTTTTGCCGAGATGTTTATACGAACAGCTGAATGATTTCTTCTTGACATACATGTTATTTCGTTATATAATTACCGAAAAACGCCGAGAGCGGGCGTATCAGAAAGGAAAAAAGCATATGAATATCATTCGCTGCAATCTTTTCCCCGGTGGCAAAACACACTGCCTCACAATGAGCTATGACGATGGACCAAAGGAGGACGCAAGATTAACGGAAATTTTTCGCAAGTACGGCATACGCGGTACGTTTCACATCAATTCACGCAATGTACAGCTTCATATTCCCGAAAATGTCGAGGAATTTCACAAGCGTTACGACGGTTTTGAAGTGTCATGTCACACACTGAGCCATCCGTTTCCTACTATGCAGAACAGCGGTGTGGTTTTGTTTGAGATTGAAGAGGATCGCCGTACACTTGAGAAAACGTGCGGTTATCCTGTGCGCGGTATGTCATATCCGTTCGGTGATTATGACGAGCGTACGATTGGAATTTTCCGCACCGCGGGAATGGAATACTCCCGCACTACAAGAGCGACAAATGCGTACGATATGCCCGAGGATTTTATGAAATGGCACCCTACCTGCCACCATAACGGCGGTATCATCGAAAAGTGGGATGACTTCATTGAAGCGGATCGTTGGGGTAAGAGCCGTCTGTTCTACATTTGGGGACACAGCTTTGAATTTCCGCGCGATGATAACTGGTCGATGATGGAGGAGTTTTGCAAAAAGGCAGGCGGAAGAGACGATGTGTGGTATGCCGAAAACATTGAAATTGTCGACTATAGAAATGCTGTGATGGGATTGCGTTTCTCCATTGATTTGACCTCCGTACAGAATCCTTCCGCAGTCGATGTGTGGTTTACCTGCAACAACGAGAAGGTATGCTGCCCGGCAGGAGGGAAGATTACATTATAAAACAGCAAATTACGACATCAGTGATAATGTCAATTTTACAACTTTCAAACATAAAAAACACCTGCGGTGTAACTGTAATCAGCATACCGCAGGTGTTTGTGTTTGTTATAAAGTATTATAAACTGTAAAACTTTTATGTTTTTATATCTCGGGAATCTCGATTTTTACTTCTTCATGTTCTCTTGCGGAGATGAGCATTGCGTCAATGATTGCCTGATTGTAAATGATTTGGCTCGTCGGAATCGGTGCAGGGCGGTGTTCCTTGATGGCATCTACGAAATCACGGACCTTCATTTGGAAGATATTGTAATTCGTCGACTCAAGAGAAAGCGGAGTTGTGACAGGTTCTCCGCATTGGTCGTGCATGAGGTATAGACCGGCAATACTGCCGTCGATGATGGAGCCCCACAGCGGATTCGGACGGGGAGCTGTTGCTTTAAGACCTGCATCGGTACCGAGAATCACAAAGTCGGAGCAGATATCCATGTGCATTGCCCATGCCATACGGTAGTCGAGGATGATGTCGCCTTCCAAACGGATGAACGCCGCGGAGAAATCGTCTACCGAGAAACGGTTAGATTCATTGTAATACTTCGGATTTTTTCCGAAATAGTCGCTCGTGTACGCAGATACGGACAGCGGCTTCGGATATCCGATGGAGTTGAGAGAAAGGTCGAGAGAGTAGCATCCGAGATCGCCGATTGCACCGAATACAGCTTTGTCCTTTTCAATAAACGTGCTTCCGGGAATACCGCGGCGGCGGCTGCCTCCGATTTGAACGTAGTATACCTTGCCGAGTTCACCGGATTCAACGATTCGTTTAATTTTTTTGCAGTTGTTGTTGTAACGCGGTTGGAATCCGATAGTCAGTATTTTACCGCTCTTCTTTTCCGCGCGCATGATGTTAAGACCTTCCTCAAGTGTTACGCACATCGGCTTTTCAAGCAATACGTGCTTTCCCGATTCCAGTGCCATGATTGCGCAGACTGCGTGCTGACTGTTGTACGTGCAGACGGATACAGCGTCTATGTCGTCACGCTTGCACAGTTCTTCACAGGATTCGTATGCAGCGGCATCAGTCCAGCCGAATTCATCTAAGAATTTACGAGCCTTACCGGGAATAATATCCGCACCTGCTACAACCTCAACATCATCAAACGCTTTGTACGCGTTTGCGTGTGCATGCGCGATTCCGCCCGTACCGATTATGCCTATACGTAATTTTTCCATATGATTTACCTCCATTGGAAATTTATAGATTAATGAGTTTAGTTTCTTTACGCAACTCCTTTTCATTGTACATGCTAAACAGAAAGAATGTGTTATGTAAAATATGATACTTTTTTTATTTATAATATTATAATGCAACACTATCAATATACCATATTTTTATATATCTGTAAATATGTTTTAAAAAAATATTTTAATATAAATTTTATGTCATTAACAAATGCACAATTTCACAAAATCTTCTCATGCGGTACTGTTTTGTGAAGGAATCCAATTAATCGCTTAAACCTGCCTATAAAAATATCGTAATATCACTTGCCAAACAGCGGTGAATCTGATATACTGTCAGAAAAAACAACATTCGGGAGGATACATATATGGATATGCGTCGGTATTATGCGAATCCGGGAGAACAGCCGCTTGACTGTATCAAACCGGACGGAGGATTTACATCGATTTTTCGCACGATTGCGTGCATCGGTGACAGTTTGTCATCAGGCGAGTTTGAGTCGCTTACGGAGGATGGACAGCGCGGTTATCACGATTTATTTGAATACTCATGGGGGCAATACATCGCACGTGCTGCTGGATGCAAGGTATACAACTTTTCTCGCGGCGGCATGACGGCAAGCGAATACTGCGACAGTTTTGCACAGTCTAAGGACTTTTGGAACCCGACATATGCGAGCCAGGCATACATTGTAGCACTCGGAGTGAACGATTTGATAGGAAGAAACCAGCCGATCGGTACTGCAGCGGACATTTGTCTTGATGACTGCGAAAAGAACGCCGAAACCTTCGCGGGTTACTATGGAAAGATACTCCAGAGATATCGCGCAATAGAGGAAAAATCGCGTCTTTTCCTCATGACAATGCCGCGTGAATGCGGTGACAGTGCGGATCGGGATGCTAAAAAAACAGCACATGCGGCGCTTTTGCACGAGATTGCAAAAGTATTCCCGTTCACATACGTGATTGATTTATATCACGATGGCCCTGTATACGATGAGCTTTTCCATAAGAATTTCTTCTTAAGCGGACACCTGAATCCGGCAGGCTATCGCTTCACTGCGGAAATTGTTATGACATACATCGACTACATCATCCGCAACAATCCTGAGGACTTCACACAGGTCGGCTTCATCGGCACAGGCTTCCATAACGTTTCGGCAAAATGGTAATAGGCGAGATTAAAACAAGAAGCCGTTTTATACATAAAAAACACTGAATAAAACTGCACACCACATTAACGATACCTTCCGTAAATCATTACGGTAGGCAGCTTGTCGTTACTTTGGTGTGCAGTTTTCTTGCTTTAACTATGTGGGGATTTGATATCGAAAGAATACGGCTTTTTCGAAATTTGCAGAATTTACTCGCAGAACACACGGCGAATAGCTTCAAGATATCCGTAACCGTATACATCATCAGGTTCGAGATAACTCATCTCTGTCCATTCATTCCAGCTGTTGATGGTGACAAGCGGCACGGGAAGCTCATGCGTGTCAACGTATTCTTTTGCCATGCGCAGTCCTGCTTCAAATTGCTCAGGTGTGTTGTCGCGTAATATCGGTCCAACCAGTCTGGTATAGCGAGGATTGTTATCCCATCCGACCGTCACGTGCGGAAAGTACGGTACATGGTATTCACGGTCGATTCGCTCCCATTCGCGGCGTACATCGGGCAGAACCTCGGCATAGGTTCGATTACAATTCACAAAATGGACAAACTGGTAGTGCGACATGCTGTCAAAGCCAAGTTCGGGAACGATATCTCGCGTGGAGCCTGTTCTGCCGCTGTCCACTCCGCTCAAATTGACCGCACCTTCACTCCAAATTGTGAGCTGCAAATGGAGATCGGGGAATCCCGCGGCACGCACTTTGCCGCGGAACGACGCAATCGCCGTTTTTGTATTCTCGATGCCGCCCAAACCTCGAATCAGATTGCATACATCGTAAATCATGAAAACAGGACAGCCGTCGATTTTATAATAATTCGGTTTCGTAAAGTATAATTCAATTACACGGTCGCATACACGGTCAAATTCATCGCGCGGCTGAGAACCGTACCACATAACCTCATTAAGATCCGTGTTTCGCTTGTCCCAGAGGTAGGTCGCATCGTGGTTTGCCCACATCAGATAAAAACGCATGTCGGTATTGTTTTTCGCACCGAGAAAACCGTTGTCGAGACATTGTTCCAAGAACGGTCTTCGATCGTACCAGTACCAGTCGTATATAAAGACGTTTACACCGTACCGAAGCGCTTCGCCGATTTGGAATTCCATCACAGCGGGGTCTGCCTCATTCTGATATCCCCATAACGGTACACGCGGAAGCTTCTGCCCCGGCACTCTCGATACAGCGCTCTGTACAGACTGCCATTCTCCGATTCCTTTTTCCCAGAAAATCCGAGTTCTTTTTTCGTCTCCGGTGTAAGAAGGCCATATGTAAGCGGCAATATCATATTTCATCATGTTTGCACCTCAACACTATGTGATTATGTAGTATCAGTATACCGCCGGCATCTCATTTTGTCAAGAGACCGGCTCTTAACGATTTGGTTAAAATGTACATTAGTCAATGACGTGAGAACGGAAAAAGACTTTAAGTCTCATCCGTCAAGCAATGTGGTAAACGAAGATGGTACGCTGAATGTTATGTTTTACAGTACACTTAAAAATGATGAAAAATAAATGAGGATAATTATATGAAGACTACCCATTCTTCAAGAGCGGTAATGACAGCTTCGCACATTGCTTCAAGGGCTTCGTCTTTGTGGTCAATCGGTTTCGTGGTCATCAATAACCTTTTTAATTTCACTTTTCTTGATTAAAATGGTATCCCATGTGGTTTCATTTTCTCCAATATCTGCGATAAAAGTGTCCTTTGACAGAACCTCAACAATTGCAGCCTTCTTTCCGTTTTTTAATTCCACCTGCATATATTGTTTGATTTTCATTTTTCGTTTCCTTGATATATAGTGATGTCATGCTTGTTGAATTGTCGTTTTGATTTATTCACGCAAATACAACCTGTGCCTGTTTTACTTCTTCAGAATAACGCCACGCTTCAAAGCTGAGCTACTTGAAATCTTTCAATGAACTCTCGGCGCTCTTTATTTCGTATATTTTCAGAACTTTATCTACCAGTTCTTTTCTGTCATTTTTATAAAGGAGAAGCTTTGATGCCAATTCTTTATAAAAATCAACCCAGTCATATTGATTAGTCGTACTCATTTTGCCCTCCTCATTCGACAAATAGTTATATTTATCGGTTGCTTAATTTTATAGGGAGAGATAGCCTTGATGCGGTTTGATTCGAAGGAGACTCTTCCATAATCACTTTATAAAATACACGCCTCTTGTTTCACCATTGTCATTATAGTGGGAATACGTACCCTCTAAGTCCGATTTCATTTCGTCAGCGGAATCATATGTATTCCGTCCCGACAAAACAACAGCATTAATTTCGAAAAAGGTAATAATTGCTATTATCAAAGCTCCGATCGCAAATTTAATTTTCCTCTTCTTTGCGTTTTCTTTTTCTTTAGCCTTAATTAATT
>CAZWLL010000026.1:27517-30520 GCA_964634795.1 uncultured Ruminococcus sp. | reverse complement strand
TTTATCCGCCGACATCAGTTCAGATATCCCTGACGATACAGCAGCTCTGCTATAAGAACAGCTCCGCCTGCAGCTCCTCTGAGCGTGTTGTGTGATATTCCCACAAATTTATAATCGAATATGCTGTCCTCTCTGAGACGGCCTACAGACACACCCATACCGCCGTATAATCCGCGGTCGAGTTTTACCTGCGGTCTGTCGTTTTCCTCAAAATAGGTTATGAATTTCTCGGGAGCGGACGGCAGTCCGAGCTTCTGCGGAATTCCGGAATAGGTATTCCATTCCTCGATAATCGTTTCCTTCGGCGGCGTGTTCTCAAACGATACGAATACCGCCGCGGTATGTCCGTCGCTTACGGGAACTCTTATGCACTGCGTTGTTATAACAGGCGCCTTCGCGGAAATTATAACTCCGCCGTTTACCTCGCCCCAGATTTTAAGCGGCTCGGTTTCGCTCTTCTCTTCCTCGCCTGCGATGTACGGAATAATATTGTCAACCATTTCCGGCCATACCTCAAAGGTTTTGCCAGCACCGGATATTGCCTGGTAAGTCGTTACGAGAACCTGCTTGATACCGTATTTGCGCAGAGGAGTGAGCGCGGGAACATAGCTCTGAATCGAGCAGTTCGGCTTTACCGCTATAAAGCCGCGCTGAGTGCCAAGACGCTTTCTCTGACTCTCGATTACCGACAGATGCTCGGGGTTGATTTCCGGAATTACCATAGGTACGTCGATTGTCCAGCGGTTTGCCGAATTGTTCGATATAACGGGAAGCTCAGCCTTCGCGTAGGCCTCTTCAAGAGCCTTTATTTCGTCCTTAGGCATATCAACGGCACAGAATACCATATCACATACTTCGGCCGCTTTTTTGACGTCTGAAGCATCGAAAATCACCATATCACGAACGCTTTCGGGAATCGGAACGCTCATTTTCCAGCGTCCTTCCACGGCTTCTTCGTACGTCTTTCCCGCGTTTCTCGCGCTGGCGGCAACTGCGGTAACTTTAAAATACGGATGATTGTCAAGCAGAGTCAGAAATCTCTGACCGACCATTCCCGTCGCGCCTACAACGGCGCATCTCAGTTTTTCTCGCATATTATGCCTCACTTTTCTGTTTCTTTTTTAAAATTTATATATATGCATTATAATATTGTCTGTCTTAATCGCTTTAATCATTATAGCATTATATATCGTGTGTGTCAAATATAATTAGCTCCAAATTATGTTCATTTATCACCGCCATACCATGTGCATTCTATACACTTGCGCTGATTCATTCAACTTTTTTGCACATTTTTCACAGATTCAATCGATATTCATCCGTTTTCAGCGTTTTCGGGCGCTCGGGTGATAACTTTGTGATTTTTGTGTATGGTGTTATTGAACATAATTATCACCATCTCGCTTGATGTTATTGGGCAATTGTTTACAATATGTATGTATTTTTCCCCCGCTAAATCTGTTATAATAAAAATGCCGAAAGGGAAAAGCCGATCGGCAAATACTCAAAAAAGGATGGTACTACCATGAATATCAACATTATCGGAAAACAAGTATCGATTCGCGATGATATGAAAGCGCTTGCGGAAAAGAAGCTCGCTAAGTTCGACAGATATTTCCCCGAAGGCGCTGATTCGGCTGTAACTGTCAAAAAAGACAAGGATCAGCTTCGTGTGGAGGTCACCATCTCAGTCGGAGGCACTCTCTTCCGCGCGGAGGAGAGCTCATCGGAATTCAAGAATGCCCTTACAAGATGCATTGACCTGATTGAAGGTCAGATACGCAAAAACAAATCAAGACTCGAAAAGAGAATGAAAGACTCGTTCGCCGCAGCGGAGGTTGCCGCAGCTGAGGCAGCCGCAGGCGATTCCCTGCCCGTTGTCGAAGAAGGCGATTTCGAGATAAGGAAGAAAACATTCCTCATGAAACCGATGACTCCCGAGGAAGCTATTCTGCAGATGAATCTCCTCGGACATTCATTCTACGTGTTTGAAGATGCCGAAAACGGTGAGATGTGCGTAGTCTACAAGAGAAACGCCGGCTCATACGGACTTATCATACCTGACAAGCAAAAAGCATAATTAAAAAATTCAGACTTTTGATTTATAACGGGAGGTGACCGCATAGTGCAAAATAAAAAAGCTGTGAGTATAACAGCATCTGTCTTTCTTATGATAATCGCTCTGTTCATGACTTTCAAATCCCTTCCGATTGTAATATATGAAAGCGGCGGTATGAAATTTGAACCGAGCGACCTTACATTAAGTGAAATAACAAATTGAATTTTTCGTCCGCACGGTACATACATATCGTGCGGATGTTTTTTGCTTTTTTGCATCGTTTACGTAAATTTCTCTTGACTTTTTTGTGAAAATGTTATATATTATTAGTGTCTAAGATACAATAATATTTTATTTAAACGGAGGAAAAAAATGAAAAAGTATCTCAGCATTATTATGGCTGCTGTGCTTTGCGTTCTTCTTCTCGTTCCCGTATCCGCATCCGCAGAGTGGGTATCGAAGGACCTCGTAAGCCAGCTTGACGAATACCCCGAATGGGTTGACAGCGCAAGCGAAATCAGCTTCGCAGAACAGTATCCCGGTGACGGTGTAACAAACGCTCACTACGGTGATGGCAACGGCTTCACGTACGTTTACCTCAAGGCAGACGGACTCAGCAACTACACAATCGAATTCTCGGTTAGTGAAGACGGTCTTTACAACATCGGCTTCGACCTTATGGCATGGTCAAAGAGCGTTCTCCGCTCCACCAATGTTCAAATCGACGACAGCGAATGCATTTACATCGGTTATGATTACGTAGACGAAGATCAGTACAGCGATCAGTACTGGACAGGTCTCACCATGAACCTCACAAAGGGTAACCACACATGTACACTTTCACTCGCTTCCGACTTCGATAACACAAACGTTAAGTCACTTTACTTCTGCACTCTCCTTGTAGGTTATGCCGGAGAAACAGTAGCAGTTGAAACAGAAGCCGA
>CAZWLL010000026.1:24978-27417 GCA_964634795.1 uncultured Ruminococcus sp. | reverse complement strand
AGCTCGGTTCTTTCCCGCAAAAGGCAGAAAAGGGCGGCAGCTGCGGGATTTCTCCCACGGCTGCCGCCCCATTATTTATTGTTCAGTTAGCTTGTTCGGGTTTAATCCGTCAGGGATTAATACATTCCGCCCATTCCGCCTGCACCGCCTGCTGCGGGTGCCGGTTCGGGTTCGGGCTTGCTTACTACGAGAGCTTCGGTTGTAAGAACTGTGGAAGCTACGGAAGCTGCATTCTGGAGTGCGGAACGTGTAACCTTTGTCGGGTCTACGATACCGTTTTCAATCATATCAACATACTCTTCTGTGTATGCGTTGAAGCCGTAACCCTTCTTGCCGGATGCCTTAATGTTGTTAACTACAACGGAGCCTTCGAAGCCTGCGTTTTCGGCGATCTGACGAACGGGAGCTTCAAGAGCCTTAACTACGATGGACACACCTGTCTTTTCGTCGCCTTCTACAGTGTTCAGAAGAGCGGCTACATCGTCGATAACGTTTACATATGCTGTTCCGCCGCCGGCTACGATACCCTCTTCAACAGCAGCACGTGTTGCGTTGAGAGCGTCTTCGATACGGAGCTTCTTTTCCTTCATTTCGGTTTCGGTTGCAGCGCCTACCTTGATTACGGCTACACCGCCGGAGAGCTTTGCAAGTCTTTCCTGGAGCTTCTCACGGTCGAAATCTGATGTTGTTGTTTCGATAGCAGCCTTAATCTGGGAAATACGTCCGCTGATAGCTTCCGAATCGCCTGCGCCGCCTACTATGATTGTGTTGTCCTTGTTAACCTTAACCTGACGAGCATGGCCGAGCTGGTCAACTGTGGTTTCCTTGAGCTCGAGACCGAGTTCGTCGCAGATTACTTCGCCGCCTGTGAGGATAGCGATATCACGGAGCATTTCCTTACGTCTGTCGCCAAAGCCCGGAGCCTTAACAGCAACGCATGTGAATGTACCGCGGAGCTTGTTGAGAACGAGTGTTGTAAGAGCTTCGCCTTCAACATCCTCTGCGATTATAAGAAGCTTCTTGCCGGCCTGTACGATTTGTTCGAGAAGAGGAAGGATTTCCTGAACATTGGAAATCTTCTTATCTGTGATAAGGATAAGAGCGTCATCGAGAACAGCTTCCATCTTGTCTGTATCTGTAGCCATGTAAGGTGACAGATAACCGCGGTCGAACTGCATACCTTCAACAACTTCGCTGTATGTTTCAGCGGACTTGGATTCTTCTACTGTGATTACGCCGTCAGCCGTAACCTTTTCCATAGCGTCTGCGATAAGAGTACCGATAACCTCATCACCTGCGGAAATCGTGCCTACTCTTGCGATGTCTTCCTTGCCGCTTACGGGCTTGGATGCAGCCTTAAGAGATGCTACAGCGGTATCTACAGCCTTCTGAATGCCCTTACGGATTACCATCGGGTTTGCGCCTGCGGTAACGTTCTTCATGCCTTCATGGATGAATGCCTGAGCGAGAAGTGTAGCGGTTGTTGTACCGTCGCCTGCAGCGTCGTTTGTCTTTGTAGCAACTTCACGAACGAGCTGAGCGCCCATGTTTTCAGCGCCGTCTTCAAGTTCGATTTCCTTAGCGATTGTAACACCGTCGTTTGTGATAAGGGGTGTGCCGTATTTCTTATCGAGAACTACGTTTCTGCCCTTCGGGCCGAGTGTGATTTTAACTGTATCTGCGAGCTTGTCTACGCCTTTAATAAGAGCGTCTCTTGCTTCGATTCCGTAAAGAATATCCTTTGCCATATATGTACATCTCCTTCGATTTAACTAAATTAATTATAAATACTTTGAATTATTCAACTATTGCGAGAATGTCGCTCTGTCTTACGATATTGTATTCGGTACCGTCGCACTTTACTTCTGTGCCTGCGTACTTGCTGGTGATTACACGGTCGCCGACCTTAACGGTCATAACAACTTCCTTGCCGTCAACAACACCGCCGGGACCTACTGCGATAACCTCGGCAACCTGCGGCTTTTCCTTAGCTGCGCCGGGAAGAACGATACCTGTCTTTGTGGTTTCTTCTGCTTCTACCAATTTAACAACTACTCTGTCTGCAAGAGGTTTGAGTGTCATAATTATAATCTCCTTTTTCTATGATAAACTTGTAATTTACTGTTTTGAAGGTTTAGCACTCAGTTCGTTTGACTGCTAACCTTATGCTCATATTGTAATCCCATTTGAGAAAAAAATCAAGTGTTTTTTGTAGAGTTTACACTTTGTTAACATTTATTCTCGTAGCACCCAAACATCCCGTCTGCTAAAACGTAGGCATAAAAATACGGCTATGCTAATTTCATACCTGCACAGCCGTATTTTATACTTTGAATTGTCAAACGCTGAGGTAAAGCTCACAAACGCGGATATATCGCTTCTCCGCTCTGCTGAAGTTTATTTGAATTCACCGTTAAGCCGAAATCTCGAGGAGCGGGT
>CAZWLL010000026.1:13758-24878 GCA_964634795.1 uncultured Ruminococcus sp. | reverse complement strand
ACATCTTTGATGTTTAAAGAAGGAAAATCTCGAGGAGCGGGTTTATCCCTTTACTGCTAAGCTGAACATTATCCCGCGACATTATCCCTCGACATAAGGTGTACCGTCAACCGTAACGGTGCATTCGTCGCTCTTCTCAATGTTCACAGCATCGAGAGCATTGTCCTGAGCGTCTATCGCAACTGTACCACCGTTGAATTCAATGTCACCCGCGGACTTGATACCGTTGTTCAGTGACTGTACGGTAATGTTGCCGCCGTTTATCGTCACTCTCGATACAGCCTGAATAGCTTCATCCTCTGAGTAAATATTCAGCGTACCGCCGTTGATTTCAACGTAGCCTACAAGCTCGCTCTCGACATTGTTGGACTTGATTCCGTCACCGATTGCATGTATATCTATCGTACCGCCGTTGATTGTGAGGTAATCCTTGCCCTTTATGCCGTGTGTTGTCGAGGTAATCTGATATTCACCCTCGTCAATCTTTAAGCCGTCCTTGGAGTAAATGCCGCCCGCATAGTTGGCGTTTACGACAAGCTTACCCGTGCCGTTCATTATAAGATCTTCCTTCGAGAAAATAACCGAGTCGGGTTCGTCATCTCCCGCCTTCTCAAAGGTGTAGCTGTCACCGTCGGTAAGCGTATTTACTGTTCCTTCGTACAGCGTGATTACAGCCTCGGTAGCGTTCTTTATAACGATGCATGAGCCGTCATTGTTTGTGATGTCGACACCGTTTAATACGAGATCAACCTGTCCCGCATCAACACAGTCTACGTAAATCTGACCGTCGTTTAAAGTGCCGGATACTGCGTATGTACCCGCTCTTGTTATCGTAATTTTATTGTCTTCGCTGATATATACGGTTTCGGTTGCGCATTCAGCTGTCGCACCCGTAAGCTTAATTTCGGTAGCGTGGCTTAATATTGTATTTTCAGAGTCGGAGCATGATGTCAAGGCAGCGGGCATAAGCATAGCGGCAGCTGCGATAATGGCGGCAAATCTCTTGTTCATTTCTGGACACCTTTCATAAAATCAGATATATTCGGGAATTAAGACGCTCTGTCCAATTGACTATCGGTACTTTTGTTATCCAAATAACATCAATTCGGAGAATTTTACAGATTAAATTCCGAAAATATAGTATAAATTTAATATATTGATTATAACCTAATTAGTTAAATATGTCAATAGATTTATTTGAAAATCATAAAAAACTATCTGTAAATAAAAACCGCGCACTGCTTCTTACGAAAGCAATACGCGGAATTATCGTTAATTAATACTGAGCTGCTCAGTCAGCCTTCTTGTCTGTATCAACGAGCTTGATAATAGCCATTTCAGCTGCGTCACCGCGGCGCGGGCCGAGCTTGAAAATCTGGGTATAACCGCCGTTTCTATCAGCATAAGCCGGAGCGACCTCGTCAAAGAGCTTTTTAACAACGTCTTCCTTGGTGATGAACGCAAGAGCCTGACGGCGGCTTGCGAGTGTATTCTTTTTGCCAAGGGTTATCATCTTTTCGGCAAGAGAGCGTACTTCCTTTGCTCTGGTAACTGTTGTCTCAATTGAACCGTTTTCAATGAGATATGTTACCATGCCGCGAAGCATAGCGTTTCTGTGCGCTGTAGGTCTGCCGAGTTTTCTGGTACCGGGCATGATCCATGTCCTCCTTTTGCAAAACTGTTGTCACCATATTCATGGCAACATGTATCAATAATATGTTGGTTTTTAGTTTAATCGGTTATTCACTGTTAACCTTTAGCAGAGTTTATAGTCTCAAAGGATTAAAGTCGGCTTTATTATTCGTCGTCCTTTTTAAGGTCAAGGCCGAGAGAATGAAGCTTCTGAATAACTTCTTCAAGTGATTTCTTACCGAGGTTGCGGACTTTCATCATTTCATCCTCGGTTTTGTTGATCAAATCTTCAACGGTATCGATGCCGGCGCGCTTCAGGCAGTTAAAACTGCGCACAGACATGTCAAGCTCCTCAATGGTCATCTCAAGGACTCTTTCTTTTACAGTTTCCTCGCGTTCAACCATGATCTCCGCATTCTTTGCTTCATCGGATAAATCGACAAACAAATTGAGATGTTCGTTGAGTATCTTGGCTCCTAAAGAAATCGCTTCCTTAGCCAGTATTACACCGTTCGTGAGCACTTCGAGTGTGAGTTTATCATAATCTGTGTTGCTTCCGACACGTGTGTTTTCTACTGTATAATTTACATTATGAACAGGAGTGTATATCGAATCTGTAAATATAGTGCCTATAGGTGCGGATACACCCTGACTGTTCTGCAGATAAAGCTGCTTATTCTTTTCCTGAGAAACATATCCTCTTCCGTGATCGAATGTCAGCTCCATGTAAAAGCGTACATTGTTTTCAACGGTTGCAATGTGAAAATCAGGGTTAAGAATTTCAATGTCAGAATCCTGCTTAATATCACCGGCGGTAATATCGCAAGCGCCCGTCGTATCGATAACGACAGTCTTCGGTCCGTCCGAATGCAGCTTGGCTGTTATGCCCTTAACATTCAATACGATTTCGGGAACATCTTCCTTGACACCGGGAATGGTTGTCATTTCATGAAGTACACCGTCAATCTTTATGGATGTTACGGCAACACCGGGCAGTGAGCTGAGAAGCACTCTCCGCAGTGAGTTTCCGAGGGTAATACCGTAGCCTCTCTCAAGCGGCTCGATAATAAACTTTCCGTTTCTTCCGTCTTCGCTTAAATTTATAGTCGCAATATTCGGCTTTTCTATTTCTATCATTAAATAATAACCCTCCGTCTATGATTTTTGCCAAATCCACATTGTTGTATTCTTGTTCGGAATATAATAGGTTTTCGCAAAATGTATGTGAGATTTTGCCTCCGCGGAATCGTAATAACTGCCCAGAGGAATTCCGTTTTAATCCGGCAATTCTCCCACTGCAGGTTATTACTTGGAGTAAAGTTCGATGATGAGCTGTTCTTCGAACGGGAAGTCGACGTCTTCTCTCTTCGGAATAGCTACAACCTTTGCGCTGAGATCCTGTGTATTAGCTTCAAGCCACTTCGGAACAACAGCTGTTTCCATCTGTTCTGCGAGAGCCTTGAACTTTTCGGAACCCTTGCTCTTTTCCTTCAGCGCGATAACGTCACCCTGCTTGCAGATGATGGACGGAATGTCAACCTTCTTGCCGTTGAGTGTGAAGTGTGCGTGACGAACGAACTGACGAGCTTCCTTACGGCTGGATGCGAGACCCATTCTGTATACGATATTGTCGAGTCTGAGTTCAAGAATTGTGAGGAGGTTTTCACCTGCTACGCCTTCCTTGTTGTCGGCGATTTCGTAGTAGTTAAGGAACTGCTTTTCCTGAACACCGTAGTAACGGCGAGCTGTCTGCTTCTCTCTGAGCTGGAGTCCGTATTCCTTTACGTTTTTACGGCCTGCGCCATGCTGTCCGGGAACTGTTGTACGACGTGCTACTGCGCACTTGTCTGTGAGACAACGATCACCCTTGAGGAACAGTTTTTTGCCTTCTCTGCGGCAGAGCTTGCAGGAAGGACCTGTATATCTTGCCATGTTTTCTTATCCTCCTTATTATACTCTTCTGCGCTTAGGCGGACGGCATCCGTTATGAGGAATCGGAGTTACGTCTTTGATAAGAGTAATGTTAAGTCCTGCTGTCTGGAGAGCGCGGATAGCCGCTTCACGTCCGTTGCCGGGACCCTTTACATAAACCTCTACAGTCTTCATGCCATGTTCCATAGCGCCCTTTGCTGCTGCTTCAGCTGCTGTCTGAGCTGCATAGGGAGTATTCTTACGAGAGCCTTTGAAGCCCTGTCCGCCGGAAGACGACCATGCTACTGTGTTGCCCTGTACGTCAGTAATTGTAACGATAGTGTTGTTGAAGGTCGAGCGGATGTGCGCATGACCGGCTTCTATATTTTTACGGTCGCGGCGCTTTTTGATGACCTTCTTTACTGCTTTAGCCATTAAATCCTCTCACTCCTTTACTTCTTCTTATTTGCGATTGTCTTAGCGGGACCTTTTCTGGTTCTCGCATTGGTCTTTGTTCTCTGTCCGCGAACAGGGAGACCTTTTCTGTGTCTGATTCCGCGGTAGCAGTTGATTTCGACAAGTCTCTTGATGTTGAGCGCTACTTCACGGCGAAGTTCACCTTCAACTGTGTAGTGGCTTTCAATTTCATCACGGAGCTTAGCGATATCATCTTCTGTAAGATCCTTAGCTCTTGTGTCAGGATTGATTCCTGTAGCTGCGAGGATGTTCTTTGCGCTCTTGGGACCGATACCGTAGATATAGGTCAGAGCGACTTCTACACGCTTTGCATTCGGAATATCAACACCGGATATACGTGCCATTTACGTTTTCCACCTCTCTTTAAAGTTTTAACCCTGTCTCTGCTTGTGCTTGGGATTCTCGCAGATGACCATAACATGGCCATGACGCTTGATTATCTTGCACTTTTCGCAGATTTTCTTTACGGAAGGCTTTACTTTCACAGTATTTTACCACCTTTCTTATTTTACCGAGCTCGAATGGGTTTAACCCGCATTCGTTTTATATAGGCGCACCCGCTCAGTTCTTTGTACGCCAAGTGATTCTTCCCTTGGACGGGTCATATATCGAAACTTCCACTGTGACCTTATCGCCGGGTAGTATCCTGATATAATTCATCCTCAGCTTGCCCGAAATATGCGCTGTAACGATCATATCATTCGGCAGCTTGACCTTGAAGGTAGCGTTCGGAAGTGCTTCAACCACAACCCCTTCAAATTCTATAACGTCATCCTTCGGCAAACAGTTTTTCCTCCCTGATCGCAGAAATATTTCGGTGAAAAATACACCGTCTTAATATTATATGTTCTTTACTCGCAATTTGTCAAGATAATTTTTTATATTTTTCCTCAAAATTCGCATTTTTCGCAAATTTCGTATACCTGCACATCCGAAAGCTCGTTTTCGATGTTTTCACTGTGCAATATTACAGACGGTTTTATTATCTGCAAATGGCGTGGATTTTTGTGTTTTTTATCGCTGAGGGTGTGCAGTCTGCCGTCCGCTATGACTATCGGAGCGGTTTTATTGCCGCTGTCTGTTTCCGTTACGAGGAAGACGCGGTATCGGTCTCTCCCCTGAGTCGAGCGGACCAAATCACCGACTGACGGTATTTTTATTTTTCTGTTTTGAGGCATCAGTCAACCTTTGTGAGTACTTCGATTCCGTCTGCCGTAATTGCAATTGTATGCTCGTAGTGAGCGGACAGCGAACCGTCCTTTGTCACAACCGTCCAATTGTCAGACAGCTCTTTTACCTCCGGACGTCCGACATTTACCATCGGTTCGATAGCTATTACCATACCTCTGCAAAGTCTCGCGCCGCGTCCTGCGGTACCGTAGTTCGGAACGTTGGGGTCCTCGTGAAGGTCCTGTCCGACTCCGTGGCCGACGTATTTCTTAACGGTAGTAAAACCGTTGGCAACGACATAACCGTCCACAGCGGCTCCTATATCGCCTATACGCGCTCCCTCTTTGCCGGCTGCCTCAGCGCCGAGCTCCCAGCTTTTTCTTGTAACCTCAATCAGCTTTTTCGCTTCATCCGAAATATTTCCGCAGCCGAATGTATTCGCGCTGTCACCGTGGAATCCGTGAATATAAGCTCCGACGTCGATTTTAACGATATCGCCTTCTTCGATAATTCTGTGAGCCGACGGAATACCGTGTATAATCTCCTTGTTTATCGAAATGCACGCCGAGCCGGGGAATCCGCCGTAGCCGAGGAATGACGGTTTAGCTCCGCACTTTTCAATATAATGTCTGATTTTGTCGTCGATTTGCTTTGTGGATACGCCGGGCTTTACCATTTCTCCGCCGAGGAGAAGTGCCTCGCCCGTAATGCGTCCCGCGATTCTCATAAGCTTAATTTGTTCCGGTGTTTTTACGATAATCATGATGCCATCTCTGTTTCCTGTATATTTTTTCTTGATATCATCGATATTCGATGTAATATCCGAAAATTTAAGAAAACACTGATTTTATGTTGTTTTTTTGCGGAAAGCATGCGGATTCAAGCCTTGCCGCGTAAAATTTCGAATTGTTCAGTGCATCCTTTACTTACTTTGAGAATAATCCTCTGTATACCGGATTATTCGCCGAGAGCTTTTAATGTGAGGGCTGTTGTGTCCTTAAGCTCCTCTTGTCCTACGACTATCTTAAGCAGGCCCTTGGATTTATAGAAATCCTTAAGAGGCTCTGTCTGTTCATGGTATACTACAAGACGTGATTTTACAACCTCGGGATCATCGTCGGCGCGTCTTGTGAGAGGCTCGCTGCATTCGCAGTTTTCGCCGTTCGGTGAAGGCTTATAGACTGTATGGTATGTCGAGCCGCACTTCTTGCAGACTCTTCTGCCGCTCATACGGTCCATAATCTTCTCGTCGGGAACCTCAATTGAGATTACATCGGTAATCTCAACTCCCATTGTGTCGAGCGCTTCCGCCTGCGGAACTGTTCTCGGGAATCCATCGAGAATAAATCCGTTTGCGCAGTCATCCTTTGCGAGTCTGCACTTGATAATGTCGATAACAACCGCGTCGGGAACAAGCTCGCCCTTTGATGTGTAGGATTTAACCTTTTCGCCGAGCTCGCTGCCGGAGGCTATTTCCTCACGAATCATCTGTCCTGTTGATATTGCGGGAATTCCGAATTTTTCGGAAATAATTTCCGCCTGTGTTCCTTTGCCGGCACCGGGAGCTCCGAGCAGTATAAGATTGATTTTACGTGCCATATTCTCTCCTATTATTACAAATTCTTTAACCGTAGTATTATACCATATTTTTTTATAATTTACATATATAAAATATAAATTTTCCGTAAAGAACAAAAAATGAGCAGCCGAATGACTGCTCATTTTCATTTATTAAATTAACCTATCAGATTAATTATTCAAGAAATCCCTTGTAGTGGCGCATCGTTGTCTGAGCTTCGATTTCACGGATAGTTTCGAGAACTACACCTACTACAATGATGATGGACGAACCGCCGAATGCGAGACCGCTTAAGTTGCCGCCTGAGATTAAGTTGAGAATCAGAGGAAGAACAGCTACAACGGAGAGCAGGAGCGCGCCGATGAATGTTACACGGGACAGAACTTTTGTGATATACTCAGCTGTAGGACGTCCGGGACGGATACCGGGAATGGAGCCGCCGTTTGTCTTTAAGTTATTAGCTACTTCTATAGGATTGAAAGAAATCGATGTATAGAAATAAGCGAATGCTATAATGAGTATAAATGTAAGTACCGCATAGAGAACGCCGTCTGTGGCAAAGATATCGAAGAACTTGTCCCAGAAGGAGCCTTCAACGGGGTTAGCGAACATCTGAATTGTAGGAAAGATGGAGCAGATGGATGATGCGAAGATGATAGGCATAACGCCTGTCATGTTAACCTTAAGAGGAAGGTTGGACGACTGACCGCCGTAAACCTTTCTGCCTACAACCTTCTTAGCGTACTGAATCGGAATTCTTCTTTCACTGTTTGTCATCCAAACGATGAAGCCTATCATAGCAACAGCGAGAGCGAGTGCGAAGATAGTAATGAGAATGCCGGCCCAAATCGGAACCGTAACGGAATTGCCGCCGATTGTGAACGAGGTCTTACCGGATACGAGATTCCAAATCTGAGATACGAATGAAGGAAGACGGGATACGATGTTTGCGAAAAGTATGATGGAAATGCCGTTGCCGACACCGTTTTCATTAATCTTTTCGGAGAGCCACATAACGAGAGCCGAGCCTGCGCAGTAGCATGTTATTATAACGAGAGCCGGGAAGAAGCCTGTGTCTACGAGGAGACTGTAGGACTTCAGAAGCTGATAATAACCGATAGCTGTGATGAGGCCGAGACCTACTGTTACATAGCGGGTAATCTGGTCGATTTTCTTTCTGCCCTCTTCGCCTTCCTTTGAGAGATTCTCAAGATAAGGAATAGCGATACAGAGAAGCTGAAGTACGATGGACGCAGTGATGTAGGGGTTAATTCCGAGTGCGAACAGGGTTGCGTTAGCGAACGCGGAACCTGTTAAAATGTTAAGGTATGCGAAAATCGAACCGCCTGTCGCCAGCATTGAGGACGAAAGAGCGGATGAGTTTACATACGGAATCGGAATCGCCGTACCAACGCGGTACAGTACGATAACGATCATGGTGTATATAAGCTTTTTCTTGAGGTCAGCGACTTTCCAAGCGTTTTTCAGCGTTTCGAACACTTATACCACCTCGGTCTTTCCACCGGCTGCTTCGATTTTCTCTTTTGCAGATGCAGAGAAAACAGATGCTTCAACGGTTAACTTCTTAGTTACATTGCCGTTGCCGAGTACCTTAAGACCGTCGAGGGGCTTGCTGATGATTCCAGCTTCTTTAAGCTTTTCGAAGTTTACTGTATCGCCGTCGTTGAACTTATCAAGTACGGAAACATTTACGATAGCGTAATTTGTTGCGAAGTGGTTCTTAAAGCCTCTCTTAGGAAGCTTTCTGTAAAGGGGAAGCTGTCCGCCTTCGAATCCGGGGCGTACGCCGCCGCCTGAACGGGCATTCTGTCCTTTATGACCCTTACCTGCTGTTTTACCGTTGCCGGAGCCTGCACCTCTTCCTTTACGGAACTTTTCTTTTACAGATCCCGGAGCCGGTGAAAGTTCATGGAGCTTCATGGTTAATCCTCCTTTTAAGAAATATTAATTTTAATTCTATTTTCGGAGAGCGTTAAGCCTTCTCCACGGATACAAGGTGAGAGAGAACTCTTACTTTACCGTCTATTACAGGACCGGCTTCGTGAACGATTGAGTCACCGATCTTAACGAGTCCGAGGGACGCTGCTGTAGCCTTCTGATTCGGCTTAGCTGCGATGAGGCTCTTTGTAAGTGTTACTTTAACTTTCATTTACTTAAAACCTCCCTTAGTCTGTTATCTGCTCTACAGAAATACCACGGGTCTTTGCAACCTCTTCAGCGGTTCTGAGAGCCTTTAAGCCTTCAAATGTAGCCTTAACTACATTTGTAGGATTGTTTGAACGGAGGCACTTTGAACGAATATTCTTGATACCCGCAAGTTCAACTACCGCACGTACGGTTTTGCCGGCGATAATACCGGTACCTTTTGCGGCAGGCTTAAGAAGCACTTTGCCTGCTCCGAACTCACCGAGAATCTCGTGAGGAATTGTACCGTCCTTGAGGGATACTTCGATCATATTCTTTCTTGCGTCTTCGATTGCTTTTCTTGTTGCCTCGGAAACTTCAGCAGCCTTACCGAGACCGTAGCCTACATGACCGTTTTCATCGCCGACGATCATAAGAGCTGCGAAACGTGCTACACGACCACCTTTAACGGTTTTGGATACACGGTTCACTACGACGAGCTTTTCTTTAAGTTCGAGCCCTTCGGGATTGAATCTCTTTGCCATTATTAATCCTTTCTTTAGCCATACATAAGCATGACTACTGCCGCCTTTTTCGACAGATATGATGTTTAATTTTTTAAGGAATGTCCGTACCTTATTTCGGTGCGGCATTGTTAATTAAACAGTGTACAAACCGGCCTTCTGCGCTGTACGCGGAAAACAGAACTCAGAACTTAAGTCCGCCTTCTCTTGCGCCTGCAGCGAGCTCCGATACACGTCCGTGATAAATATAACCGCCGCGGTCGAATACAACTTCTGTAATGCCGCTTGCGAGTGCCTTTTCGGCAAGCTTCTTTCCGACCTTCTTAGCAGCTTCCTTGTTGGAGCCGATTCCGTCGAAATCCTTTTCAACGGTAGATGCGGAGCAAAGTGTTACGCCCTTAACATCATCGATGATCTGAGCGTAGATGTTAGCGTTTGAACGGTAAACAGCCAGACGGGGACGTTCGGTTGTTCCGGAAATCTTGCCACGTACTCTTGTATGTCTCTTAAGACGCTGAGCGTTTTTATCCTTCTTTGAAACCATTGTTTACGTCTCCTTTCATTATTTACCGGTCTTTCCGGCTTTGCGGCGGATGTGTTCTCCGGAGTACTTAACACCCTTGCCGTGGTACGGTTCAGGCGGTCTCTTGGAACGGATTTCCGCTGCGATCTGTCCGCAAACCTGCTTGTCGTATGACTTTACGATAATTGTGTTTGCGTCCGGAACATCGAATTTAACGAGGTCGGATTCCTCGAAGTATATGGGGTGAGAGTGACCGAGGTTAAGAGTAAGCTTCTTGCCTTCCTTAGCTGCTCTGTAACCAACGCCTACGATTTCAAGCTTCTTTTCGTAGCCCTGGGATACACCGATTATCATGTTGTTGATAAGTGTACGTGTAAGTCCGTGGAGCGCACGATTTTCAGCTTCGTCATCTGAACGGGATACGGTAACTACAGAACCGTCTACTTTTACAGTCATCTTCGGGGATGCTGTATATGTGAGGGTACCCTTTGTGCCCTTTACTGTGATAAGATTATTTTCTCCTACTGTTACGGTAACGCCTGCGGGAACCGTGATCGGAGCTCTACCAATTCTTGACATTGTTAACCTCCTCTTCCCTTACCAGACGAAGGCGAGAATCTCGCCGCCGACATTTTCATGTCTTGCCTTCTTATCGGTCATGATGCCCTTGGATGTAGATACGAGAGCTACACCGAGACCGTTCATAACCTTAGGCATATCTTCACAGCTGGAGTAAATACGGAGACCCGGCTTTGATACTCTGCGGAGACCGTGAATAACCTTTGACTTCTGGGGACCGTACTTGAGTGTGATTCTGATTACACCCTGCTTGCCGTCTTCGATAACCTGCACGCTCTTGATATAACCTTCAGCGAGAAGAATGTCAGCAATAGCCTTCTTCATGTTGGATGCGGGAATATCAACAGTCTCGTGCTTTGCGTTATTCGCATTTCTGATTCTGGTCAGCATATCGGCGATAACGTCTGAAATCTGCATAATAATTTCCTCCTGTCATGCAAGTAAATTTTTTTCTTGCTGCCGCGCAGTTCTGGTTTATTCCAGCTTTGCCCGGCTGCTACCGATGGTAAACTGCACCTTGCGGCGCGTTCCTGTCGGTATTGACTATATAACTGCTCGCACCGGTGAAAGACCGCGTTTT
>CAZWLL010000026.1:0-13658 GCA_964634795.1 uncultured Ruminococcus sp. | reverse complement strand
CGTTCCTGTCGGTATTGACTATATAACTGCTCGCACCGGTGAAAGACCGCGTTTTTCAAAACAGCGTTTTCAAAACAGCGTTTTCAAAAGCGTTTTTCACCGACGAGTCCAGTTCTGTTTTATTGCGGTAATATACTTCTTTAAGCTTCACTTAAACCATTTTAAGCTGTACTTGACTTAAGCTGAATTAAAGTCATTTTGTTAGCTGCACTGATGACTTAAGCGAAACTAAAGCCTTCTGTAAGCTGCACTGATGATTTAAGCTGCACCAAAGTATAAAATTACCAGGATGCCTTCTTTACACCGGGAATCTGGCCCTTGTAGGCGAGTTCACGGAAGCAGATACGGCAGATACCGTATTTACGGAGATAGGCGTGGGGACGTCCGCAGATCTTGCAGCGGTTGTATTCTCTTGTGGAATACTTCTGCGTCTTCTGCTGTTTTAAAATCATTGATTTCTTAGCCATTTTTATACTCCCTCTTATCTTACTTTGCAAACGGAGCGCCCATAAGTGTGAGCAGCTCTTTTGCTTCTGCGTCGGTATTAGCCGTAGTTACGAAACAAATATCCATACCACGAATCTTATCTACCTTATCGTACTCGATTTCGGGGAATATGAGCTGTTCCTTCAAGCCGAGAGCATAGTTTCCTCTGCCGTCGAATGCATCGGGATTGATACCCTTGAAGTCACGAACTCTGGGAAGTGCGAAATTGAAGAGTCTGTCCATAAATTCGTACATTCTGTCGCCGCGGAGAGTTACCTTCGCACCGATCTTCATGCCCTGACGGAGCTTGAAGTTAGCAACGGACTTCTTTGCGAATGTGGGAACAGCCTTCTGACCGGAGATTGCTGTGAGGTCGGTGATAATGGAATCGATAACCTTGGAATTTTCCTTGGCATCGCCGGCACCGATGTTGATAACAATCTTGTCGAATTTCGGGATCTGCATAACGCTCTTGTACTCGAATTTCTTCATGAGAGCGGGAGCGATTTCATTTGTGTATACTTCTTTAAGTCTTGCAGCCATCGTCTACCTCCGGGATTAAAGCTCTGCGCCGCACTTTGTGCAAACGCGAGTTTTCTTGTCGCCGTCGATCTTGTGAGCGGCTCTTGTGGGCTTCTTGCATTTGTCGCAGTAGAGCTGAACCTTGCATGAGTACATAGCAGCGGGAGCTTCAACGATGCCGCCCTGTTCCTGCGGGGGTCTTGCCTTGATGTGCTTCTTTACAATGTTCGCGCCTTCAACGATTACTTTGCCTTCTTTGGGGGATACTTCTATGACCTTACCGATAGTTCCCTTAGAGTTACCGGAAATTACGATTACCTGGTCGCCAGTCTTTACATGAAGCTTCTTTTTCATTATATTCACCCTCCATTAAAGAACTTCCGGCGCAAGGGAGAGTATCTTTGTGAAATCATGTTCTCTGAGCTCACGAGCTACAGGGCCAAAAATACGTGTTCCCTTGGGGTTCTTGTCGTCAGCAACGATAACCGCAGCGTTCTCGTCAAACTTAATGTAAGAGCCGTCATTTCTGCGGAGACCCTTTTTGCTTCTTACGATTACAGCCTTTACAACGTCGCCTTTTTTAACAACGCCGCCCGGGCTTGCCTTTTTAACTGCGCAGACTACGACATCGCCGATGTTGGCGTAACGTCTGCCAGTGCCGCCGAGAACTCTGATGCACATTAATTCCTTAGCACCTGTGTTGTCGGCAACCTTCATTAATGATTGCTGTTGAATCACTTTAGATTCCTCCTGAATTTATTTATGAGCGTGTTCATACGCGCACTGCGCGTCTACGGCACGCTAATTCGAGGAGCCGCATCCGGCTGTGCAGCCGATACCGCTGTCAGGTATCCTTACGTCATTTATTGACGTTAACGCTTCGGTGACGCATAATACTACGCCGAATCACCTCGGGACCGCACCCTCAAATGTTTTTATATTTTTGTAACCGGCTTCTCTTCGGTTTTTACGTTAATGCTGCCGCACAATCGTGCGCTGCTCTCCCGTATAAGCCGAGGCTATGCCGATTTTAGCCTGTCGGTGTATACCGACTTATTTTGCCTTTTCTACTATGCGAACCAGTCTCCATCTCTTTGTCTTGGAGAGAGGTCTTGTTTCCATAACTTCTACTGTATCGCCGATACCGCATTCGTTGTTTGCGTCATGAGCGTGAAGCTTGGATGTTCTCTTGATAATCTTGCCGTATACGGGGTGTTTTACGTGGTCTTCGATTGCAACTGTGATGGTCTTGTCCATCTTGTTGCTGACTACCTTACCCACTCTGGTCTTTCTGAGAGCGCGTTCTTCCATTTTACTTTACCCCCTTATGCGTTTTTCTTCTCTGCGATGACGGTCATCACGCGAGCGATTTCTTTCTTTGTGTCGGAAATCTTATGGGGATTGTCAAGCTGGTTTATAGCGTTCTGGAAGCGAAGTGTGAAAAGCTCTCCTTTGAGATCCTTCAGCATCTTTTCCAGCTCTTCGCTTGTTTTTGTTCTGAGTTCTGTTGCTTTCACAGCTTAACCCTCCACTTCTTCTTCGAGCTGTGCCTTCGTTGCGAAACGGCACTTAATCGGGAGCTTATGCATTGCAAGACGCATAGCTTCTTTTGCTATATCCTCGGTGACACCGTTCATCTCGAACAATACTCTTCCGGGCTTAACTACCGCTACCCAATATTCGGGTGAACCTTTACCGGAACCCATACGAGTTTCGGCAGGCTTTTCGGTAACAGGCTTGTCGGGGAATATCTTAATCCATACCTGACCGCCACGCTTTGTGTAACGGGTCATTGCAATACGGGCTGCTTCGATCTGGTTGGATGTAATCCATGCCGGCTCGAGAGCTACGAGACCGTAATCACCGTTTGTGATCTTATTACCGCGAGAAGCTTTACCTTTCATACGGCCTCTCTGAACGCGTCTGTATTTGATTTTACCGTTCGGCTGTAACATTAGTTAGCTCCTCCTTCTTCTGTCTTTCTGGGTGCTCTGGGCGCTCTGTTCTGCTGACCGTCTCTCTTCTGGAAGGGTCTGTCACCACGGGGTGCGCCGTCTCTGCGATCTCTTCTCTGACCGCGGTTGTCTCTTCTGTTGTCCTTGGGCTTTCTTTCGTCTGCGCCTGTCTTTGTGCGTGCAACTTCGGAGAGAACCTCACCCTTATAAATCCAAACCTTTACGCCGATCTTACCGTAGGTAGTATTAGCTTCCCAGAAACCGTAGTCGATGTCGGCACGGATTGTCTGAAGCGGAATAGTACCTTCATGGTAATGCTCTGTACGCGCGATTTCGGCACCGCCGAGACGGCCGGATACTGTGATCTTAATACCTTTTGCGCCGAGTCTCATTGTACGGCTGATGGACTGCTTCATAGCACGACGGAAGGAAACACGTCTCTCGAGCTGAGATGCGATGTTTTCCGCAACGAGCTGTGCGCAGAGATCAACGGGCTTAACCTCGATAACATTGATGTTAACGGGCTGACCTGCGATCTTGGAAACAGCTGCCTTGAGGTTTTCTATTTCAGTACCTGCTCTGCCGATAACCATACCGGGCTTAGCGCAGTGGATGTAAACAGTAACCTTACCTGTATTATCGCGTTCGATTTCGATCTGGGGAACGCCTGCGAGCAGCAGGGTCTTCTTGAGGTATTCTCTGATATTGTAATCCTGAACGAGGATATCGCCGAACTTTTCATCAGGAGCATACCATCTGGAATCCCAGTTTTTGATTACGCCGACACGAAGTCCGTGCGGATTAACTTTCTGTCCCATTTATCGACTGCCTCCTCATTCTTTTTCAGCCACGCCGATTGTGATGTGGCTGGTTCTCTTTAAAATCCTGTCAGCGGAGCCTTTGCCTCTGGGCATCATTCTTTTCATTGTCATGCCGGGGCAAACGAAGCATTCGGAAACGTAGAGCTTTTCGGGATCCATGTGGAAGTTGTTCTCCGCGTCAGCTGCTACCTTTGTGAGAAGCTTCAGTACGTGTTCGCTTGCGGCTTTCGGTGTGTTCTTCAGAATGCCGACCGCTACTCCGAGATCCTTGCCTCTGATGAGGTCGAGGACAATCTTTACCTTACGAGGGGAGATGCGGATGTGCTTCTGGGTTGATTTTGTTTCCATTTCGTTATCCTCCCTCTCGATTATTTACCGTTATTGGATGTCTTTGATCCTGCATGACCCTTGAAGGTTCTTGTAGGAGCAAATTCACCGAACTTATGGCCGACCATATCCTCGGTTACATAAACCGGAACGTGTTTTCTGCCATCGTGTACAGCTACTGTGTGTCCGACAAATTCGGGGAATATTGTAGAGGCTCTTGACCATGTCTTGAGCACCTTCTTTTCGCCCTTTTCGTTCATCTGGCAAACTCTCTCGTAGAGCTTCTCTTCGATGAACGGCGCTTTCTTTAAACTTCTGCTCATTTATAGTTGCCTCCTTCCTTACTTGCTGTTTCTGCGTTTAACGATCATCTTTTCGGTACGAGCCTTCTTAGCACGTGTCTTATAACCGAGAGCGGGCTTACCCCAAGGAGTTACAGGACCCGGACGTCCGATAGGTGACTTACCTTCACCACCGCCGTGAGGGTGATCGCACGGGTTCATTACGGAACCGCGTACTGTAGGACGGATACCGAGGTGACGTGTCTTACCGGCTTTACCGATTTTAACAGTGTCGTGCTCGATGTTGCCGATCTGACCGATTGTAGCAAGACAGTCGGAACGGATATATCTCATTTCGCCTGAGGGAAGACGTACCATTGTGAGGTCGCCTTCACGGCCCATAAGCTGAGCCTGAGCGCCTGCGGAACGAACGAGCTGGCCGCCCTTACCGGGATAAAGCTCGATATTGTGAATGAATGTACCTACGGGAATATTAGCGAGGGGAAGTGTGTTGCCCGGGATAATATCCGCGTCGGCACCTGAGTAAAGAACCGCACCGTTTGTTACGCCTACGGGAGCGAGGATATAGCTCTTCTTTCCCGCCTCGTCCTGAACGAGCGCGATGTAAGAGGTTCTGTTCGGGTCGTATTCGATACCGATAACAGTCTGAGCGGATGTGTTCTGTCTCTTGAAGTCGATTATACGATACTTCTGACGGTTTCCGCCGCCCTTATGACGAACAGTGATTCTGCCGTATGAGTTACGGCCTGCATTCTTTTTCTTTGTGGCAAGAAGGCTCTTTTCGGGGGTGAATTTTGTAATTTCCTCGAATGAAGGAACGGACATATGTCTTCTCGCCGGTGTAGTCGGCTTATATTTAATTGTAGGCATTATCGTATTCCTCCTTAAATCAGTTCATGCCTTCAAAGAACTCTATTGTAGCGGAGTCCTCTGTAAGCGTAACTATCGCTTTTTTCCAGGAAGCTGTTTTGCCTTCAACATAGCGAACTCTCTTTGACTTCGCCTTCATGCTGACGGTGTTTACAGCGGCAACCTTTGTGCCTTCAAACATCTTTTCAACAGCCTTTGCGATCTCCGGCTTTGTTGCGTCCTTCGCTACTTCGAAGGAGTACTTCTTCTGAGAGACCATATCCATGGACTTTTCAGTGATAAGAGGTCTGATGATGATATCTTCTACGAACTTCATTATGCGTAAACCTCCTGAATTTTTTCTGCGGCGCCTTTAGCTACGATAAAGGAATCGCAGTTAAGGATGTCGTATACGTTGATCGTATTGGCAAGAGCTACCTTTACGCCGGGAATGTTGGAGAGGCTTTCGCGTACCTTAAGATCGTTTTCATCGAGTACTACGAGAGCTTTCTTCTTTGCGCCTACTGCTGCGAGCATCTTAACCATGATCTTTGTCTTGAACTCGGAGGTTTCGATCTTGTCGATAACAATCATGTCTCCGGATGCTACCTTAGAGGAAAGCGCGGAGATCATAGCTGCACGGCGAACCTTCTTGTTGAGCTTTGTCTTGTAAAGACGGGGCTTCGGTCCGAGAGCAACACCGCCGTGTGTCCACTGAGGAGATCTTGTGGAACCCTGTCTTGCACGGCCTGTACCCTTCTGCTTCCAAGGCTTTCTGCCGCCGCCGGAAACTTCGGTTCTGGTCAGAGTAGACTGTGTACCCTGTCTCTGATTTCCGAGATATCTTACTACTGCCGCATGGAGGACGGCGCCGTTTATGTCGGCTGCGAACACTGCATCGGAAAGATTAATCGTACCAACGCTTTCGCCTGCCATATTTACTACTTTAATTTCGGGCATTTCTTATATCCTCCTTCCGGTTACGCTTTAACGCTGTCACGGATGAATACGATTCCGCCCTTTGCGCCGGGAACTGCTCCCTTAACGGCGATGAGGTTCTTCTCTGTATCAACCTTAACAACTTCGAGGTTAAGTACTGTAACCTGTTCGTTACCGTACTGACCAGGCATCTTCTTGTTCTTGTATATTCTCGAAGGTGTGGAGTTCGCACCCATTGAACCTGCCTGACGGTGGATAGGACCTGTACCGTGAGTCATTCTGAGAATATGTGTGTTCCATCTTTTAACTGTACCGGAATATCCGCGGCCCTTTGTAATACCGGTAATGTCGACCTTATCGCCCGAAGCGAAGGTATCGGCGGCTACTACATCGCCAACGTTCATTTCAGCTGTGTTTTCGAGACGGAATTCCTTGAGGTGACGCTTCGGTGAAACGCCTGCCTTCTTGAAGTGACCCGCTGCCGGCTTTGTTACGAGCTTTTCGCGGATATCTTCGAATGCGAGCTGTACGGCTTCATAACCGTCAGTCTCGGTTGTCTTCTTCTGTGTAACGGGGCAGGGACCTGCTTCGATCACAGTTACCGGGATAACGCTGCCGTCTTCCATGAAGATCTGCGTCATGCCCAGCTTCTTTCCGATGATACCTTTTTTCATCGTTTTGCTTCCTCCTGATATTAGGTTATTGGTTGGGTTCAATCTGCGCATCGGGAATGCCGCGCGCCGCGTCAGCCAAACGCGAGAGTCCAACGTGACCTTGCGCCGCCATCAAGCTGCCGCATCGTACCGGAGAGTACTCAGCCGCTTTCGCTCTGTACGGCTTAGGTTAGGGCTTGGTGTGGGTTTTGACCCGAGGGGTAATCGACCTTGTGAGTTTTTTAAATAAGTTGGGTTTAACTTGTTTAAAACTTACAGTTTGATGTCGATGTCCGAACTCGGCATTTTAAATGCCGATGTTCACTCGACAACTTTAAGCTTGTTTAAAACTTACAGTTTGATGTCGATGTCTACGCCTGCGGGAAGCTCGGTGGACATGAGAGCTTCAACAACCTTCTGTGAAGGCTTCTTGATTTCGATGAGTCTCTTGTGAGTTCTCTGTTCGAACTGCTCACGGCTGTCCTTATACTTATGAACCGCACGAAGGATAGTAACAACTTCCTTTTCTGTCGGGAGCGGAATAGGTCCGGAAACTTCCGCGCCGTTGCGCTTAGCAACGTCTACAACCTTAGCCGCAGCCTGGTCGACAAGTGTGTGCTCATAGCTTCTGAGCTTGATTCTGATTTTTTCCTGTACTGCCATTTTTGTGCCTCCTGTTAAGCCTTGATAATGATGTGAGGCGGTGAACACGCTCCCGGGTGTGTCCGTTTTGTCATTAATTAATCCGACCCGAACACATAAAACGCGGCTCGCCGTAAAAAACATACGCGGCACACGGAATTACATGACGGCTCGGCTGTCATACCGACAAATCCGCACACTGGAAACGGATTCAAGCGCCCGATTTACTCGGACATACTCCACGAAAATTCCCCGTCGGTCAAGCAGTATGGGGACACGACGGCAACCTTTCGCTTCATCGCACATCAAGCGGTATTATTTTACCATATAAACGAGATTAAATCAAGTTTTTTCTTCTCTCACTCCGAAAAATTTTCACACATATTCCGTCCGTTTTTTGTGCACAATTCACACCGCGCCGTGTGTGTCTCCGAGTGAACGTAAAATTTCACTTTGTTTGCGGACGATTATACCTCCACGTCGGCGGATATTTCTAAGCCGAGTAGGTGTGTCAATCATCCCACTCGGTACGGATTTGCGGTTTTCGGCATCTTTTTAATCCGCCGATTCTCAAAATGTATCCGTTTCCACTTGCCATTAATACCTTTTTGTGGTATTATATAATGTAAGATATATTTTATACGTAATCACAAGAAGGGTTTCACATGAATTTTTTCGACCCCGCAAAAAATAAACTTCTCAGAATCATCTGCCCCGTTCTCGCGCTGATAATAGGGGTCTCATACTTTGCCGCAATGAAGCTCGATTTCGATGAGGATATCGGTCACTTCGCATCCGGCTCGGTACCGTTCATTGTAAGCATTGTATTCACCGTCATCGCCGCCGTACTCTCCGCCGCATCTTATTTTTCGGCAAAAAAATACGATATCGTCGAGGACGAGGGTCTCTCGTTCATCTATGTCTTCGGAGCGGTATTCGCCTCCGCCCTCTCCGTCACTGTACTTTTCACGGGACTGAGTGATATGCGTCTTACCGCAATCGGCAGCTACGGAACATTCTCGGTATCCGTTCTGTCTACACAGAATAAGTTCGAGCTTGTCTCACTCATTCTCTCGCCCGCTCTCGCCGTCTCTTACATTTTGTCACTGTTCGATAAGACGAGAAAATCGTGGGTTCGCACGCTCTTCTGCATTTTATCATCTCTCTGCATGATATTCTATCTTTTCTCAAGCTATTTCGACTTTTCTCTCCCGCTCAACAGCCCCGTCAAGAATTATCTGATTGTTCTTTATTCATCATCTCTTCTGTTCCTGCTGAGCGAGGCACGGCTTTCATTCAAGGTCACCGAAAACCGCGCGTCATACGCATTCACCTGCTTCTCATCCCTTCTGTCGTCAAGCGCGGCTCTCGGCATAAGCCTCGGCATGCTCGCCCACAGAGTATTCAATCCGCTGATAAACGACCCGAATCCATCAGTACTGCAGTGTGCGATGTTCTTCGCCGTATCGCTGACGGCATTTGCCCGCCTGTGCTCTCTGCACGAGCGTGAGAAGGGCAAAAAGCCCGCGGAGGAAGCAGCTGCCGAGTCCGTTGAGGAAGAAGCTTCCTCGGAAAAAGCTTCCTCGGAAGAAGCTTCCGATACCGAATCCGACACGTCAAATTAATCCGACATCTCGGATTAATTTGACACATCGAATCGCAATTCGGATGTTTCAAGATAAAATTTACATTTTCAAACTCACATATACAGCTACAAAAGGAGCTCTATAACATGGATAATGAAATCAAACTGACTCTCGACCCCAATGCCGCTGCCGCTCAGGAAGCTCCAAAGGCTCCCGAGGCTCCGGAGGCACCTAAGGCACCCGAGGTAAATGCCGCGGATGCTCAAAGCCAGCCGATTCTTGACGAATCACAGTTCACCGAGGCCGAAAGACGCGCGATAGACGAATTCTCCAAGCAGATAGATATAACAAATTCAGCCGCAATACTCGGCTACGGTTCTGTCGCACAGAAAAAAATCTCCGACTTCAGCGACACCGCTCTCGGAAGCGTTAAGAACAAGGACTTCGGCGAGGTCGGCACAATGATTACGGGTCTTATAGAAAACCTGCAGTCAATGAACGAGGATGCCGAGGATAAAGGCGGTTTTCTCGGAGTATTCAAGAATACAAAACGCAAAATCGAAAACCTTAAAATGAAATACGACAAATGCGAGGACAGCGTCAACAATATCGTTTCAATCCTCGAACAGCATCAGATTACGCTCATGAAGGACGTTTCCATGTTCGATGAGCTGTATGAAATGAATCTCTCGTATTTCAAGGAGCTGTCGATGTACATAGTCGCAGGCAAGAAAAAGCTCGCCGAGGAAAGAGAAACGACTCTTGTCGAGCTCAAGAACAAAGCCGTAAAATCAGGTTTGCCTGAGGACGCACAGGCAGCCAACGATTTCGAGGAACAGTGCGTTCGTTTCGAAAGAAAGCTGCACGACCTCGAGCTGACGAGAATGGTATCGATTCAAATGTCTCCTCAGATACGCCTCGTACAAAACAACGACACAATGATGACCGAAAAGATTCAGACGGTTATCATGAACACTATCCCGCTGTGGAAGAGCCAGATGGTAATAGCTCTCGGTATCGAACACTCACGTCAGGCTATGGAAGCGGGACGCATGGTTACCGATATGACAAACGAGCTTCTTAAGAAGAATGCCGCCGCGCTCCACCAGGCAACGGTTGACGTAACCAAGGAAGCCGAACGCGGCATAGTCGACATCGAGACGCTCACGCAGACAAACGAACAGCTTATTCAGACTCTTGATGAGGTACAACAAATTCAAAAGGAGGGACGCGAGAAAAGAACGGCAGCGGAGGCGGAGCTCGGCAGAATCGAAAACGAGCTCAAGACAAAGCTCATCGGCATGCGTTCGTAATCTCGCGGCATGACATGAAAACTTCAAGACAAGGAATATCTCTCGCAGTGCGCGTACTCCCGGTACGGTTACTTGCATTGCGAGTATTAACTCTGTTTATCGCAGTCGTTCTGTTTACCGTTCCCACGTTCGCGGCTACATATCCGACTCAGCAGAACTGTGTTGCCGATGAAGCCGGCGTATTATCCGAATCCACAATCCGCGCTCTCGAAACCGCGAACAAAACGCTCAAGCTTGACGCCGGTGTAACCATCGCGGTATGCACGGTCACCACTACGGGAGACACCGATATAATGACTTATGCGCGCGCGGTGTACAAAGACTGGAAGCTCGGCGAGGGTGTTCTTATACTCATAGCAAGCGCCGACGAAGACTATGCAGTTGTTCAAAGTAACGGTATCGATGATATAATCACAAACGATATTCTGACCGAAATCAGTGATGAATACCTCGAAGAGGATTTCGAAGCCGGAAACATCGACCGCGGCGTAAACAAGTTCGTAACCAAGCTCAAGAACATACTCACGGTCGGACTCTCCGAAAGAGCCGAAAAAGAAGCAAGCGAAGCGGAAAGCACGGAAGAAGCAAGCACCTCCTCACCTGTTGTCAGCGGTATCGCAGGCTTTTTCAAAACCCTGCTTATTATAGTATGCGTTATCGCCGTTCTCATAGTAGCGGTGCTTGTAGCGGGAATGTTCAACGACACTGCCGCCGCATTAATCGGCTGGGCGGTACGCAAAATCACGAATAAGCCCGACAACAGCAAGATAAACGAAAACTACTACGACGAGCGTTTGTACGGCAACGGTGGTAACCGTAACGGTAACGGTGGTAACCGTAACGGTAACGGAGGTAACCGTAATCACAACGGCAACGGTAATCGTAACGGCTATAACAACGGTCAGCGGCTCTCCGCAGGTCAGAGTCAGCAAAGACTTAACTCACAAAGAAGCGCTCGCGGCAATGCCCAGGGACAGCATGCTCAGGGACAGCACGGACAAGGACAGCGTGCCCAGGGACAGCGTGCCCAGGGACAGCACGGACAGGGACAGCATGTTCAGGGACAGCGTACACAGGGTCAGAACAGACAAAATCGGACGCAGAATTATAACAATAACGGCAGCGGTAACGTTAATGCTCAATACAATCGCCGCCAAAGCTACGGCGACGGCAATGAAACGCGTGCTTTCACCATTCCAAATAATACCAATAATCAGAACAGGAACAACGGCTGAGTACGCTCAATTATACTACACAAAGGTAATTTAACTACATGATATCCATCAGCACAAACAACCTTGCTTACCGCATCGGAACACGTGTAATACTCGAGGGCATATCCTTCGCCATAGAGGACGGAGATCACCTCGCAATCGTAGGCGTCAACGGCAGCGGAAAGAGTACACTTCTCCGAATGCTGTGCGGCGAATACGAGCACGATGAGGGAGACGTATTCATAGCGAAGGATAAAAAAATAGGCATGCTCCATCAGGATGATGCCTTCAACGTAATAAAGGTAGGGGACAGCTCCGACGGAATTAATTCACCCGTCGACGAAACCGTACTCGGACAGATGTACGCGGTCTTCCCCGAGCTTGTGGAAGCGGAAATCAAGCTCGAACGCATCCAGCGAGAGCTTGACAGAACCCCATCCGATGATACCGAAAAGCTCAGCAGATTATCAAACGAATACAACGCGGTAAACAACAGATATATACGCGACGGCGGACTGCACTATAAATCACGATGCCGCAGTATACTTATCAACCTCGGCTTCGGCGAGGAGTATTTCAAATCCCCCGTATCGCAGATGAGCGGAGGACAGCGCACACGTCTCGCACTCGCGCGTCTTCTCTCACGTGAACCCGATATTCTCATTCTCGATGAGCCTACAAACCACCTCGATACGGAAACCATGGAATGGCTCGAGAGTCACCTCGCGTCATACCCGAAAAACAAAACGATTATTCTCGTATCCCACGACCGTCTTTTTCTTGACAGAGTAACAAACAAAACTCTCGATATCGAAAACTGCGGCGCAAAGCTTTACAAGTGTAAATATTCGCAGTACGTAACCGAAAAGGAAGCATACAGACGCGAAATGCAGAAAAAATACGATCTCCAGCAAAAGGAAATCGCGCGTCTCGAGGCATATATAGAGCAGCAGAGACGCTGGAACAGAGAGCGCAATATCATAGCTGCGGAGTCACGCGAAAAGGCTATAGCGCGAATGGAAAAGGTCGAGAAGCCGAAGGCACTCCCTAAATCCATACATTTCGCGCTCGAATCCTCGGGAGAATCGGGAAACGATGTGCTTGAGGTACGCCGTCTCACTATGGGCTTCGGAGAACACATCCTGTTCCGAAACCTGTCGTTCCTCGTAAAAAAGCACGACAGGCTGTTTATCTCCGGTCCGAACGGATGCGGCAAATCCACACTGATAAAGCTTCTTCTCGGCAAGCTTGAGGCTATGTCGGGAGAAATAGAGTTCGGCTACAACGTAACGGTAGGATACTACGATCAGGAAAACCAGAACCTCGATGAAAACAACACAATCCTCGATGAGCTGTGGGACGCATACCCGAATCTGACTCAAACCGAAATCAGAAGCACTCTCGCAATATTCCTCTTCACCGGAGACGACATCGAAAAGAAGGTCGAGGTACTCTCGGGCGGAGAGAGAGCACGTCTCACTCTCGCCAAGCTGATACTCTCGAGAATGAACCTTCTTATCCTCGACGAGCCTACAAACCACCTCGACATAGAATCGCGTGAAGCGCTCGAGAACGCGCTGAAGGAGTTCGACGGCACGATTATTTGCGTATCTCACGACAGATATTTCACCCGTCAGCTTGCGACAAGATTCATAGATATCGGCGAGAACGGCCTTGACTATCACGGAGGATACGACTCGTACTGTGAATACAAGGCAAAGCTTAACGCAGATAAGACGGACATGTCGAATTTCGTACAGGTTGAATCCTCGCGTAAGGACGAATACCTTGAGCGAAAGAAATCCGACGCGGACAAACGCAAGCAGGAAAAGCACATGAAGGAAGTAGAGCGGGAGATAAGCAAGCTCGAGCATGAGCTGGTAGATGTCGATGATTTTCTGTCAAGCGATGAAGCAGCTGTGGACTATATTAAGGCTGCCGAGCTGTACGACAGAAAGCTGGTAATCGAGGACAGGCTTATGCAGCTTTACGAAGAGGAAGAAGGCTTCCATTCTTCAGCCGAACAGTGACTGTTAAACAGTGACTGTT
>CAZWLL010000025.1:0-32971 GCA_964634795.1 uncultured Ruminococcus sp. | reverse complement strand
AGCAAACGTGCAAGTTCCGTTCTTTGAGCTTTAAATTCAAGTGCGGAAATTCTTCAGTTAAATAGTAAAGATAACCACCGCCTCCTCGAACTTGCTCGTTTGCCGTATAGCAAACGTGCAAGTTCCGTTCTTTGAGGATTAACGGTTAATGTTGACATTTACTTGTTACCGTATATCATTCGGCATTATGTTCACGAAATTAAGCTTGATGACTTACATTGCCGGTGGTATAATAATAGTACGTGTAAGAATTTGCCAATTGGCATCAAATCGGCGTTTTCTTAAAGTTGCGCAATTTTTCGCGGAAATTGTTTATATGTATTTTACCGGTCTGCCACGATGCTCGGTAAACAAAATGAAAGGTATTATTATGGATAGAAAATATGCTGTATACGCCGCTGAAAAGGCATCTGAACTGCTTGCTATAGACAGTCCCTCGGGATTTACCGACAAAGCTGCGGAATGGGTGAAAAACGAATTCTCTTCTCTCGGATTCAAAGCCGAAATTACAGTCAAGGGCGGAGTACTCGTTGATTTAGGCGGAAAAGACGATAATGATGCTCTCTTGCTTGAAGCTCACACCGATACTCTCGGCGGAATGGTAGCGGAAATCAAAGGCACGGGCAGACTGAGACTTACAAATCTCGGCGGAATGAGAGCCGAGAATGCCGAAACCGAAAACGTCAGAGTATATACGAGAGACGGCAAGATTTACGAGGGCACTTTACAGCTCTGCAACGCCTCCGTGCATGTTAACGGAAGCTATTCCGACACCAAAAGAAGCTGGAGCACAACGGAGGTCGTACTCGATGAGGATGTTAAATCCGCGGATGACACAAAAGCTCTCGGAATCGAAGTAGGAGATATAGTCGCATTCGACCCGAGAACAAAAATCACCGAAAGCGGTTATATAAAAAGCCGTTTTCTCGACGATAAGCTGTCAGTCGGTATTTTGCTCGGATTTGCGCGTTTTATTAAGGATGAGAGCATTTCACTTCCCCGCCGCACATATCTTCATATAACGGTTTACGAGGAAGTCGGACACGGCGGTGCGGGTTCCGTTCCCGCCGGTGTAACAGAGGCTATATCCGTCGACATGGGATGTGTCGGTGACGGACTTAACTGTACTGAAAAGCAGGTTTCAATATGCGCGAAGGATTCGGGCGGCCCTTATTCTTACGCAGTTGTAGGAAAGCTTATTGCAGCAGCGAAACGCGAAGAAGCGGACTACGCAGTTGACATATATCCGTTCTACGGTTCCGATGTTGAGGCTACCTTATCTGCAGGCAGCGACATTCGACACGGTTTAATAGGTGCGGGTGTATACGCCAGCCACGGTTATGAGCGTTCACACATCGACGGAGTATATAACTCGCTTAAGGTTCTGAAGGGATACCTTGAAATATAAGACCTCACATGCCGCCGAATCCGAATAAACCTAAGTCGGCGCATAATTTTCATGAAAATGAAAAGAGATAAAGTAACAGCCGCCCATGCAGGCGGCTTTCACTTTCGCTAAAGGAGATTATAAAATGAAGCACATCAAATTCGGCAGCGGAAAAGAAAACTTTGTTATTCTTCCGGGTTTATCTATACACAGTATTATGAGAGCCGCGGACGCAATTAAAGCCGCATACGATGAATTTACCGAAAAATATACCGTATATGTTTTCGACAGAGCGGACAATATTGCATCGGGCTATACTGTGAGAGATATGGCTATGGATACTGCCGACGCAATGAAGGTTTTGGGTATTGAAAAAGCCGATATATTCGGCGCGTCGCAAGGCGGAATGATAGCTTTATACCTTGCCATAGATCATCCCGAGCTGGTAAACAAAATGATTCTCGCCTCCACGCTCGCTAAGCCTAACGACAACTTCAATCACGTAATCGATGAATGGATAGAGCTTGCCGAAAAGAAGGATGAAATCGGTCTGCTCAACAGCTTCGCCGAAAAGGTATACTCCGCGAAAACCTTAGCCGCATACGGTGAAATATTGGTCACATCAAATCTCGGTATCAGTGACGAGGAATACAGAAGGTTTATTATACTCGCCGAAGCCTGCAAGAGCTATAATTGTTTTGACGAGTTATCACAGATTAAGTGTCCCGCTTACGTAATCGGAGCGGAAGGCGATAACGTCACAACCCCCGATGGATCAGTACAGCTCGCCGAAGCGCTGAAATGCGGTTTATATCTGTACAGTTCCGAATTCGGTCACGGTGTTTACGACGAAGCCCCCGATTACAGACGCCGCTGTCTGGATTATTTACTCTCGAACAAATAACCTCTCGGTCGATGTCCGCGGATAAGCTGCACCAAAAAAACGGCTGTATCATACTGATATGATACAGCCGTCAGTTTTTTTAAGTTGCTTATCTTACTTTATTTTTAATTTCTTCGAGAGCCTGTGCGATAAATTCTTCTGTCTTTACAGCGCCCTTATCCTCACCGGATCTTGTACGAACGGAAACAGAGCCGTCGTTCTTTTCTCTTTCGCCGACAACAAGCATGTAAGGAGTCTTCTGAAGCTGAGCTTCACGAATCTTGTAACCGATTTTTTCATTTCTGTCGTCAAGATGTACTCTGATGCCTGCGTCATCGAGCTTCTTTGTAACCTCGGCGGCGTAGTCGTTGAATGCATTGGAAACGGGAAGAACCTCAACCTGTACGGGAGAGAGCCAAAGCGGGAATGCACCTGCATAATGTTCTGTGATAACACCGATAAATCTTTCGATAGATCCGAGAACTACGCGGTGAATCATAACGGGACGATGCTTTTCGTTATCGGCGCCTGTGTATTCGAGCTCGAATCTCTCGGGAAGCTGCATATCGAGCTGGATAGTACCGCACTGCCATGTTCTTCCGAGACAGTCGGAAAGATGGAAGTCGAGCTTCGGGCCGTAGAACGCACCGTCGCCTTCGTTGATAACATATGTCTTTCCCATTTCGGTTACGGCTTCCTTAAGTGTTTCGGTAGCGAAATCCCAGTCCTTTATATCACCCATATGGTCTTCGGGCATTGTGGAAACTTCGATTTCATATGTGAGTCCGAATACGGAGTAAACCTCATCGAAAAGTCTTACAACGTTCTTTATTTCATCCTTCATCTGATCCCATGTCATGAAGATATGAGCATCATCCTGTGTGAAGCAGCGTACTCTGAACAATCCGTGGAGCGCACCTGAAAGCTCATGACGGTGTACTAAGCCGAGCTCGCCTACACGAAGAGGAAGGTCGCGGTATGAATGAGGCTGAAGCTTATATACGAGCATTCCGCCGGGACAGTTCATCGGCTTAATAGCGAAATCAGTGCCGTCTATAACCGTAGTATACATGTTTTCCTTATAGTGATCCCAGTGTCCGGAACGCTCCCAAAGCTGACGGTTGAGCATCATAGGAGTGCTGATTTCAACGTAACCGTATCTCTTGTGTACTTCTCTCCAGTACTCGATAAGAGTGTTGCGGAGAACCATTCCTTTGGGAAGGAAGAACGGGAAGCCGGGGCCTTCATCGAGAATAGCAAACAAACCGAGCTCTCTGCCGAGCTTTCTGTGGTCGCGCTTCTTGGCTTCCTCAATCATGTCAAGATAATTCTTGAGTGCTTCCTTTGTTGTGAATGCTGTACCGTAAATTCTCTGCAGAACCTTGTTCTTCGCGTCGCCTCTCCAGTAAGCGGAGTTGCAGCTGGTAAGCTTAAACGCCTTTATCGCACCTGTGGAGAAAAGGTGAGGACCTGCGCAAAGATCTGTGAATTCGCCCATTTTATAGAACGAAATAACTGCGTCCTCGGGAAGATCGTTTATAAGCTCTACCTTATACGGCTCGTCCTTCATAAACTCAAGAGCTTCTGCTCTGGGAAGAGTAAAACGCTCCATTTTAGCGTTTTCTTTAACGATTTTCTTCATCTCGGCTTCAAGCTTTTCGAGAACATCGGGAGTAAAGGTAACGTCTGAATCGAAATCGTAATAGAAGCCGTTCTCGATGGCTGGACCTATTGTAAGCTTAACCTCGGGATACAGTCTCTTTACGGCTGCGGCCAAAACGTGTGATGCGGTATGACGAAGAACATGAGCTCCGTCCTTGTCTTCGAATGTAAGAAGATCGACAGTCGCATCTTTATCGATAAGTGTGGTAAGATCGGAAACAACTCCGTTAATTCTGCATGCGAGAACATCACGTGAGATAAGCTCGGCAGCGCGCGCGGCATCATATGCCGTTACGGCAGAATCGAATTGCATCTCTTTATTCGGGAATTTAACAGTAAACATGGTGAACACCTCCGGTTCAAATGTATAAATACCATACCGCAAAAAACAAAAAGCCGCGGTACAGAACTTGTCGGGGTGCGAAAAAAGATCGCACGGTTCCACCCGAGCTTTTAACTCAATTTATTAAATATAAAGCCGTTTTATTCGGCAGGGTGGTGCCATATCGTCTCCTGCCGAAACTTTTCAGCTGCCGTTTCTCTCTGTGTGCGGTGCGGCGTACGGTATATCCCTTGGTGCATATTATACCACCGACGAATAACTTTGTCAAGGCAGGCCCTTTTATTTTTTTCAAAAAATTCAAAATAGGTATTGACAAAAGCATTTATCGGTGATATAATAATAAAGCTGTCGGAAGCAAAATTCCCTATCTGGGTGTGGCGCAGTTGGGAGCGCGCTACCTTGGGGTGGTAGAGGCCGCTGGTTCAAGTCCAGTCACTCAGATAACAAAATCCTTGATGTATTTATTATGTCAAGGATTTTTTGTTGCCGTTTTTTTAATGCAGAAGAATATTTTCACGGATAATATTTTATCAAATACAAAAAGGAACACGTTTTTTTGCCGTGCTCCTTTTTGTATTTATTTATAATTCTCTATTCACGCTGGAATAATAAACAGTGTTATGCCGACCACAGTCAGTGCGAGGCTTATAAGATTGTTTTTGGCGATTTTTTCACGGAAACAAATCCTTCCTAAAATTGCAGTCAGGAAAATTACAATACCCGAGAGAAGCGGGAACTGGATTGAAGAATCCATGGTTATTGCACAGCGGAGCGAGAAAATGTTTCCGAGTCCGTTGCACAGAGCGTAGCATGCCGTCATAGCGATGCACAATAGAAAAATCTTCGGTATCATCGGTTTGTCTGACAACTCATAGAACACTGTGCAAATCGGCTTTTTGTCTCCGTGAAATCCTTTTACTGCAGTCATGACAAGCATTCCGATTCCCGTGATTGCAAGGCAAACCACTGCGTTTAACAGAACAAATTCGTCCGTATCTATGGCATTCGGTGAAACCTGATGTGCCTTTGAAAAAATGCTCACGAATCCGTTGCCGAAGAATACGACAAGGGACAGGAGTGTATATTTTATTAAATCAGACGCTGAACGTTTTTTGCCCGACGGATCCTTTTCGAGAAGAGACGGTACGAGGGATGCGCACAGCACGAGAATTCCCAATATTTTCCACGCAGTCACAGTCTCATCAAGGAAGAAAATTCCGTAAAAGAACGGCAATACCATGCCTCCCGCGAGACAGAAGCTTGAAACCGCCGATACTTTACCGTAGCGCATTGCGAACAGTGACGCGATAGCACACAATAATCCCGATACCGAATACAGAATCGAGTACAGCATTGCGGTACCGTTTACGCTGAGCGCACGAGTTTTAATTGCAAGATAGACGGTCATGAAAAAGTATACCGCAAACTGATTCCACAGTGAAACCGCGATATCTCCGCGAGTGTTTTTTTGAAAGTTTTTCTGAAACAGAAACTGTACGGAGAAAAACAAACATGCGATAAGCAGATAAAGAAAATCCATGATGACTCCTTATAGGGAACGAGTAATGTAATGCTGCTATTATAACACAAAAATTCACAGTTCGCAAGATTTACGGAAAACCTATTTAGCGGAATTGTTAATCGTATTGACAACTTGAAATGTTAATTGTATAATGATTAAAAATGTTCGTTCGCAAATTCACAAAAGTCAAATATCAATTCAGGAGGAAATCATGGATATACTGAAAAAAGTAACAGATCACTCGCTTCTTTTCAACACTCCGCCGAAGCATATGCCCACCACAGGTGTGCCGGACGGCCCTCTCCAGGGCAACGGTGATTTGGGCGGTTCGTGGTGTACTGCAGGTGACACTCTTGTATGCTACCTCGGCAAGAACGACATGTGGCTCTCAAAGCCCTCTCAGCGAGGCGGCGGTATCAAGAACCTTGCCGTTGTAAAATTCGCTGTAGATGGATTGGATGAGCAGGTTTTCGATGCTGTCTGCCGTCTCACCGATGCCGAAACCGATATCGATCTGTCATCTGTCGGCGGAAAGCTGCACGTAAGCTCCGTTATGCCTCGCGGCAAATCTATGCTCATAGTGCGTCTGACATGCACTGACGGAAATGTAAAGGTATCAGCAGATTTGAACACACTGGACGACAGTGCGGCAGTATGCACACGCAATCAGGATGGTAATAAAGTATCGGTAACAAAGAATTACGAAGGTGCGGAATTGGATTGGCCCACACGCGCATGCGCAACGCTTGTCGTGCTGAACAGCGATAACCTGAGTGTTAATCTGACCTCCGGTCAGACAGCAACGGTTGTTGTTTCGGCTTACACCAATCATGACACCGATAATCCCGCCGCGGCTGTTCAAAACGAGCTTGACGGAATAAGTGACGCATCAGCTGCAAAGTATCTCGAGGGAAACCGCACATGGTGGAAGAATTTCTGGGAAAAGTCATATGTTTCACTTCCCGACGAACCTGATGTGGAAAAGTGCTGGTACGCGTCAAACTATCTTCTCGCGTGCTGCTGTGCCCCCGGAAAATTCCCGCCCGGCATATTCGGAAACTTCATCACTACCGACAGAGCCGACTGGGGCGGTGACTACCACCTCAATTATAACTATGAAGCTCCGTGGTGGGGTGCATATTCATCCAACCACATAGAGCTTGCCGAGCCATATGATACGCCTCTTATGGAGTACATTCCGCAGGCACAAAAGAATGCTCGTGAATTGCTCGGCTGCGGCGGTATTTACTCGGTTGTAGGTATCGGCCCTATGGGCAATGAGTGCGCGTATATGTATAACGATGACGGAACTCCCAACCATGAGGCTCCGTTCTGGGGACAAAAGAGCAACGCAGCATACGCAGCTGTAGATATGGTTATGCGTTTCTACAGTGAGTATGATGCGGATTACGCTCGCGACAAGGCTTATCCGTACATCAGTGAGGTTCTCGCATTCTGGGAAGATTACCTTACATGGGAGGACGGACGCTACGTTATTCATAAGGACTGCATACATGAAAACGGAGCGCTCGGACGTACAATGCACGGTGAAAAGCTTGAAGGTCCCGACGACAACTCGAACGACACAAACCCGCTCGTATCACTCGGACTTATTCATGTTTTAATTAAATGCGCGCTTGATATGTGTGCTTTCCTCGGTATTGACGAGCCTCGTGCGGAAAAATGGAAATTCATAGATGCTCATTTAAGCAAATACCCGCTGCAGACTCGCAACGGAAAAACTGTATTCCGCTACACCGAGGTCGGAATGGATTGGTGCAACGGCAACAGCTTGGGCATTCAGCACATATATCCGTGCGGTGCCATCGGTCTCTCATCCGATCCCGAATTATTAACTGTCGCGCGCAATACGCTTGTGGAAATGAGTCGTTGGGACGATTACAACGCACTTCCGACATTCTATTCCGCTGCCGCACGTCTCGGATACGATCCCGACGAAATCCTTCGTCACTTAAATGAGGTAATGAAAATACGCGGATTCGCAAACGGCTTTATTTACTGCGGCGGAGGCGGAGTAGAATGCTTAAGCGTCGTTCCCGGATGCGTAAACGAAATGCTCATGCAGAGCCATGAAGGCGTTATCCGTTTGTTCCCTGTTTGGAACTCCGCACGCAATGCCGAATTCATGAATCTTCGCGCATACGGTGCTTTCCTCGTATCCGCATCGATGAATAACGGCAGCATTACGTCTGCCGAAATATACAGTGAAAAAGGCAATCATTGCGTATTGCTCAGCCCATGGGACAATGTCCGCATCACATGCGATGGAAATACCGTTCCCGCAAGCGAGGTATCGGAGCATTACGGCAAAACCATACACTTTGACACAAAGCCCGGATTCACTTACAAAGTAGAACACGCAGAGTAATACACGGAATACAGTACAGAATGACTTAAATGAAAAAACGTATGAAGTTTTGGCTTCATACGTTTTTCTTATTTTCGCGTTTAGTCTATATTTGCGGAGATGTGTACGGTACTTCCCGACGGAACACTTACTCTCTTGAACATATCCTGCCAGTACGCACCGAGCTTGCGTTTCATCTTTTCGTCATCCTCAATAAGCACCTTTACACATGCATCAAAATCGGTAGTGTTCTGAATGAACAGCTCTCCTCCGTCAAGCCATGCGTTAACGTGGTCGGACGCGCATACGATACCGCGTGACGGCACGGCATACACACCCGGAATATCAAGCCATGTCAGCATCATAGTAATTTCGGGCCATACGGATGAGCCGCCGATATTACCGCCTATTTCGCTTCTTCCTTCCCAGTCGGACAGATTTACACGTTCGCAGATTTCACTCGGCGGCAGAGGCTTACCCGAATTCGTAAGCATGGGACGCTCAGGATATGATGCTACCTGCGGAATAAAGTGAGCGATGTCGCGCATAATCATCAGGAAGTTGACGTCTCCCGTATAACGGTAAAGCTTAAGGTATGCTATAGGAGAAATCGTGCACAATCCTGGAGCGGAGTGCTTGTTCTGTACGCTTGCCCATACGCTTCCTGTAGCGAGAATTCCCATTTTTCCGAACTTAGTATCCTTCGGGAAATGGTAATCATACGAAACTACCCATGTAGAAAGCTGATATGCCGCTTCCTTTGCACGCTCAAGCCACTTTTCGTCACCGTTCATTTCATAAAGCTCAAGATAGCTTACGGGAAGTGCGGCTGAGCTTTCCGAATCGGGTGCCTGGAGAATCTCACCGGGACCTCCCGTCGTTACTCCGACCTGAGTTGCGGTACGATACATAAGCTCACCGGCAGCTTCAGCTACGCATGCATAGCGTTTGTCACCCGTATATCTTGCGGCAAGGCAGAGAGCGGCAGGCACAATTCCGCCCGCGGTAGAACCGCCTACTACAATCTCACCTGTTTCCGCGTTAATAAACTGACCGAACTGACCGTATTTTTCCCATACGGCAACCATTGCGTCCGCGGCACGACGCGCGCTGTTTTTAACAAATTCGGGAACCTCGTATCCCATAGCCTCAAGCGACTCAATCTGACGATACATGTAGTACGTCAAGTCGGCATGCTTGCGGAGCATTGTAATACTGTAGCGTTCTCCGTAATATTCAAAGTCGTCGTAGTAAATTTTACCCTCAGCCCATATTCCGTAGAACCAGCCTGCCTTGCTTTGAGTACGTCCCGCAAATTCAAGCGTATCGACAGAGCGCTTGCGGGATAACTCGGAGCCTTCAACCATTAACGGAAGAGTGCTTATGCCTCCGCCTACCCAACCTGCCTGCCAGTTGCTGAATTTCGAGAATCTGTCATCCGCGGCTTTAATGGCATAATATCCGTCTTTTTCGATATAGTGATCCTGCATACGCTTTTCGGCAAGCTCCCAATAGCGTGAGAACGGAAGGTTTGCCTGTGGCGCACCATGGTACAAAACCTGACGTTTTTCAAAGAACAGTCTGTACAGCTCCGTTATGCTGTCGCAGTGAAGTGTGAACACACGATGCTCTATAACGATTTCATCGCCTTTTTTGACGCTCATCGGCGGATCTGACTCGGGTTCTACGCTCATTCTTGCCATATGGTATACCAGACGGCGTTTTGACGGCGCGCGAAGACGAATAAGCAATTTGTCGCCTGTCTGTTCAAGCGTTACTCCGTGGTTTAACTCATGGGACTCCTGGTTAAAGAAAACGAAGAATGCCTGCTTCATCGACTTACGCAAAACGCATACGCACGGTGTTGCCATGTCGCCCGTTGTTACATCCATGAACGAGTCTCCCTTAGGCTCAAGGTGCGGAAGCGGTGCCATACGGACAGGCACATCCACTCCCATCTCGCTCTCAAGGAACATAGGCGGATATCCGCGGTTTACTGTTTCAAAGCGATTTCCGTTATACGCACATGCGGGAATCATTATAAACGAGTCATCAATCGGCGCATCGAGTTCGAAATCAACCCAATATGCCGCGTCATCGGAATCGACAAGAGACGTAAACCTTGTCTCGTCTTCATTCCATACAATCGCGGTGTCTTTTTCGGCTCCGCTTGAACCGCGCTTAATTTCGTATTTCATTTGCCTCTCCTTTATATTGAATAAAATTATTTATTTACGGATTACGGGTGATATGCAAACAAGCTTTTCGATAACGGCACTGTCACCGTACAGCTTCGGAATTTCAATATTCTCCATGTCAGACAGCGGAAGAACAAGCTTGCCCGATGTAATGTCGAATTCACGTGTACCATGTACATTTTTGAGAGTCATAATGTAGCGTTCGCTCGGGACGAATCCGGGCTTATTCATATCCTTAAGTTCAAAGCGCACTTCATCATCTCTTATTGTCCAAAACAGAAGTATTCCGTTGGATACCCATGTGCGCTGACAATTCATAGCCGCACGCAGCTCAGCCGTGCAGTCTCCGCCATTTTCTCCTTCAATATATGTCGCATAATTCATCGCCATGCTTCGCCTGTCGTGCAGATCCATGCCTGCGCCTGCCGCTATTTTTTCTCCGTTCAGCACAAGGCTTTCCCACCATGCAATACCGGGCTCGTTGACATCGTGCAGCGGTTCGGGATTGTTTATAACTTCAATATAATCGACATCCGAGAAATCGGTTATCTTCATGTCAAAACGGCATCCGCGCGCATACGGAGCGCCGTCTGAAAACGGATGAGCTACTCCCGTGACAGCATCGGCTTTTTTGCATGCTCTGAATAACTCCTCGGGTTTATGAAGATTAATGGAATCCCACGGAACGTAGGTTTCGAGAACGGGGCACACAATATGTCCGTAGTACGTTGTGTATTCCATGCCGTACGCGCACTGTATAGGAAGCTTTTCCTCGGCTAAAATTTTTCTGATTATAGTCTGACCGGATGTTGTATTGTGGTCTGTTATCGCAAAACAGTCAACCTTTTCGGCGAGCATTACGTCAATCAACTCACGGCAGGTAATACCTCCGTCCGATTCTATAGTATGATTGTGCAATTCAAAACGTTTGAACATTGTATAGCCTCCTTATTCGCCGCTGACCGTAAGCGTATAGTGAGTGTTGTCTTTTATTACGTTAAAGACAAGCACCGTTACCTTCAACACGCCGTCGAATTTTTTCTGCGGTATGCATCCCGGAGTAGCGTTGTCTCCGTCGTACAGCATGTGACGATCCGTCATCTGGCGGTGAATACAGCCGATAAATTCATCATTCATCGTGGCAAGGGTGTGAATTTCTGTTTTCATGTCGCAAAGAATAATATGACGGCATCTTTCCTCATCGATTACCCTGCCGTACTTTTCGTAAACCTCGTCCGCCGTGCTTTTCATGAGCTCATCCGTCACATCCTCGGGCTTATATGTGCGCTTATCGGCATCAAAGGTAAAATGTATGTCCAGCTTTTCACAAGGCTTATCAAGACATATTGTGTAGGTGATCTGACCGACGAATTCGTGATTCAGCACACCCTCCACGTGATACAGCGATTGCATAAAATAATTCCTCCGTTTCGGAATCAGTAATATATATTTTTATGAATATAACAGCTGCTTCAGCATGACTTAATTATACCGCCGACAGCTTAATATATCAAGACTTTCGTTCAAAGTTCACGCTCAAGCAAAAACCTTTTATTTTTTCTTTTCACGCAGTTTTTTCAGTATTTTTTCTATTTCCGCATCACTCGCGAGAATCTCCTCACGGAATTCCCGTGCCGACATTCTCAGCACACCCGAGCGCAGTGCCTGAAGCTGTATCAGTCCGTCGGAGGTTATGACTCTGACAGAGTAGTTCTCTCCGATTTCGTAAACCAGCTTTTCTATGTATGTATCACCAAGCTCTCCCTCTTTTGTGTATATCACGGTGATGCCTTTGTAGTCTGTTTTTCTTCTGACGGCCCCTTTTACATTGTACGCGTCAAAAACAAGTATAATATCACGTCCTGTAAATGCTTTATAATTCGCAAGTATAGAGCAAAGCTGTATTCTTGAGTTTTCAAGATCATATTTTGCGATTGCCGATAGCTCATCCCATGCGAAAATTATATTGTAGCCGTCAATAATATACAGCTGATCCTTTTTCTTTTTCGGACGTTCGTTAACTATAATCGGTTTTTTCGCATCCGAGTAAATCGGGCGGCGTATGGGGCCGAATTCCCTCTCCATTATTTTTTCAAGCTCGTCATCGTCAATCTCGGCAGCCGCCGTGTTCACCGCGTCAGTCTCGTGAACAACGGGGGCGGTAATTTGCATGCTGTCATTCTCTGCGTTTTTTTGCATTTCGATATGCATATACGAAGGTGCGAGATTCCACGGAACGATGAATCCCGCACCGTGAGAGCAAAATACACTGTCGGGTGTGTTGTCGACATCGGCACACGGATCATAATTATATGCCACGACAACCTCATCCGTATTATGACATGGGAAATATCCGCTCACCATAACGGACAGCTTCCCCTTTCCGTGTGTATATGAAGCCACATCGTTAGAATAATCTCCGAATTCTGACACAGGTACGGTTCCGCGCAAAACAGTCGAGTTTTCATACACTTCATGCTCGTCTATTGTACCGCATTTTGATGTTATATCCGAAATCGCGCGTCCGACATACTCACCCGGCAGCTCGAGTCTGAATGAATAAAACGGCTCGAGAAGCACGACCTTTCCCCTCTCCCGCAGAGTCATAAGTCCTTGTCTGAGTGCGCGATATGTTGCTTCACGGAAATCTCCGCCCTGTGTATGCTTAAGATGTGCTCTGCCGCTGAGCAAAGTCACCTTCATATCGGTAATCGGCGAGCCTGTCATAACTCCGAGATGAGTTTTTTCCTCAAGATGCGTTAGTATAAGTCTCTGCCAATTGGTATCCAGTAAATTCTCACTGCAGTCGGAGAAAAATGACATTCCGCTTCCACGTTCCCCCGGCTCGAGCTTAAGATGCACCTCCGCGTAATGCCTGAGCGGTTCGAAATGTCCCACGCCCTCCGCACAATCTGATACGGTTTCAAGATACATTATCCTGCCGTCGGTAAACTCAACGTCAATACCGAATCTGTCGGAAATAAGTCTGACAAGAACCTCTGTCTGCACCTGGCCCATTATGTGCGCGTCAATCTCACCGAATCTTTCGTTCCAAGCTATACCGAGCATAGGCTCTTCTTCCTCAAGCTCGCGCAGCTTCGGCAAAGCAGTAACGGGCGACACATCGGGCGGCAGTTTAATACGGTAGCTCAGTACAGGATACAGGCTAGGCCTTACGTCAGACACAGCCTCACCCAAGCCTTCTCCCGCATACGTTTTGCCGAGGCCTGTCACAGCGCATATTTCCCCGGCTTCAGCGGTCTCCGCAGAGTCGAATTTAGCGCCGGAATACAGCCTTATTCCGTTAATTTTTTCCGTAAACTCCTCGTCATTTACGGTATATGTTATATTCTGTCGGTTTGTCAACGTTCCGCCCGTAACTTTAAGATATGTCAGACGGTTTCCGTTTGCGTCATGACCGATTTTATAAACCTTAGCAGAAAAGGCATCGCCGTATTTTTTCTCCGTATTGAGTGTGTCAAGTGCCGACAGCAGCTTATCCACACCGTCAAGCTTGAGTCCGCTGCCGAAAAAGCACGGAAATAATTTTGATTTGCTTACAAGAGATGCGCAGTCGGATGCTCTGAGACTTCCTTCCGAGAGATAATATTCAAGCAAATCGTCATCGAGCATGGCAATTCGTTCGTCTCGATCAGATGCCGAATAATCGACAGCTCCGTTTCCGAACGATGACACAATATCCCCGAGAACCGTTTCTTTGTCGCTGCCTGTTATATCCATCTTTGTCACAAATATAAATGTCGGGATATTGTGCTTTCTCAGCAGCGACCATAATGTAACGGTATGAGCCTGTACGCCTTCACTTCCGCTGATAACAAGCACCGCGCAGTCAAGCACAGCAAGTGTACGTTCGGTTTCAGCCGAAAAATCAACATGACCGGGAGTATCGAGAAGTATTATATTGCTGTCTCCGTAGTTCAGTCTGGCGGTTTTCGAGAATATAGTTATACCGCGCTCCTTTTCAAGCTCATGTGTATCAAGGAATGTATTTCTTTTGTCAACTCTGCCTTGAGTTTTGATTTTACCCGCCAGATACAGCATTGCCTCGGACAGGGTTGTTTTGCCCGCATCAACATGAGCTATTATCCCGACAACCGTTTTTTTCATTAAATTCTCCCGTACATCAATATACTATCGTTATTATAACATTTAACGATGATAATTTCCACTTTTTCACTTAATTATTTACCGAACGACTTTCGCACACATTAATAAACCGCTCCATGTCGGTCAGACAGGAAGCGGTTCATATAATGTTTTCGGTTAAGTGCTTTCTTTACTTTTATGAATAGCTTTATAAATAATATAAACAACGGTAAGCACTGCCGCAGGCACCAAAGCAAAGAGTGCACTCACTCCTGCCGCACTGCCTGAGCAAATCCGTGCTCCGATATCAGTCAGCATAATCACCGACGAAAGTATAAGCGATGCCGATATGAACAGCAAATCCGCATTGTTGTATGATGACAGCTTAATTTCCGATTTCAATACAAGCTCGGTAAACGCAAGTCCCGCAATGATAATCGCACCCGCAAGTACGGATGTACTTTCCGAGGAGGAGCCTGTATAGAGCGTCACAACGCAACAGAACGCCGAAAGAGCAATTCCCGACACTACCCCAATTGCCGCCGATACGATTCCGTTTGTTTTCTTTTCCGTATGGTTGTCGCCAAACGCCGTTACAAGTACAGCGGCAAAATCGAACAGCAAGCCCCACAGAAGAATGAACACAGGTGAAAGCGTTCCGACACCGAACAGTACGGATGAAATCATCAGCACTATTCTTACTATATTCGAAACCGTATAATAGCACTCAGCCGATGTTATGTTTGAAAGCACACGTTTTGATGTTTTGAGAACGCGTACGACTCCGTCAAAGCCTCCGTACGAATTTGTTGATTCGGAATAGATAACAGCATCGGAATTTTTCGCCAGTGTCTCGGGAATGTTTTTCATACCCGAAACGACCGTTATACCATATTCGCTCTCAGCCATTATTCCCGAATCCCAAACCTTTTTTCCGACCGTAAGCGTTTTTCCGTCAAGCTTTTTCATTGTCGACGCAGCACATGATGCGTATTCACGTTCACTCAATCCGTCAAACGATACAACGACATTGTCAGCGTCAACTGCGTTGTCTATGTCATCATACCGTATCACTTTAGTATGCTTGTCGAATAAGCCGAGCTTTTTGAGATAATAATAGTCTGCCTGCGAATTCTCCGTAAAAAGCATGAGTGATATGCCCATATCTTTTATGTACTGTATATTTTCTCGTGCGTTTTCTTCCTCTTTCTCTGAAATCGCAAAGTATCCGACAAATGTCATATACTGAACAAGAACGGGAAGACGAACAAGGCTTGAAAATTGTGAGCGTCTTTTAGCTACCGCGAGAACTCTGCCGCCGCTGATTTCCAGCTTTGCGCATTCGGTGAATATTTTTTTCTTCAGCTCATTATCGAGCGGAGCAACGCCGTCATCGGTTTCAATCATCGTACAGCATTTCATAACATCATCGATGTGTCCGCATGACAGGGCATACAAATCGTTATCGAGCAGGACAAGCGATGTTTCCATACCCATCGATTCGGCGGCTTCATGCCCCCTGTGATCCGCCAGCATACATCCCGACGCAATACTTTTTCCGCTCAGCTTCACATACGCATCCTTCGCCAGATTGACGAGCTTTTCGGAACTTGTGATGCTTTTCTCCATGCTTCCGCTTGCAAGACTGTTATTCATCCCGCCTGCCGCGGCAGCAGCGTAATCGATAAGTCTCTCCGCATCCGCGCTGCCGGCAATATCCTTTGATTCGAGATATTTTTCTCCGATTCTGCATGCCGAAATAACAGCCTCACCGGACTTGAAGAAAGACGAACCGCAGAATAATATTCTTTCTGCCGAGTTCAATCGTCCGAGTTTTTCCGGATTTCGAATTACCGCACGCGAATGACTTTTGTTTTTGTGAGCAATATGCGATATGTCCCCACAGTCACGTATCGCAACGGAAAATATTATATAACCGATAACTATAAGGAATTCGCTCATAGCCGCCGCGGCCATTGACATCGATGAAAGGAACACGTTCGGCAAGCTTGCGCTTTTATTAATCAGCATGGATAAGAAAGTGAGAAGCATTACAAAACCGAGCATGACAAGCGAAAGCGTACGGCTTCTCTCCTTCAGCTTATCGATTTCGGGAATCGCTTCCGTTTTAATCTCAATTCCACCCTGTTTCATTGCGATTAGGGTATTGTCCCCGGTCGATACGGCAAGAATTCTCACACTTCCGTATAGTACAACCGAACCCGCGAACAGCATATTGGAACGGAATTCGCACGGAACATCATGACTGCCCTCGGCAAGCTTTATCAGCGAATTGAACTTTTTAAGCGGCGTTTTATTTTCGGTGATGCCTTTTTCCGACACCGTAGCGGATGTTTCGGCTAAAACTCTTCCGTCACACGGTACGGTATCTCCCGCTTCAAGAAAAACTATGTCCCCCGGTACTACATCATCCGCGGAAATTATTTTTAATTTTCCGCTTCTTATTACCGAAACGGACGGTATTTTCGTGCGCGCGGTATTATAAAGGATATTTTCCGCACGTATAAAGGTCGCGGTACGCACGCCCGCTCCTATGATAAGTATTACGGCAAGCCATCCTGCTTCATAATTCTTATCGAATACAGCCGCACAAATTATGCTTATGACAAGAAGCAATGTCGCTACATCGAACACAGCCGCCATTATTTCACGAAAAGTGTACAGCTTAGAAACCTTCCATATGGAATTTTTCCCGTACATGCCGCGTCTTTTTCTGACCTCGCGTTCATCGAGACCTTTATACATGTCGGACGACAGCCTGTCGAGAGCCTCACTGTCGGTAAGCAGATGCCAGTCGTTTTTCGCTTTCATTTCAAAACTTACCTTATCATGATTTATTTTAAAGTAATGCCGTTTTCATCCGCGTCAACCGTAATATGATCAACCTGACCGCGGCTGCGAACGATAAGCTCAGCCACCTTATCCTCAACTTCAGTTTGAATAAGACGGCGCATATTTCTTGCTCCGAATTTAACGGAATAAGATTTTTCCGCGATATAATTTCGTGCCGCCTGAGTAAATTCCGCCGTGATGCCCTTCTTATCGAGTACCTGTCCGAGATCGGAAAGCATAATATCGGCAATCGCTTTAAAGTTGTCCTCTGTAAGAGGATTAAACGTAATTATCTCGTCTACTCTGTTGATAAATTCAGGCCGCAAAAATTCCTCAAGAGCACGTCTTGTTTTATCCTCGATTACCGCTTTTTGCGAATCCGAGAATCCCGCTCTGTTATGAGAGTATGTGCTGCCCGCATTGGTTGTCATAATAATTACGGTATTGGTAAAATCAACCTGTTTTCCGTGAGAGTCCGTAATAATACCGTCATCGAGTATCTGAAGAAGAATGTTCATTACATCGGGATGTGCTTTTTCGATCTCATCGAAAAGAATTACCGAATACGGTCTGCGGCGTATTTTTTCGGTAAGCTGACCTGCGTCATCATATCCGACATATCCCGGAGGAGAGCCTATTATTCTCGATACGGAGAATTTATCCATGAATTCACTCATGTCAAGTCTGATAAGCGTCTCGGGAGAAGTAAACAAATCAGCTGCGAGCACTTTAACAAGCTCTGTTTTGCCCACACCTGTCGGGCCTGCGAAAATAAACGATACGGGCTTTTTCTTATATGTTACGCCTGTTCTCGAACGTCTGATAGCTCTGGCTACCGCGTCTACCGCTTCATCCTGGCCTACTATTCTCTTCTTCAAACGCTCGTCGAGCTTCTCAAGCTTTTCATACTCACTCTCGGCTATAGCCGACGCGGGAACTCCTGTCCATATTTCAATGACATCGCAAAGGTCGTTTTCCTTCATCTGAACATTTCCGCATATTTCATCAAGCTCGGAAAGTCTGTTTTCTATACGAATTTCCTCAGCCTTAAGGTCAGCCAGCTTTTTGTATCTCGACTCTGTCTCATCCTCGGATTCGGGAGCCGCATCACTGTTAATCAGAGCTTCAAGGTCTCCTCTGTCATGCTCGACCTTCAATCTTCTGTCGGCAAGCTCATGTCTTTCGTTTATTTCGGGTGTATGTACCGAAATATGTGATGCCGCCTCGTCAATTAAGTCTATAGCTTTATCGGGCAGGAATCTGTCTGTGATATATCTCTCCGACAGCTGCGCAGCGGTCGCAAGCAGCGTGTCGGCAATCTTCACTCCGTGATATTCCTCGTAATATTTTTTAATACCGCGAAGGATCTCTACGGTTTCACTTACCGACGGTTCATTTACCATTACAGGCTGGAATCTTCTTTCAAGTGCCGTATCCTTTTCGATGTATTTTCTGTATTCCGTCAGCGTTGTCGCTCCGATAACCTGTATTTCTCCTCTTGAAAGTGCCGGTTTGAGAATATTCGCCGCATTCATGCTTCCTTCGGCATCACCTACACCGACGATATTATGCACCTCATCGATTACGAGAATTACATTGCCCTTTGATTTAACATCATTAAGAAGTCCCAATACTCGGGATTCGAACTGTCCTCTGAATTGTGTTCCCGCAACAAGTGCCGTCAAATCGAGCAGACACACATCATGATTCTTAAGTCTGTAAGGAACGTCTCCCGCGGCGATTTTCTCGGCGAGAGCCTCGGCTATAGCGGTCTTTCCGACGCCCGGTTCACCGATAAGACAAGGATTGTTTTTCTGGCGGCGGCAAAGTATTTGAATAACTCTCTCAAGCTCACGGTCACGTCCGATTATTCTGTCGAGCTTTCCTTCTTTTGCCCTCTCGGTAAGATTTGTTGTGTAGCCGGTTAAGAATTTATATTCCTTTACACCGTCATCCTTACCTTGAGCGCCGTTGTTTTTATCATGCTTTTTGGTTTTTTCATCGGATTTGCCTGCGCTGTCTCCCATGAGCTTCGAAAAATTGAACAGAGGCGCGGCACTGCTCGTTTCCTCGGGGTTAATCTCCCCGCTGTCTATGAGCTCCTGAACATCATTGTTGAGCTTTTCTATTGTATCATCATCCAAGCCCGACTGCGCTATAATGTCGTCAACGGGCTTAATTCCGAGCTCTCTCGCGCATTTAACGCAAAAGCCTTCGGGTTTGTTTCCCATTTGCGGGTTATGTAAAAATATCACTGCCGCTCTTTTGTGGCATCTTGAACACATTATCATATATATACCTTAAATTCCTTATATTACCAATTAATTATGGAGCTTATCTCTTTTATAGGATTATGCGCGATTAAATATTTGCATATACGCGTATTCTCCACTACATCCTTTCCGAATAAATCGGTATCTATCGCACCGAGTGAGGAAACAAGAGATGAAAGCACTACCGCTAATACGAACGCGAACAGCACAGCCTCAACAGCGCCGAGAGCCATTCCGAGTACCGAATTTGCCTGGCTGAGCAGAGGAAGTTTAAAAATAAGATTCAGTACTGCCGTAAGCAAGGAAAGAACTATAAAAGCCGCAAGAAATATCAGAATAAACGATATGCAGTTCGCTATAATTTGCGATGTGGGCTTTGCTATTTCTTCGGCAAATGCGCGAACCGTATTTTCTCCGCAGCCTGTGATTCCCGAGATTTTTTCGGTAAACGTCGTTATATTCACATTATATCTTTCAAGTATTGAGGTAAACGGTTCGGGCATATCAACCGCGAGTCTGTCAAGATTATATAAATCCGTATCGGTATCAAACGCAAGGGATTTCAAAGTTTCGAATATTCCGCTTGTTATTTTATCGGAAAGATACTTTTCTCTGATAATTTCCGCAAGAACCGGTGTGTACGCATATGCCGCGATGAACGAAACCACCGCCGTAACAAGCCCCATCACCGATTTAACAAATCCTCTTCCGGCACCGCGCCATATTATAATCACGGCAGAGAGTAAAATTATCGCATCAATCGCCAAACTCATATTAGCACCCCTCCTGTATTATCTACTGTATTATATTTTAAAAATCAGCCTAAAGCCTTTACCGCAGAGTTTTCAGAGCACAAAAGCGCGCCGCTGCTCAGCGGTACAACCGTTAAGATCTCATCATCGGGTACATATTCCTCTTGTTCTCCGTCGGGCTTTATTTTTATCACGCCGCTTGATGATGTTATATACGCATAAGCGTCATCGTAATTAATCGAAGAATATGCTCCCGTAATTCTTTTTTCTATAATCTCAGTGTACACCGTTTGTCCGTTCTGGTCAAACACTACGCATCGGTTCTCACTTCCCAGTGCATTCACGCTGCCTACCACGACAACTCCCGATGCTGTCATATCGGCATACCGCAGATTCATTCCGCTGAAGCTGTACGATGATATCAAACCTCCGCTGTAATCGTAATAATAATATCCGTTGTCGCACAAAAGCATAAATCCGTCGCTCACTGTTTCGATTTCAAGAGGCATCGTATGTGTATAGGATGTCGTATACAGCGGAGTATCGGATCCTTTTTTGATTATCGATATTTCGCATCCGATATCCGTATCCGACGGAACACCGGACGCGATTATTATGTATTCTCCATTCGGAGAAATAGCTGCGGCAAATATATAATTTTCCTTATATATGCTCATTGACTTGTTGAATGCGGAATTGTAAAGCTCCACCACGTATTTTGTCTCACGCGAACGTGTCGCGAGAATCAGCGAACCGTCATCCGCTATATCGCCTGTGACTATATTCTGTGAGGATGTACGTTCTATTATTCCCGTCAGCTGATTATATACCGAGTACCCGTCTCCGCCGACATCATAGAGCAGGAGATATTTTTCGCTTGTTCTGATTGCGGGTGAGGAGTATGAGCATGAGTCCTCTACGAGAAGACTGCCGCTTGAATCGTAATAAAGATACGAGTCGACGGTGCATATTGCGGTTCCTCCGCGAAATGAATGCGCAACAAGCTCGTCGCCGCCGTTATATACTATGCTTGAGTATTCACTGTCACCCGTCAGTGATAAAGCACTGATATCACGAACCAGAAACTTCAGGTTATCGTATGTGACATACTGACCGAGGAAGAGCATAACGGCTATAATATATACGATTAACGTGAGCATCAGCACAATACCCGCTGCCATATATTTACGGGATATTCTGAGATAATATCGGTTTACACGAGGCTCCATTCCGTCAAGAACGGATATTTTCTCATCATTAATGTTCTTGCTCATTTTAATCTCCAGTATCGCCACTCATTCGGTTTTCCATTCGATTGTTTCGGGATATTTTACTTCTGTCAAATACAGTCCGTCGGGAGGCGCCGTTTTACCAGCCTTTGTTCTGTCCTTGCTTTCGAGAATAAGCCGCATATCACTCGGTGAATAAAGTCCGTATGCCGCATCCGTCAAGGTTCCGGTAATAATTCTCACCATATTATATAGAAAACCATCTGCCGTCACTCTTACAGCAACAATATCGCCGCAACGTCTTACCGACAGAGAGAATATTTCACGAACCGCATCCGTTATTCTCGAGCCTGTCGACATAAATGAAGTAAAATCGTGTCGTCCGATAAGCTCATTTCCGCACGCATTCATCACATCAAACGCATCACTCGGCAAAGGCTTTTTAAGCTGCCATGCCAATCCGTTAAGGAACGGATCGTATGCAGCACTGTCATACATTTTGTATTCGTATGTTTTACCGACTACCGAGTATCTCGGGTGAAAATCATCGTCGGCACATCCCTCTCCGACAATTCCGATGTCGGGCGGGAGAAAGTGTCTTGCGGCACGATGAAACTTGCCTACGGGAATATCGATTGTGTCATCTTTGCTTTTCGGCTCAACCGTACATACAAAGCCTAACGCATGTACCCCCGCATCCGTTCGCGAGCATCCCGTAACACTCACGGGAAATCCTACGGTTTTCGAAAACGCATCAGTCAACTCTCCCTGCACCGTTCTTTTATTCGGCTGAAATTGATATCCGGCGAATCCGATTCCGTTATATTTAATTTTAAATACACGTTTCATTTCACATTGTCATATAGTATATAGGCAGGAATCTGTTAATAAGCAGCACTGCCGCACCAAGCACTATTATCATGCAAAAATAAATATAGTCACGGTATGAAGAGTGAAGTCTGTTCATTCGAGTTCTTCCGTCTCCTCCTGTGTAGCAGCGGCACTCCATAGCCGTAGCCAGCTCGTCCGCACGTCTGAAAGCGGAAATAAACAGGGGAATAAGTATCGGTATAAGTGCCTTGGTACGCTTTACTATGCTTCCCGTCGTGAAATCCGCACCTCTCGCGGTTTGCGCCGCGATTATTTTCTGTGTTTCATCTATAAGTGTGGGAATGAATCTCAGTGCTATTGTCATCATCATCGAGAACTCATGAACAGGAACATGCAGCTTGGCAAGAGGCGCTAATAACTGCTCAAGCGCGTCTGTCAGCGCAAGCGGTGTAGTCGTGTATGTAAGAAAAACCGAGGTCGCGACAATGAGCAGAACTATTCTCAAAATTATCAGAACGGCATTTATAATACCTTCAAGGTATACATGTATAATTCCGAACTCAAACAGCAGTGTGTCGCCCGTCATCCAGAATATATTAATTACGGCCGTAAAGATAATTATATAGAGCAGAGGCTTTATGGAATTGATTATAAGAGACGGAGACAGCTCTGTCTGAAAAACGATGAACACAGATGCCGCGGTAAGCAGCACAAATGCGCCGACTGACTTCGCCATAAATATTATCGCGATATACATAAGTGAAATAACAATTTTCCAGCGCGGGTCAAGGCGGTGGATTAACGAATTGCCTTCACAGTATTGTCCGAAGGTTATATCTGATTTCATTTTGTTTCCTGTCTGTTTAAAAATTTAGATATGTCGAATTACACGTACTTTTCTTCATCCGAATTCGGAATCTTTCCCGAGCGGATATATTCTTCCAGCTTGTCGGCAGCCCAATCAACTGTATACACATCGCGTCCGATATCGATTCCGTTCTCCGCAAGAGCTGATGCTACACGGGTAATTTGCGGAACGTCCAAGCCTATTGCGACAAGCTCTCTGTATTCAGAAAAAACCTCGGCGCACGGCTTATGCATAAGTATTTTCGAATCCGCCATAACTATTATATCATCACAGTAAAGAGCCATATCCTCCATGCTGTGACTTACTATCAAGACCGTAGTGCCCGATTCACGTGAATATCTTTTAATTCCGCCTAAAATATCTCGGCGTCCCGCAGGATCGAGTCCCGCAGCAGGCTCATCGAGGATAAGTATCTTCGGATTCATCGCAATAACTCCCGCAAGGGCTGCTCGGCGCTTCTGTCCTCCCGACAGTTCAAACGGAGATTTGTCGAGAAGATCGGATGACAGACCCGAAAAGGCCGCCGCTCGTTCAACTGCAGTCTTCAGCTCATCTCCGTCAAGACCCATGTTGCGCGGTCCGAACTCTATGTCCTCACGCACGGTCTCGGCGAACAGCTGATATTCGGGGTACTGCATAACAAGTCCCGCCTTGAATCTGACATCTCGTATTTTTTTCGGTTCGGCCCATATATTCATCCCGTCGAGAAGAACCTCTCCCTCGTCCGGTACGAGAAGTCCGTTCAGCATTTGCACAAGAGTGGATTTACCGCTTCCGGTATGGCCGATAAGTCCCGTAATGCCGCCGTTTATACTGAAGGATACATTGTCCAGGGCTTTATGCGGACTGTTCGTTTTTTTACCGTATGTATATGATAGATTTTTTACTTCTACAGTTGCCATGTTTCCCTCATCGCTGTTTTAAATACCTTTTATTTCGAATCGCATCTGTTATTACGGCTGCACATTTTTCGGTATCGAAAATATCAAGCGGAACATCAAGCCCTATTTTGCGCATTTTATAAAGCAGCTCCGTTGTCTGAGGAACATCAAGTCCCAGAGACCACATTTTTTCGGGATTTCCGAATACTTTCTCCGGAGTACCGTCTCCTTCTATCTTGCCGTCGCGCATCACGATTATTCTGTCTGCCATCGCAGCCTCGTTCATGTGATGTGTTATGAGAATCACGGTAATGCCGTCTTCCTTGTTAAGCTTTTGAATTATCGACATTACGTCCCGCCGACCCATAGGGTCAAGCATCGCAGTCGATTCATCGAAAATTATACATTTTCTTTTCATTGCGATTACTCCAGCAATCGCAATTCTCTGTTTCTGTCCTCCCGACAAATTGTATGTGGGATGCCGCGCGTATTGTGTCATTCCGACAGATTCGAGAGATTCGTCAACTCTCTTTCTTATTTCCTCAGGTGCTATTCCGAGGTTTTCACATCCGAATGCGACGTCTTCCTCTACTATTGTGGCAACTATCTGGTTGTCGGGATTCTGGAAAACCATTCCCACATTCCGTCTGACCTCGAGAATATCGTCATCCGTTGTATCGGGTGACGTCATATTCTTTCCGAAAACGGTAAGATTACCGCTGTCGGGAAGATTAATCATACAGAGAAGCTTTGCAAGTGTTGATTTACCGCTTCCGTTGCGTCCGAGTATTGCGGTAAACGAACCTTCTTCTATTTCGAATGAGACGCCGTCGAGTGCCCTCTTCGCATATGCTCCGTCTTCCGCGGGATAAGCAAATGTTAGATTTTCGGCTTTTATTATCGTTGACATTTTTCACCCCGTACTGAATAAGTAAAATTAATTAAAAATCGAAGCTTGCTCTTACAGATGCTCCGCTCGGAAGAAGAAGTCCCGAGTCCGTTACGGGAATACATGTCTCTCCGGTTTCGATTTTAACATGGCTGCGCAGTCGTGCAGGCAATGTACGCAATAAAAGATACTGCATTACCGCGGGAGACAAACCCGTTGTATATGAATTTATTAAGAAGAACAGCGGCTCATCCGACAAAAGCTTAACCGTAAGTGAAATCAGCTCCGCTGCGCATTCCTCGAGCTTCCAAACTTCTCCGCTCGGTCCTCTTCCGTATGAGGGAGGATCCATTATAATACCGTCGTATTTATTTCCGCGTCTCAGCTCACGCTCGACGAATTTTTTGCAGTCATCGACTATGTATCTGCACGGAGCATCCTCAAGTCCCGACAAAGCCATATTTTCCTTTGCCGCTTGAGTCATTCCCTTTGACGCATCCACGTGAACGAGAGCCGCTCCCGCTTTTGCGCATGCTACCGTAGCGCCTCCCGTATAAGCAAACAGATTCAGAACTTTAGGCTGCTCTCTTCCCGATGATATAGCGGAACGGATGACATTATCCTGCCAGTCCCAGTTTACGGCTTGCTCGGGGAAAAGTCCCGTGTGCTTAAAGCCCATAGGACGCAGTCTGAATGTAAGATCACGATAATTTATACACCATGCCTCGGGCATACGGTGTACAGTCCATGAACCGCCGCCGCCCACTCTTTTATAAACGCCGTCGGGCTTTTTCCACAGCGCATTGCTTCTCGTACCGCTCCATATTACCTGCGGGTCGGGCCTAATAAGAATGTATCTGCCCCATCTTTCAAGCCTCTCACCGCTGTCGCAGTCGATAAGCTCATAATCCTGCCATTTATCTGCTGACCACATATATTAATCCCATCTCAGTCATTAATAAGTTTTTTCGCAATATCGGATCGGCTTCCTTTGCCGGTCTGTCCGATTTTGCCTGCCATAGTCGTAGGCTTATTATAATACTCCGCAAGCCGTGAGCTTCCCGTAAACGCATGGCACATTGCGGCCGCAAGCGCGTCTGCAGTGTCATCGGGCTTCGGCTTCTCACGCAGTCCGAGAATTCGCGTAACCGTATCTATCATTTGATGCTTGTCGGCTCTTCCGTAGCCTACAATTGTATTTTTTATCTGAAGAGGAGTATATTCGTAAATAGGCACATTATTTTGTCTCAGAGCCAAAATGACAACGCCTCTCGCCTCGGCTACTATTATTCCCGTTTTTTGGTTTGTATTAAAGAATAATTCCTCTATCGCGGCACAATCGGGCTTGTATTTCTTTATAATCGCGGAAATTTCGTTGTATACCGCCATAAGTCTGTCCTCTGTATTTAATGAGGACGATGTCGTTACGGCACCGTAATCAACAGGCTTCTGACGCATTCCGCTGTTATCCGCCGACACAACACCCCAACCTACAATAGCGATTCCCGGGTCTATCCCCAAGATAATCATATTATCACCTATTATAATATTGTAATGATATATTATAGCATAATATTACAGTTATGTCAAATAATACAATGTGAATTAATTTTGCATTGCCGCCGAATATTTTATCATATTCCGATGACCGCATACGTTGTCCTTCACTGTAATTTCCGCCTGAATTTCACTGCTTTACCTTAAAAAAGTGCTATTATCTCCCGTTTCTACATTTTAGCCGAAAAATCGGGATTACGACAAAGCGAACTTTATGTTTCTCCGTTTCTTTACAGTCTTGACAAATATAGTTATTCGTGGTATACTGTATATACATTAATAACTTACTAATTTTCTCGCATTATTAAATCCGCTAATCCGTAATTTTCGATGTTCGGATTAATTGCTTATGCCAGAGGTTTCAAATGGAAAAAAAGTATTCTAAAAAAGGTCCGATATTACTTTTCATAACTGCCGTTATATGGGGTTCCGCCACTGTCACTCAGGTTATCGGTGCTGACAGTATGACTCCTTTTTATTTTAACTTTTCCAGATACCTGCTCGGTGCTCTTTCGGTGATTCCGCTGATTTTAATCCTCGAGAAAAAAGCCGATGACAAAAAGACGAGAATGAACACCCTTAAGGTCGGCATTCTCGCGGGCATCGCTTTATTCGGAGCGTCTATTTTTCAGCAGTTCGGCTTTACATTGACTGACTCTGCGGGAAAAGGCGGATTCATCACCAGTCTTTATATGGTTTTAGTTCCCGTGTTCGGTATTTTTCTCGGCAACAAAACAGGTATTCAGACATGGTTCGGTGCGATTTTCGGCGTAGTCGGACTCTATCTGCTCTGTGCTTCAGGTACAGCGCTCAGTTTAACGCTCGGAGATGCACTGCTCGTAATATGCGCGGTGTTTTTTGCCGTACACATCCTCATCGTAAACCGTTTCGGTGATAAAATATACTCGCTCAGATTTGCCTTTACTCAATACGTGGTATGCACAATTCTCAACGGTCTCTGCACATTGATATTCGAAGAATTTTCTCTCACATCTCTCAGCTCCGGCATCATCCCCGTACTGTACTGCGGTATCGGCTCGGTCGGAATTGCATATACCTGTCAGATACTCGGTCAAAAATACAGTGATCCTACATCAGCCTCGGTTATTCTGTCAACCGAGTCGGTGTTCTCGGCAATCGGAGGAGCAATCCTGCTGAACGAAAGAATGACGACAGAGGGATATATCGGATGTGTGCTTATATTCATCGGTGTGTTGTTCACTCAGGTTCCGATGAAAAAGCTTTCATTTTTGTCATCGGAGAAAAAGCACAAAACCGCATAAACATTCCGAATAAACTTAAAGAATCGAGATTACTTAATCTCGATTCTTTCTTTTTTTACATTCTTTCGTACACGGGAATGACGTCAAGCGGTGCATCTGCTTTTATCGTGCATCCTCCGCTTATGACATCCCCGCCGTTTATATTTTTCCACTCACCGAACGGCAGATAAACATCTCTTTCGCGGCAGTTGTATTCAACCACCGGAGCAACAAGGTATTTGCCGCCGAGCATGAATTCATCGGATATATTCCATGCGTTCTCGTCGTCGGGGAACTCGTAGAATAATGTCCTCATAATCGGAGAGCCGTTTCTTCCCGATTCCTCGATTAGACCTGAAATATACGGTATCAGCTTTTCCCGTATCGTAAGAAAACGCTTCATTATTTCAAAGATTTCGTCACCGTAGCTCCACAGCTCGTTCGGCTGACCTGTTCTCATATATCCGCCGCCGAAATCACGATTATCAAGTGACGGAATATCGTATGGACCGCGGTCACCGTGCATACGCAAAAACGGTGTAAACACAGCAAATTCATACCAGCGTACGAGCAGCTCACGGAATAACGGATCGTTTACGTCATCCGTCATAAATCCGCCTATATCGGTTGTCCACAGCGGTATTCCCGCTATGCCCATGTTAAGTCCCGCCGCAATCTGGTCTCGAAAGGCTTCGAATGTGCTCGGTACATCGCCCGACCATATGAGGCCGTTATACTTCTGTGAACCTGCCCACGCACATCGTATCAGGCTGACGTAATCGGAATGTCCCTCATCCTTCAATCCGTTATAAAACGCTTCAAGATACTTTTTGGGATATTCATTGCCTACCTTTAACGCCGGTCCGGTGTAAAAACGGAAATTTTCATAGTCATACACAGCATAGTCCGGTTCTGCGTTATCGAGCCAAAACATATCTATGCCGTTTTCAATGTAATTTTTCTTACATGTCTCCCACAAAAACTTCTGCGCCTCGGGATTAAACATATCTATCGTTAAGCAGTCACCTTGATAGTCATATGTCTGATTAGCTCCGCGCTCGGTGCGTTCAAGAAGTCCTTTGCCGTCAAGCAGATAATAATTTTCGCTTTTTTTATCGACACTCGGCCATACCGATACCATAACTTTTATTCCCATCGCGTGAAGCTCATCGGTCATGGCCTTTATATCATGCCAATATTTCTCATCGAATTTCCATGAGCCTTGGTAAGTCCAGTGGAAGAAATCGATAACTATCACGCTGAGCTTTATTCCCAACTTCTTGTACTTACGCGCAACGGTAAGTACCTCTTCCTGTGTACGGTACCTAAGCTTACACTGCCACAAGCCGAGCAAGTCACGTGAAACAGTGCCGACACGTCCCACCTCTGCCGTGTAACTCTCGATTATCTCAGCAGGTGTATCTCCTGCTGTTATCCAATAATCCATCTCCTCACAATCGAGAGCTTTCCATTCCGTCATGTTTTTTCCGAAAACTGCGCTTCCCACTGCGGGTGTATTCCACAGGAAGCCATAACCGAGCGAAGACAAAACGAACGGTATGGTAATTTGAGAATTCCGTTGTGCCAGCTCAAGCGTACAGCCTTTCAGATTGAGATACGGCTGTTGATACTGTCCCATGCCGTACAGCTTTTCATCGTCATTGCTCTCGAAGCGCACCGTCAGCTTCCAATCGTTTCCGGCAAGGCCTTTCATCTCACGTGAAACTATTTTGAGACATCTGCTCTCGCGGCTGATTGTTCCTCCGTATGAACGGTAATACTCACGCAGCAAAAGCTTGTCACGTTTATAAAAGCTTAAAACACCTGCGTAATTTACTTCCGCGCGCAGAATTCCGTTCTCGATTTCGGCACATCCGTTTTCACATGAAATATTTACATCACTCTCTGCGGAAGGTTTCGCTCCGAGTGCGTGATTTTCTCCGCTGAAGCTTCTGTTTTTAGTAGCACGGACACGAAGCGCGTTTTTCCCGAATGGCTCTATCTGCAATGTCTCATAACCTATGTGGATCAAAAGAATATTGTCGCTTTTAATAATATCCATAACTCCGCCTTCCTTCTTGTGAGATTTAAAATTAATTGACCCTCATACATTATACCATATATCCGATTACACGTGTTGAAGCTCGATAAATAATCAAGCAAAATTCAAAATATTTTTATTAATAAATACGGCATTAAATTTCTCACGTCTATACAGTATAATTTAAGTTTAAGAGGTAGTTTCTTTAATTGAATTTACACCCTGATATTTTATTTACCATATATGGTATTACAGGAGGATATGTTATGAGTCTCGGTAAACTCGGTATTTTTGCGGCAGGTCTTCTTTTCGGAACAGCAGGTATAAAAGTTCTTTCAAGCAAGGATGCGAAGAATGTATACGCACATACAACCGCGGCTGTTCTCAGAGCTAAAGAATCCGTAATGAAAACTGTTACAACTGTAAAGGAAAACGCAGGCGACATTTTGTCCGACGCCAAGGAAATCAACGAACAGCGTAAAGAGAAGGAAAATGACGCAATCGTTGAAGATACATCCGATGTCGAATGCTCATGCCGCTGCGAGGAAAAAAGCGACAGCGAAGAATAATCATTCGCTGCTCACACAATACAAGAAGGCATAGCAACACATGAAATGCAAAATTTTACATGAATCACGCGGAAGAATGAGAGTGCATTTTGCTTGCGGCACAATGACTCTCGCAGAAGCGGATATTGTCGAGTACTGGTTCAAATCGATTTCCGATGTTGAAAAGGTAACCGTATATGACCGTACAGGTGATGCTGTCATTCTGTATAGAAAGAACAGAGAGAGTATTATAAATGCTCTCTCCGCTTTCTCTTTCGCCAAAGCAAAAGAAAAGGATTTGGTTCCGGAACACACCTCAAGAGAGCTCAATCGTGAATTTGAGGATAAACTCGTATTTTCGATTATCAGGCGTGCTTTTTCGAAAACATTCTTCCCCGCTCCGCTTCGAGCTGCCATCGCGGCTGTCAAATCCTTCAAATACATTAAAGCAGGATTATCGGCACTTATTCACGGAAAGCTGACGGTAGCCGTACTCGACGCCACAGCGGTTTCGGTATCAATACTCCGCGGAGATTACAATACCGCGGGCAGCGTAATGTTCATGCTCGGTATCGGTGAACTGCTTGAGGAATGGACACACAAGAAATCGGTAGCCGATCTTGCTGGCGCAATGTCTCTTAATATAGACAAGGTTTGGGTGAAGAACGGCGAGTGCGAACAGCTCGTTCCGATTAACGAAGTCGCAGCGGGAGACAGCATTGTAGTTCGCACCGGCAGCGTTATTCCGCTTGACGGAAAAGTAACGTCAGGTGAAATGACCGTTAATCAGTCATCCATGACGGGTGAGTCGATTCCCGTGCCTAAGCACCCGGGAAGCTATGTTTACGCAGGTACGGTAGTTGACGAGGGCGAGTGTATTGTGACCGTTGATAAAGCTTGCGGAAGCGGACGTTATGACAGAGTCATAAAAATGATTGAGGAATCGGAAAAGCTCAAGTCCGACACTGAGGAGAAAGCATATAAGCTTGCCGATAAGCTTGTTCCGTATACATTTATAGGAACGGGACTTGTTTATCTTCTGACACGCAATACTACAAAAATGCTTGCCGTACTTATGGTAGATTTCTCGTGCGCTCTTAAGCTGTCAATGCCTATTGCGGTTCTCTCTGCTATGCGTGAATGCAGTTCGTATCACATCTCCGTAAAAGATGGAAAGTTCCTTGAAGCGGCGGCTACAGCGGACACTATTGTATTCGATAAAACAGGTACTCTCACTCATGCAAATCCGACAGTCGTTGACATAGTAACGTTTGGGGATCACAAAGAAGATGATATGCTTCGTCTTGCGGCTTGTCTCGAGGAGCACTATCCTCACTCAATTGCAAATGCTGTTGTTGCTGAGGCGAAAAGACGCGGATTATCACATGAAGAATATCACTCATGCGTCGAATATGTAGTCGCACACGGAATATCCAGCCAGGTAAACGGCGAAAAGGTTGTTATAGGAAGCGCACATTTCGTATTTGACGATGAAAAATGCGTAATTCCCGATGGAGAAGAATATAAATTCGATTCGCTTGAAGCGCAATATTCTCATTTGTATCTCTGTATATCAGGTGTTCTCTCCGCGGTTATATGTATATTCGATCCGCTTCGCAAAGAAGCTAAAAGTGCTTTAAAGGCTCTTCACGAATGCGGTATAAAGAATATTGTCATGATGACAGGTGACAACCAGAAAACCGCAAGCGCTGTTGCCGCACAGGTCGGAGTTGACGAATTCCACGCAGAGGTACTGCCCGAAAACAAAGCCGAATACATAAGAGAAGCAAAGAAAAACGGTCATATTGTCATGATGATCGGAGACGGAGTCAATGATTCTCCCGCGCTTTCGGAAGCGGATGTCGGAATCGCAATCAACTCCGGCGCGGCAATCGCAAAAGAAATCGCCGACGTGACAATCTCATCGGAAAGTCTATATGAAATTGTAATTCTTAGAAAGCTGAGCTCGGCGCTCATGGACAGAATCAACGGCAATTACCGTTTTATTGTAGGATTCAATCTGCTTCTTATAACTCTCGGTGTAAGCGGTTTTATCATGCCCACAACATCGGCTTTATTACACAATACATCTACCCTTATGATAGGTTTAAAGAGCATGACGGATCTTCTGCCGAACAATAAAAAACTCTGAAAAGGCTGCAAAATTCGATTTTATCTCAAAAAAGTTTGTAAAAGGCTTTTACATGATTTATGCCTTAATTTTTAATTTTAAGGTATTGTCATAAAAGCCTTTTTCCTTTGCATGTCATGTACACCATCGAATTAACTTGACAAAATGAGTAGTTTATCTTATAATATCAATAGTAAAATATAATACTTTTAAATTTGAAAGGAGACCGATTCAATGTCAAAGAAATGCTCAAATTGCGGTTATGATATGCCGGATGACGCGGTTTTCTGTACCGAATGCGGAACCAAAATGGAAGCTTCTCAGAGCAACACAGATACACAAAAAACTCAGAATAATACCACAGAAAACAACTCTAACCCGCAGCA
>CAZWLL010000024.1:0-34169 GCA_964634795.1 uncultured Ruminococcus sp. | reverse complement strand
ATGTCTTGTGGATGAGAAAATCGCATGTGAGTTTTTGCCGATGCTTGTAAAAAAGCTGCGTACCGATAGAATCTCAAACGGTAAAATTCCGGTTGAGCTGATGTGTGATGAAAGTGCGCTGAAATTTATCGCAGATGACGCGTCACCTGCAGCTGAAGATGATTTTGACACCGAATTTCTCGACTATATACTTGCGGTAAAAACAGTAAACGGTGTAGATGAGGCTATAGCACACATTAAGGAGCATTCCACACATCACAGCGAAGCGATTATAACATCAAATGAAGCAGCGGCAATTAAGTTTATGAATAATGTGGACAGTGCCGCTGTATACTGGAATGCATCGACAAGATTCACCGACGGCGGTGAGTTCGGACTCGGATGTGAAATGGGTATTTCAACTCAAAAGCTGCACGCGAGAGGACCGATGGGTCTTGATGCGCTCTGTACCTATCAATATCGAATTTACGGCAGCGGACAGGTACGATAATCTAAATCTTATAATAAAGAAGGTCATATTATGAAAACAATCGGTTGTATCGGAATCGGAAATATGGGCGGGGCACTTCTCGAGGCAATATGCAAAACCGAATATGAAAGCAATACGCTTATTTGCGATTTTAATACCGAAAGGGTTAATTCATTCACAAGCAAATATAAATGTAAAAGTGCGTCAAAAATCGAAATTGCCGACAATGTCGATTACATAATTCTCGGTGTAAAACCACAGAATCTGTCGGAATTGCTGTCATCGCTCTCTTCAAATATATTTTCACGTTATGTGAAGCCGGTTCTCATCTCAATGGCGGCGGGTGTCACTACGGAAAAAATACTCTCTGTAATTAAGTGTGACTGTCCCGTAATAAGGATTATGCCCAATGTTGCGGCTTCTGTAGGTGAAGCAGCAATACTGTATGACTATACATCAAACGTTACAGAGGATATATTAAATGACTTCCGTTCGATGTTCGAATTTGCGGGAAAACTGCTTCATATAAAAGAAGATAAAATAGACGCAGCCAGCGCTATATCGGGATGCGGTCCCGCATTTGTAAGCATGTTCATCGAAGCATTGGCTGACGGCGGAGTCTCATGCGGACTCCCGCGCTCTACGGCAATGGAGCTTGCAATACAAACCATTATCGGTACGGGAGTTCTTCTATCCGACACAAAAATGCACCCAGGTGTATTAAAGGATGCAGTTACATCTCCTGCAGGTACTACAATTGCGGGAGTTCGTGCGCTTGAAAACAGCGGATTCCGTGCAGCGGTAATGGAAGCTGTTATTGCTACATATGAGCGTGCATCAGGACTGAATAAATAAATTTAATCAATTTAAAAATCCCAATAGAGTGCAAGCTTCGGTTTAACCTTCACTCTATTGGGATTTATTTATCTTGCGTTAATTAGCTCTTCCGCAGCTGTCTTATCATTAAAGCCGAACCATTGAGAGGTATACGGTGTTCCATGAAGCACGGATAAGGTATCCATATATTCTCTCGGGCTACCTATTATCATAATCTCTTTTCCTGCGGATCGAATTTTACGATATACATCCAACCAATACATAGGTCCCTGTTTTCCGCTTCCGTAAACCCATTGTACCGCGTTAAGCTTATCAAGAGTCAGAATAGAATCCAAATGATTCAGCTGTCCTACGCCGTCCAGGTGATATATTGTGTGCGTCAGCTTCTCCGTATCGCGACGAAGGGTATCCAGTACAAACTTACAAAACATATCATTGCCTATCATGTAGCTGAAATCACATTGAAGAATATACGACGGATCACTGCATAAAAGTCCGTTCCAATCAGAATAAATGGCTCCCTCTCCTAATGCAGAGCGCATATCCGCATATGCCTCATACCATGCGGTCTCGATTTCGTCCCGCAGACGGAGTACTTCCTCGGGTTCATCGTACAAATCGATTAATAAATTCTGTGTACCGCACAATGAAGCGGCAATGTCCATTACACCGCCTAAATCGGGCATTGTCATAACAACACTTCCCTGCCAGCGTTCCATACCGACACGATATATGTCTTTGATTCTGCGTGCAATAGGATGATTGGGATCGTAGTGCGCATGTATTTCACTGATATCCTGACCTTCGACTTGAGGCATAAACCAAATAGCACCTGTTGAATTGTCTATTCTCGCGCCGCAGAACGCAGCTGCCACACCGGGACCGAAACAATCCATACAAACCGACGGATATCCGTCACCGATGAATTCGAATTGACCGAGCTGCTCATCCAGCGCATCTATAATCTGCTCGGGTGACCATTCAAGCTGTGTACAGGTTGCCTGCGAAAGTATAGGTGCGGGAGTACGTTTTTCCACAGGATGTGCCCCACCCAATGTCATACGTACAAGCGGTCTGTCAAGCTCACCGCGCCACCACTTCATGTGGTTTTCCAATGTTTCATCCATTCTGTCTTTACTGAAATGAACTGCCATATGTTTTTCTCCTTATCAGTAAGTCATTAAATCAAAAGCCTGAATGATCGTATTCTCCGCCGATTATGGGAGCTTCATAGACACATTCCCATTTACCGTCATGCACTATGAATCCGTAAGTACCTTCACCCTCATAATAAATATTATCGGGCTTTTCAAGATGTTTGATTACACCGGCGAGCTTCGGCGTATTCTCCGGCGTATGAGCACCGAAATATGAATTCGGGAGCATTGCGATTGGAGCATTTATCCACTCGTAAAGCGTATCGAGATAGTTGAAGCAATGGTGCGCAACCTGGACAAAATCGGATTTCCATGACTCGCGTACCGTTGTCTCGGAAAGTAATTTTTCTGTTTCCACGTTTGTATCTCCGAGAATTACAAGTGATTTGCCGTCTATTGTCACTCGGAATATAGATGATGAACTGTTGAAATCCCCAAACGGAAATCTTGAAGGATTATCCGCTTTTACCGCATCCTCATGTGCGTACATGAATTCAAACTGTGCATCGGCAAGATTAAACTTGTATCCGCTGTGTACCTTAAGAAGCTTAACGTTCGGATATAGCTCTTTTACCGTGTCTTTCATATCGAAAACGGTATCAGATCCTCTTGCCATACTATATGACGGGAAGTTAAACATAACCCTCTCGAGCTCAATATCTTTACCATGGCGCTTCAAAAGCTTAGTACATCCGTCCGTATGATCATCATGAGCATGGGTAAAGTACCATGCCGCGATTCTTATCTTGCCGTCCGCCGAATTCGTTATTTTTTTCAGGAATGTCCACAGCGCTTCCATTGCTTCATTATTCCACTGGAAAATGTGTCCGCCGTCAATCATTACAAGACTGTCATCGGAAAGCTTAATAATATATATCATTCCGCAGTTAACCGTGGTATCTGTACAATTATTAGCCTTATCGTAGTATAATCCATATTGATAAACAGTTGTTATTTTGTTTCCCTTTGCGGTATAACCGAACTCATTCAGAGAAGTCTTGACCTTATCCTCGATTACACGTATTTCGCCGAGAACTTCAACGTACGCGGCATGAAAATAACCGAAATCAAAATAAGCGTTTGGTCCGATTTCGTTTTCGGATTCGATAGTATATCCCGCGGAAGCAAGCTTTTTCTTATATTCGTCGAAATCAGTTCTTGTCGCGCCTTTTACAATCTGCATTTTCGAGTCTTCGTCTGTCACGCCTTCCTTGTCGTTTTTCAGCATCGGACCCGCATTATAAAATCCTTCGACTATTTCGCCGCATTCCGGAGCGGGGCATGAAAAAATCCATTTTACGTTCATTGTTCTCTCCTATTTTCTATTAAGACAATTCATTTAAATAATATCAAATTTCACATTTGATGTCAAGCACTTTTAATATGATATATCAATAAATATAAACAATACCTGTCAGTATAACAAATTTTTTTAATAGCTATACTGACAGGCTTATTTTATGAGCTATACCATTTTCAAATCTTCATTTAACCAATATCTCATTCTCACGGAATTTGATTATCAGATTTTCGATGTCGTTTTTCAGATTAACATTCTCTTCATTTACTTTATATTTACTTTTCAGATGTTCTGTTATTTCTCCGACCAAAACAGATGAACTTCCCGCTTCGATTTTTTCAAGCAAAAAGAGAAAAACACATGACGATGTTTTATTTAAAATTCCCGCTTTTCTTTTATTTTTCAGATAAATACAACATTCGTCATTTACTTCAGAATACGAAAGATTATCTTTATCAAACGTCAGGTTAACGATATCATTATCAAACATACGGTACCTCAATCTTTAATGTTTGTTTATAAACTTCTTCTTATTATTACAAACTTTTGATTCTCCATACCTTAGCGTTGCAAGGTATATCACCGCTTATTTTTTCCAAATGCCATTTTCCATGTGATCCGTTCTTTATCAGTTTATTCAAAAGAAGATACCAATACTTTTTCATTTCCACGCATACACATGATTGATAATATTTTCTCTCATCATCGTTCGGATTCAGCGGACAGTTGCCATGGCAAAACCAAAACATATCGCACAGTCTGCATGATTCAATCTGTGAAAAAGCAATGTCTGCATATGTATCGATGTTTTGAACAGCTTTTACTTCACCGTTTACGACATGTCCTACAACTACCGATTCTTCTCTTGCATCCTGACATGTAACAATATTACCGTTTGGTGTCAACCAAGGATGCTGACCGTAAAGTGCCCCGCAGAAAATTCCTCTTGACCATTTATAATTGAATAAACTGCAGCTCATTTTCAAAGGATTTCCTAATTTTTGTTCAGTTAAAAAATAACTCGAAGCAAAATCATACTTACAGTATTCATTTGAGTAATTTGCTGCTCTTCCCGTCGGCATTGCAGGTCTGATGCTGAGTTCGCGCAGATTGGGATACTGTGAGAAAATACTGCTTGCAATTTCTTCGATTCGTGTTATGTCATCCAACTGTACAACTGTAATTATAGAATAATTAGCTGCTTTTTCATCCAATTTTTTAAGTGTGCGGCTTACAATATTATAGGTTGGCTCACAGTTCGCAAAATGTCTGTTTTTATTTTGTATCTCCTCGATTCCATCGAACGATACTAATATCCTACTGAAATTATCGATGATGAATTCCGTTTGTTCCTCACTCAGGCATCCGTTTGTTGTGATTTCGAGACTGCATTCAATATTGTTTTTTGCGGAAATTTCTTTTATATATTTTACGGTATCCACAAACAGGTTCCACTTATAGGTAGCTTCCCCTCCGCCGGCTATTAATATCTTAAGAATATTATTCTCATCTGATACAAGTTTTTTTAACGCAACATTTTTAACCAGCCAATCAACATATCCTTTAACATCGTCAATCGACAGTGTTTTGTTGTTTTCGCCACCTGATGAAAATGAACAATATTCGCATCTGAATTGACAATCTTCAGTTAAACTGATACCTCCGCTTATAGGTGCTGTTTGAGTTATATCAAAAGGTTTATCTATATACCGTTCATGAAGTTTCTCTATACGACTCTTCTCTGTATTTGATTCCGTGAATTTACCAGCCAAGTTAAAGTATAGATTCACCGCTTCATCATTGTTTGAATAAGGATATTTAACAAGCAGCATATTTTCGGGTACAAAGAAATAATCATTTCCTACCGGATAAACAGGAATAAGGTATTGTTTTTTTACTAAGTTCTTAATCTGCAGCCATATCTCATCCAAAAAATCAAACTCATTTTTTTTATTTTTGAAAATATCTGTATTTTTATACTCAGGTGATTTTATTAATTCCGAAATAATCTTCTTTTTTACCCAATCACTTGTAAATTGCATGCTTTCCGCTGTCATTTCATGCTTGCATCCATTCATGATATACGCAACACTGACCACATCCTTTGTATCATACTTAGTGTAATCAGCTGTAAGCGGAATTTCAGAAATTTCAAAAATAATTTCGTTTAAACTCTTCTCGAATTCATCGTTTGCAGTGTATCCAACGGAACACAGATATGCAAAAGCACAATCGATTTCGGTTATTACAGCATTATTATCTGACAGATATTTTTCATTAATATAGTTCAAACAAAAACTTTCGACGTCATTAAGGTCATTTCCTTTATTTTTCTTCTCAGAGTTTATTTTCTCGCTGTTCAGTAAAACATTCAATTCATTAACACCGATAAATTCTATTGCGAAAATACTTTTTAAATAAAGCATACAACGTGACCTCTTTTATCTTGACCAATATAATTTAATCAGGTCTTTATTATTACTTAGTTATTACCATAGTTTTTTCCTAATTGAAGCTCGTATAGATGTATTTAAAATTATTTCTTTGAAAATTTCAATAATCTATACGCCTTAATAAACAATCTTATTCCTGCATTTCATGAAATTATTTTTTATTTTGTACCTTAAATCAATGCAGACTCACCGCCTTTCTACATTTATATAGTATCATTTCTAATTTTTTTGTCAATACTAAATAATTCAAAAAAAAAAAAACGTTATTATAAACAATTTTATATTTATTTTACAGTATTAATAATTATTATTTTTGTATGAATTCCACAACCGCAAAAATAGAAGGTTTATAATAAGAATGAGTGCTCGGTTTTTTGAGATATTTATATTAATTCAGCGAAAACCCTTGATTTTTTATTGTTTTTTTGATATACTGTAAGTGTTTAAATTAACGGCTATGACGAAGAATATACGTGCATTCATTTTTTTCAGAGAGTCGGCATTGGTGTGAACCGGCAAAAATAAGCACGCTTTCCGCCTTCCGAGCTGTTGTTTATATAAAATGAGGCTGAATATTCAGCGAATTTGGGTGGCACCACGAGTATCTCGTCCCAATATATCGGGAGGGGTCTTTTTTATTCCCTCCAAAATATTATTGTAAAGGGGTAACAAAAATGCTGGACATTAAATTTCTGCGTGAAAACCCTGATGTTGTCAAGCAGAATATCAAAAACAAATTTCAGGACTACAAGCTCCCTCTCGTTGACGAAGTAATAGCTCTTGACGCCGAAAACCGCGCTACGATGCAGGAAGCCGACAATCTTCGTTCGAACCGCAATAAGCTTTCCAAGCAAATCGGCGGATTAATGGCTAAAGGTCAAAAGGAAGAAGCCGAAAAAGTTAAGGCTCAGGTAAACGAACAGTCCGCAAGACTTGAAGAATGCGAGAAGAAGGAAGCCGAGCTTGCCGAAAAAATTAAAAATATCATGATGACTATTCCTAACATCATCGATCCCTCTGTACCGATCGGTAAGGATGACAGTCAAAATGTAGAAATAGAACGCTTCGGGGAACCTGTTGTTCCCGATTTCGAGGTACCGTATCATACCGATATAATGGAAAGATTCAACGGTATCGACCTTGATTCAGCTCGCCGTGTTGCAGGTAACGGTTTCTACTATCTTATGGGTGACATTGCCCGCCTTCACTCTGCGGTTTTATCGTATGCTCGTGATTTCATGATAGGACGCGGTTTCACATATTGCATACCTCCGTTCATGATTCGCTCGGATGTTGTTACAGGCGTTATGAGCTTTGCGGAAATGGATGCTATGATGTACAAAATCGAAGGTGAGGATCTCTATCTCATCGGTACATCAGAGCACTCAATGATAGGCAAATTCATCGACCAGATTATTCCCGAAGAAGAGCTTCCCTACACTCTTACAAGCTATTCGCCGTGCTTCCGTAAGGAAAAAGGCGCTCACGGAATAGAAGAAAGAGGCGTTTACAGAATTCACCAGTTTGAAAAGCAGGAAATGATTGTTGTATGCAAGCCTGAGGACTCTAAAATGTGGTATGACAAGCTCTGGCAGAACACTGTTGATTTCTTCCGTTCTCTTGATATACCTGTACGTACACTTGAATGCTGCTCCGGAGACCTCGCCGATTTGAAGGTAAAGTCATGCGACGTAGAAGCATGGTCTCCGAGACAGAAGAAATACTTCGAGGTAGGTTCATGCTCTAACCTCGGTGATGCTCAGGCAAGAAGACTCCGCATCAGAGTAAGCGGTGACGGCAAGAAATACCTTGCGCACACGCTTAACAATACTGTTGTTGCTCCGCCCAGAATGCTTATCGCTTTCCTTGAAAACAATCTTCAGGCAGACGGCAGCGTAAAGATTCCCGTTGCTCTCAGACCTTACATGGGCGGTACGGAAGTACTCATTCCCAAGAAATAAGCATTATTTAACAGATTCAAAAAGCTTCTCTGACACCCTATCGTTTCAGAGAAGCTCTTTTTGTTATTATTCTGTTTTAATTTTCACAATTACCAATTCCGGAGGATTGAACACACGCGGCAATATGTTTTTCATCAGTCCTCGGCTTACAATAACATCTCTTCCGTTTTCAAACGAATACTTGCCGCCCGCATATTTAGGAAACAGCCCTTGATGCGGTGCGTATAATCCGTTGATGATATACGGCAGTCTAACCTGTCCGCCGTGAGCGTGTCCGCATAGAGCCAAGTCAAATCCGAAACTGCCGTACTCCGGTGCGAATTCGGGTCTGTGCGAAAGAAGTATATTATAATTTTGTTCTTTCGGACTTAGCTTATTCAGTGCTTCTTTGAATTTTGCGTCAATATTATCTTCCTCACCTGCATTTATATAGTATAACGGATCATCGATTCCGTACAGCACAATGTTATCGCCGAGATTTGCCGATATATTCGATATTACATTAACTCCGCATTCGGAAATCTGTTTTTTTATATCATCTGCATAAGCAATGCATCTTTCGTGATTTCCCGCAACATAATAACACGGGATGGATTTTGCAACAGAGTTCAGCAGCATACGAACCGAATCGAAGTCCCGTCTGTCGTCAACTATATCTCCCGAAAAGAAAATCGCTTCGGGTGAGAATGATAATATTTTTTCCGTAAGCTTTTCCTGGCTCTTTCCGTATAACGTCGAATGAAGATCGGTTATCAGAGCAAAAGTATGTTCTTTTTTCACTTTTACAGTTCTTACCGTATATTCTCTGACAGTCAGTCCTTCATACAATGCTATAACTATTATACACAACACCGCTGCCGCTATACAGATTAATGCGATTGAATTTATCATTTCAGCCTGCCTTTAAATAAATTGTTATTTCCTGCCGTAAACGTCGGGTGTTAAATCATGAGCGTATTTTTGTGCAGTCAGTGACACTCGTGCCGCCGCGAATATATGCTTCTGCGTCATAGCAGTTTCTTTTCCCGTAAGGCAGTCATTTATCATATCACGGAAGAAAGGTATCCCGGTTTTGCCGTTCGCGTCAATTCTGAATTCTCCTTCGTCATTGACCAGGTAAAGAATGTTTCCCTTGCCTAATGTTATATCCTCATACTTGCGCAGTTCAATATAACCTTTAGTTCCTTCAATTATGCATCTGCCGTCTCCCCATGTTTTCAAGCCGCGCGGAGACAGCCAATCAACTCTGTGGTATCCCGTAACCCCGTTATCAGCCGTAAGATGCATATCTCCGAAATCATCAAGCTCGGGGTATTCATTGTAACGGAAATTTCCGATTGACGAGCAGTCTACTCTTACGTTATCGGAACCCGAATAAAACAAAAACTGTTCGGCTTGATGCGAGCCTATGTCGCATAGAATCCCGCCGTATTTCGCACGATTGAAAAACCATTCGGGTCTTGACGGCGCATTTATTGTGTGAGGCCCTGTGCCCATTATATTGACCGCTTTGCCTATAAAGTCATTCTCGAGAAGATATCCCGCTAAAATCGAGCATTCACTATGGAGTCTTTCGGAATAATATACAAAATATCGTCTTCCTGTTTCTTGTGCGGCTTTCTCTGCCGATATAAGCTGGTCAAGCTCTGTAAAAGGCGCTTTATCGACGAAATAATCAAGACCACGACGCATAACCTCACATCCGAGCGCTCCCCTCTCACAAGGAATCGCGGCAGATGCTATCATTTTAACTCTTTTATCCTCACATATTTCATCGAGCGATCTCATTGCCGCCGCACCGAATTTTGCCGCAAAGTCCTGTGCTTTTACGTAATCTTTGTCGCACACATATAAAAGCTTTGCTCCCGCCTCGATGAGCCCCGAACACATGCTGTTAATATGTCCATGATCCAGTCCGACCGCCGCAAAACAAAATTCTTCACCCGTCACCGCGGGCAACGGTTTAGCTATACTTTCAAAGAATTCGTATATAATCATTTTTAAAACGAACAATCCTTTTTTATATTATAATGTACAAATGCATTAATTTTTTTATTTCATTATATCATGTTGCGTCATGTTTTTCAATGCAATTTTCTGGATTAATGTTTTAATCGTCTTCATAATAATTATTTGTTAATTATCGAAAATTCTCATTGACAAAGTTGTTTTACAGATATATAATATAGTGTATTTTTGCGGATGTTTTCCGCTCTTATATAAAATTGAATTAAAGGTGGTTTATTATGAAAAGGCATGTATCACTCTTTTTGTGTGTTTGCCTCCTTTTGACATCTTTCGCGGGATGCTCAAACAACAACAATGAAACAACTACGACCTCTTCCGATTCCGAAACTTCTTCGGTTGCCGCAGAAACAACCGAAACCGTAGCTGAAGAAACAGAAGAAACAAAGTACACGGCAAACATTCCCGAAGGCACCAAATATGACGGCACGACATTCACGATTGTTACTTACCCGAATGACGGTCAGATTTGGGGCGACGTTGACTGGAACGCTACCGAATTTACAGGCGAGACATTAAACGATGCTGTTTTCTCGCGTACATCCGAGGTTGAGGATCTCTTAGACGTTGACATTGAAATTTATTACTCCACTGGTTCAGGCGATCAGAGCACACTTAACACATCCGTTAAAGCTCAGGACAACGCTTATCAGCTTTACACTATCAACATAGGCAATGTTTTCTCAATTGCTCAGCAAGGCAGCGTTCAGGAATTGAATACCTTCTCCGAAAAAGGAACTCTCGATCTGACAGCCGCATGGTGGGACCAAAACATATTGAACGACCTTTCTATTAACAATATGAATTTCGCTCTCACAGGTGATATCGGTACTATGTACAAGAAGTCCATCGGTGCCATGATGTTCAATAAGGTTATTCTCGAGCAAAACCAGCTTGAAAGTCCTTATGAGCTTATGAACTCGGGTAAATGGACTATCGACAAAATGGTTGAAATGGGTAAAACAGTATCCAATGACCTTGACGGCAACGGCGTAATGGATCAGTCCGACCAGTACGGACTTATCTGCTTCTGCGATATGCTTCCTCTTGCTATGATCGGCTGTGATATTACCTTCGTTACAAAAGATGCCGATGATATTCCTCAGAATACATTCTACTCAGACAAATCCGTATCGGTTGTCGAAAAAATCGGTACACTCATGTATGATACAAATCTTACATACAGCTGGTCCAGAAACGGTGTAGGTGAAGATCCCGCGTTCAAGATGTTCCAGACCGACAAGGCTCTCTTCTATTACGGTGAACTTCATGCAGTTGCTACAATGCGTGAAATGGAATCCGAATTCGGTATTATGCCGATGCCTAAGTACGACGAAACTCAGGACGGATATCATCACTGCGTAAACCCGAACGTATGCGCATCCTTCGTAATTCCATCCACCAATGTAGAATACGAAAAGACAGGCTATATTATGGACGCTCTCGGAGCAGCATCCAAGAACGAGCTTACTCCCGCATACTTTAATGTAACTCTTCAGGGTAAGGTATCACGTGACGAGGAATCCCAGCAGTCACTTGAAGTTATCATCAGCACTATCAGATATGACATCGGTTACCTCGGTGGTCTCAGCTTCAGCACATTCCTTTACTCAATGGCTGACGGCGGTAAGACTGACCTCGCTTCTTCATACGCTAAGCAGGAAAAAGCTATAAACAAGCAGCTCGAAAAGATGGTTAATAAGTTCGATGAACTCAAGACATCACTTGAATCGTCCAACTGATAAACACTGATTTTTCAAAAACAGTGTCTCACACAGATGAGGCACTGTTTTTTTTTGCTTTCATTTCCTGTATAATTTCCACTCTTGACATAGCATGATATAAGTGTTATACTTTGTTGTCCTCACATCTCACAGCTATATCTGCTGTCTGAAAAAATCTTTTTTTACACCGGAGTTTATATTGTACAAATCGTCAAACACACCGAAAAAAGGCATCATTATCGCTCTCGCATTAATGCTGTTTAATTTTGTTTTATCCTCATGTCAAAATGATAACGAAATTGTTTTAGCCGAGGGAATCAGGCGTGAGACTAAAAAAAGCGAAACCGAAGAAGTCTCAACGATTGAAACGTCTGACACATCCGAGACTTTCGAGACAACTGAGACATCATCAGCCGCAAATGAAACGGTTGGAACAGAAGTATCACATGAAACCGCTGAACCGAACAACGACAAAATGTGGAGTATTGTCGACGGGAAGTATGTCTTCGACTTCCCCGCTCGCAGCAACGATAAATTAGATACTGTAGATGAAATGTATGATATGCCTAAAACAAGGTTTGACGATCAGCCTAACGATTGGTTTTTCGGTAAAACCGAACGCAATCCCGAAACAGGCGATGTGACATACTTATGGGATCGTTCAGCATCAACACTTGACACATTAAAAAAATACAATGCAATATACCGCGGAGACACTGAAAGCAAGGTTTGTTACCTGACATTTGACTGCGGATATGAAAACGGAACAATGGATTCCATTCTCGACACGCTTAATGAGAAAAAAGTTTCCGCAACATTTTTCGTAAACGGTCACTATGTACGCTCCGCTTCTGATAAAATACAGCGTATGATTGATGAAGGTCATATTATAGGAAATCACGCTTTAAACCATTATAATCTTACCGAGGTAAGCGTCGATACCTTTCTTGAGGAAGTTCAGGGACTCGAGGAGTTATATTACGAAACCTTGCCCGATGCACCGCCTATGCTTTATTTCAGACCTCCGTCGGGCAACTGCAATGAATGGGTAATTAAGTTTGCCGACAAACTTGGATACAGAACAGTTCTGTGGTCTTGGGCATACAAGGATTTTGATGAAAACGATCAGCTTGATGTTGATGAAGCACTGCAAAAAGTAATGAAAGGCCTTCATAACGGCTCTGTTATACTGCTTCATCCGGAATCTCAAACCAATACGGAAATGCTCGGTCAAATGATAGATGAAATACGCGATGCGGGATATGAAATTCTCCCCTTATGCGACATAGAATAAAATTCGAAACGCTTAAAGTTATTTTAAGCGTTTTTTCTTTGCTGATTTATAGATTATAACAACCGAACCACATTTGCACAATAATAATCGTAATATTGCATATAAAATTACTGTTTTATTTTAATATTTATTGACAAAAATAAGTTGAGATGTTATTATATCATATAGTAAATGTTTTGTTACCGTGAGAGGAAATAATTTCCGTCCGAGTAGTAAAAGATACATCCCCCCACTCTCGGTAATTTTCATGAATTAAAATTCTCCGTTCTTTAGTCTCAATAGTATTTGCATAATTTAAGTGACCTTGTTTTATATAAATATTTTTTAAATATAGAAAGGACATCTATCATGAAAAAATCACTTGTGCTGCTGATTGCAATCATGCTGTGTGCAAATGCACTCGGGTGTGCCGACACAGGCACATCCGACAGTGAAAGCTCAACCGAATCTCCCGTTGAGACCAACGTTGACGCTGCCGAAAGCGAAAGTGAAACCGAAGAAGAAACCGAGGCTTACGTTTTCGAAGGAATTGATGCAAAAACCTACGGAGGGAAAGACTTTAACTTTCTCTATCGAACATCGGAAGAGTATCAATTCTACACTGACGAATACACAGGAGACGCTACAAACGATGCTGTTTATGACCGAAATCTCTTAGTTGAAAGCACCTTTGAATGCAAAATCGTCGGAATTCCCGTTGACGGTGACTGGGGTCAGCATGATGCATTCCTCAGCACCATGAAAAAATCGATTCAAGCAGGAGACGGTGCATACGATTTGGTTGACGGATACGCTGCTACAATCGGCGGCGCATATGCTGACGGTTTAATGATGAACCTTAATGAAATCGAGCATTTGCGTTTAACCAGTGACTGGTGGTCTGAGTTAGCTGTTGAAGAGCTGACCTGCAACGGCAAGCTGTTCGGTATTCCCGGAGACTTATCACTTAACCTATGGAAGAACATACATGTATTGTATTTTAATAAAACCGTACTCTCGAATAACACTCTTGAAGAGCCTTACGACACTGTAAAAGAAGGCAAATGGACTTACGATAAGTACTTGGAAATGAATGTAGGCATCGCTCAAGACTTAAACGGCGACGGCAAATATACAATGGATGATATGTACGGTTCGATTTATTACGACGACCTCTCATTCGATAACTACCACAACGCATTTAATGTCAGCTACACGGTTCAAAATGATGACGGTTCTCTGTCCCTTAACTTATACCAGCCTATCATGGTTGAAATATACGAAAAAATCAACGACTTAGCTTACAACAACACAGATGTCTACTATAATAAAGGCGGAAAATCCGATGGTACTTTGCCTGTATTTACTCAAAACCGAGCATTGTTTTATGCGTCCATACTTGCCGATGCCGAAAAAATGCGTGATATGGACAGTGACTTCGGCATTATTCCATACCCGAAATACGATGAAGCTCAGGAAATGTATATGAGCGCCTCGCGCGATACCCGTTCAATGTTCGGCATTCCGATTGATGTTAAAGACTCCGACTTTTCAGGTATAATCACAGAGGCACTGTGTGTGGCAAGCAACCGAGAAGTAGTTCCCGTATATTATGACACTGTTCTTAAAGGCAAGGTATCGAGAGATAATGAAAGTGCCGAAATGCTCGACATAATAAGAAAAGGACTTACATTTGACTTTGCCGCGGAATTCGCAGTTCAGACCGCTCGCGCCGGCTTCATACTCCGTGATGCTATATATTATGAAAAAAACTATACCACGTACTATGAATCAAGCCAAAAGGTATTCAATAAATCATTCGACAATTTCGTAGCTTACTATATGGACGAATAATTAAATACAGAAAGGTTAATTACAATGGATCTCAGAAGCGAAAGAAAAAAATTCGAGGAAACGAAAAAAATATACGAATCAGTCCAGCTTAAATTCAACGGTGTTGCCGATGGATATGATGTATACAACTGCTCTATCCCTTTTATGTATCATGGTGAAAGATATATTTACGGAAGAGTTGAAAAAACCGCCGAATGGGCAAGATCTGTTTCAAAGCTCTTTAAAGAAACCGCGAAGGATGAATTTACATTGGTCACAAACAGTATGATATACCAGCTTGAAGACCCGTATGTTTCATTCATTCACGGTCAGCTGGTTCTCGGCGGTACTCACGTCAGATATAACGCGGGAAAGCTGGAAGGATACTGCGGATACTTCTATAAAGGTACAGACCTTGAAGACCTTTACTATTTCACATCAGGTCCTTACAGCATGAAGGACATTCGTCTTGTTCAGCTGTCTGACGGAAGAATAGGATTATTCTCACGTCCCGGGTACGTAGGCTACACTGTTGTAGATAAGCTCGAGGATATCTCCTCCGACATTATCAAAAATGCTCCGCCAATAGACGGATTTATCGGTGAAGGTCAAAACGGATCGGTAAACCAAGCATATCTGCTTGACAGCGGACTTGTGGGAATAATAGGTCACTTGGCATACAGAGAAACTGATGAAAAGACAGGAATTCTTCTGTCTGTATATACAAATATCTCCGCTATATTCAATCCCGAAACAAAAGAGCTCTACGACTACAAGGTAATCGGAACTCGTCCGTGCTACCCCGATTTTCCGCCGAAAATTCCCGCTTTGGCCGACTGCACCTTCACATCCGGTATCGTAATGCGTGATGACGGTAAGGTTGATCTCTACGGCGGAATGGGCGACAGAAGAGAGGGCAGAATTACAATTGATTATCCTTTTGAAGGATACGGCAAAATTATAACTCCCGATTCGCTCTGATTAAGGCGAAGAATCCTCGAGATATCAATTTCGGGGATTCTTTTGTCATTGCTTTATTCTGTGCTCCACGATTTTGCCGCAAAACAAAAAAGTACAATAAAATTTTATGCTCATGTTTTACGGAAATAATTTGATTTTCAAAATGCGGTTGATTTTTTTAATTTAAAAATATATAATATATTATAAGAAGTTCGATTGAATCGAGAATCCGGTTATACATAGAATTGTTTGCTCAATTTAATATTAAGAGACAATAAATGTCACTTCACTAATGTCAGACGGTGAGGGGACATTTTTATTTTTTCTGGAGGTGTTTGTTTTAAAATCAGCCTGCATATTCTCATGACATCATATCTTTCCGATTTTTCGACGATAAAACGATTTTGTGTTTAACATATATCAAATCGAGCTTTAAATTTACAGTAAATTTCACTGAATGGAGACAAAAATGCCTAAAACAAAATTTCAATCGGTTGTATTCACTGCAATCACCGCATGGATAATGGTTTACATCATGACGCTCTATAATACCGTGCTGGCAAGCGGCAGCTTCACGAATTCGACTTTTCTGACCGCGCTTAAAGGAATGTGGATAGAATACATCATAATATTCTTATGTGCATTCTTTATTTCGAGCCATGTCGCAAAATTCTTTGCTTTTCGTGTTGTAAAACCTGACGATCGCCCGATTGCAATCATTTTTGCAATTCAAATATTCACCGTCGTCTCTCAGGTTGCTCTTGCAAGTATCCTCGGTGTTTGGCACGGCTATGGTTTTACCGCACAGTTCATTCCGAATTATCTGACTACTTATTGCCGTAATTTTATAATGGCATTGCCTATACAGTTGTTTATAGCAGGTCCGATAGCAAGAGCTTTATTCCATACAATCTTCCGTGAAAAAAACAAACAGAATTAAATAAAATAAGACAGCGTAAAATGTTATGTACATCTACGTTGCCTTTTTTAATTTCAATATTTTCCTGTTTTTATAAACCGAGCAGTATTTCAGCTATATTAAAGTAAATAAACAGCGATACCGCATCCACAATTGTTGTTATAAAAGGGCTTGCCATGACCGCAGGATCGAATCCCAATTTTTTAGCGAGAATCGGGAGCAAACATCCGACAAGCTTCGCAATTATTACTGTGCAAAGTAAAGTCAAGCTTATAACAAGAGCAACCAGTACTTCTACTCTGTCGATAATCAAAAGTTTTATAAAATTCGTAATGGCAAGCGTAATGCCGCAGAGAATCGATACTCTGAACTCTTTCCATAAAACCTTGAATGTATCGGCAAATGTAATTTCCTGAAGTGAAATACCGCGTATAACCGTAACAGATGCTTGACTTCCGCAGTTACCGCCGGTATCCATAATCATCGGTATAGATGCCGCAAGAACCAAATAAGCAGAGAGCGCATCTTCAAAATGAGTGATAATAGCACCAGTAAATGTTGCCGATATCATAAGTATGAGCAGCCACGGAATACGGCTTTTGAATATCGCAAATGTCGAAAGCTTTAAATAAGGCTTATCGGACGGTGTAATAGCTGCCATTTTATCGATGTCTTCGGTCGTTTCATCTCTCATGACGTCCATAGCATCGTCAACAGTTACGATACCGACAAGGCGTTCTTCACTGTCGACAACAGGAACAACAATACAGCCGTATTTGGAGAATATGTGTGCAACATCCTCCTTGTCTTCCTGAGTATTCACGGAAACTGTATTTTTAGTCATTACACTGTCTACCGTTGCGGAAAGATCGGCAAGTATCAATGTTCTGATTGAAACTTCTCCGATAAGCTGACGGCTTACATTTGTAACATAGCACACATTGATTGTTTCTTTATCAACTCCGGTTTCTCTGATATGCTGTATGGCCTCGTTAATGGTCATATCGGGATATAAATCTACGAATTCCGGAGTCATGATGCTTCCTGCCGAATCTGCGGGGTATTTAAGCATCTCGTTAATCATTTGTCTTGTTTCGGAATTTGCCTGCTTCAAAATTCTTTTAACTATACTCGCGGGCATTTCCTCGACAATATCTACCGTATCGTCAATATAAAGCTCATCAACGACATCCTTAAGCTCTTTATCCGAAAAGCTTTTTATAAGGTATTCCCTTTGCTCGGCTGACATTTCAACAAAAGTGTCTGAAGCAAGGTCCTTCGGCAGAATTCTGAATAAAAGTGGGATTTTCTGCTCGGGAACCTCTTCAAACATAGCGGCAATATCCACAGCCTGCATTGTAAGAAGAATATCACGAACAGATGAATATTTTTTGTTTTCAATAAGAGTAGTTACTGTATTTGCGAGAGATAACTTTTTTTCCTCCATAATTTTCTGCGGCGTGCAAAACTACTTTTATAATTTTCACGCTGCTGACTCCTTTCTGTTTTTTAAGACAGAAGCAGGCACAGAGAAAAAGCCTCATCGTATCAGGCTGACATAACCGACGCATAAGCGTATATTGTGTCCAGTCGAACATCGTCGGCCTTTTGTTATGCCGTTACTACTGCCAGCGTCCATTATGTTTCACCTCCGATAAAAAGCGGTTTTCCGCAAAATACTGATGGTTTTTCATACAAAAGCATATGTCTCCACGTATCTTTTTTATAAAAATCCCATCAACGGATAAATTTTATCATAACCGGGAATTCTATTCTACAAAATAATGTAAACATTTTTTCAGCAGTGTTAAAATATTTTCAAAATCGGATTGACAGATATGACGAACAATGGTAAAATGTATAAATATTAAATAATCCGAATAAAAAGCTATACCGTGCGATTTCTCGGCTGAGCTTTTATTACATTGAGGTATACTATGATTACTGTTCCTTCTTCGTACAAACCTAAACTTTCCGTATACGAAACTCAAAAAGCCATTGACTATATTAAACGTACATTTCAGATGAATTTAGCTATTGAGCTTAGTCTGAGACGTGTTTCCGCACCGCTTTTTGTCAGAGAGGATTCCGGACTTAACGACAACTTAAACGGTGTCGAGCGGCCTGTTAAGTTTGACATTCCGTCGGTAGGCGAATATGCCGAGGTTGTACATTCTCTCGCGAAATGGAAAAGACTCGCTTTAAAACGATATGATTTTTACGTCGGTAAAGGAATATATACCGATATGAATGCTATACGCCGCGACGAGGAGCTTGACAACATACATTCCGTTTATGTGGATCAGTGGGACTGGGAAAAGGTAATAGACCGCTCAATGCGCAATACGGAATATCTTAAGCTCGTGGTAAATAAAATCGTTTCGGCACTTGTTGCGACAAACAATGCCGTAAGATATGAATTCAATCAGCTTGAATGCCAAATAACTCCGCAGGTTTCATTCATCACAACTCAAGAACTTGAGGATATGTATCCGGACAAGACACCTAAGGAAAGAGAAAATCTGTATGTACATGATCATCACACCACATTTCTCATGAAAATAGGCGGAAAGCTCAACAGCGGAAAACCGCATGACGGACGTGCCCCAGACTATGACGACTGGGAGCTCAACGGTGATATACTTATCTGGAATGAAGTACTCGGTACGGCATTTGAGATTTCATCTATGGGTATCAGAGTTGACGCGGAATCACTTTCACGACAGCTTAAATTAGCGGGATGCGAGGAACGCGCCGCTCTTCCCTTCCACAAAATGCTCCTTAATAATGAGCTTCCGCTTACTATAGGCGGAGGCATCGGTCAATCCAGACTTTGTATGTTGCTTATGCAGACAGCACATATTGGTGAGGTTCAGGTATCGGTTTGGGATGACGAAACCATTCGTGAGTGTGAAAAAGCCGGAATTATGCTGCTTTGATTCTAACCTCTTTTTTCATTGATTCTCATATATATCTGAGTTATAATTTTGGTTTAGTAAGTATAGGAGAAGGTATATGAGAAAGTTTATTACCGCATCACTTGCTTTATGTCTGTTGTTTTCACTTTTATGTATAGCGTCATGCTCGAACAAATCAGACTACAAAAGCAGAATCAACTCGGAAGTCGGATTCATTTATTATTTCGACAATGATACCGCCGAATATATCGGCAATGAAAACGAACGCGTTTACCCTGCGAGCATCACTAAACTGCTGACATCTCTTACCGCATTAAATTATATGTCACCGGATGAGCTAATCACCCCGGGAGATGAGGTATATCTTGTTCAATCCGGTTCCTCATCTGCATATATTCGTCCGAATCATACATTAACATTGGAAATGTTGATTGAAGGCATGATTATCCCATCGGGAAACGATGCCGCATATGCGACTGCCGCCGCATGCGGTTACACGCTTATAAATAATGATTCTGCTTCATATACAGATGCCGTAGATTGTTTTGTGTCATATATGAATCAATATGCCGAAGCACTGGGGTGTACAAACACCCATTTCACAACTCCGGACGGATTCGCAGGCAGCGAACACTACTCCTCACTGCATGACATGCTTTTAATATCCAAAACAGCATGTGAAAACAGTATTATTTCAAAATATGCCGCAATGAAAGAAGATAACGTAATTTATGCAAGCGGACATACGAACACATGGACAAATACAAACAAGCTGCTTGACAGCACCTCAGACTTTTATCACGACGGTGTTATAGGCTTAAAAACGGGAAGTCTTGATGACAATTATTCGATAATCGTACTTTACGAAAATAACGATAAACGGTATCTCATCGGATTATTCGGTGCGAAAAACGACAGTGAAAGATATAAGGATGCTCTCACTATTATCGATTATCTGAGTACGCTAAGCACCGATAATCAGTAAAAGCAGTGTATATATATGTATTTTTGCGTATATTTATAATATTCTCTTGTTTGCTCTATCTCTTTTTGGAAAATATGTATATTGCAAAAAAATAGCGTCTAATGTATAATTATAACATAAAATTCAATAAATAAACGGAGTCAAATTATGGGTAAGGAAATTAAAAAAATAGTTTTAGCATATTCAGGCGGACTTGATACATCTATTATTATACCGTGGCTTAAAGAAAATTATCCCGGATGTGAGGTTATTGCAGTATCCGGCAACGTAGGTCAGGCTGATGAACTCGACGGACTCGAAGAAAAAGCAATAGCAACAGGCGCTTCAAAGCTTTATATTGAGGATTTACGCGAAGAATTCATTACAGATTATATATATCCGTCTATGAAAGCAGGCGCAAAATACGAAAACACATACCTTCTCGGAACTGCGTTCGCAAGACCGATAATCGCAAAGCGTCTTGTTGAAATCGCAAAAGCCGAAGGAGCGGATGCAATCGCTCACGGATGCACCGGTAAGGGTAATGACCAGGTTCGTTTTGAATTAACCATAAAAGCATTCGCGCCGGACATGAAGATCATAGCTCCGTGGAGAATTTGGGATATTAAATCACGTGACGAGGAAATCGATTATGCTGAAGCACACCATATTCCGCTTAAGATAAATCGTGAAACCAATTACTCCAAGGATAAGAACTTATGGCATCTGTCACACGAAGGTCTTGACCTTGAGGATCCCGCAAATGAACCTATGTATGACAAGATTCTCGAAATGGGCGTTACTCCCGAAAAGGCACCTGACACCCCCACATACCTCACAATTCATTTCGAAAAAGGTATACCGACAGCTATCGACGGTAAGGAAATGTCTCCCGTAGAGCTCATCGAAACCTTGAATGATCTCGGCGGAAAGAACGGTATCGGTATAATCGATATCGTTGAAAACCGTCTCGTTGGTATGAAGAGCCGCGGTGTATATGAAACTCCCGGCGGAACAATTCTCTATGCGGCTCATGAAATGCTTGAAACAATAACTCTCGACCGCGAAACAATACACCTCAAGCAGATGCTCGCAGGAAAGTTTGCGGATTTGGTTTACTTCGGACAGTGGTTCACAACCGCTCGTGAAGCTCTTTCCGCTTTCGTTGATAAAACACAGGAAAACGTTACAGGTGACGTAAAGGTTAAACTCTACAAGGGCAACATCACTCCCGCTTCCGTAACATCACCTTACTCACTTTACAATGAAGATATCGCTACATTCGATGAGGATAATGTATACAACCAAAAGGATGCAGACGGATTCATCAACCTCTTCGGACTTCCGATAAAAGTTAAGGCTATGGCTGAAGCTAAATGGAACAATAAATAAGCTTCGGCTTTCTAAAGGAGACTTTATTAAATGGCAAAAATGTGGGATGCGCGTTTCGGCAAAGCGGAAAATACGCGTGTAAACGACTTCAACTCATCAATATCATTCGATTCACGAATGTTCAAAGAAGATATTGAAGGTTCTATGGCTCATGCGAAAATGCTCGGTAAATGCGGTATTATTTCAGAACAGGACAGCGAAAGCATACGTTCAGGTCTTGCGGAAATAAAAAACGATCTTGAAAACGGAACTCTTCTTATCGACCCTGAAGCTGAAGATATTCACATGTTTATCGAGGAGGAGCTTACAAAACGTATCGGTGATGCCGGTAAAAGGCTGCATACCGCAAGAAGCCGCAACGATCAGGTTGTTTTAGACGTAAGACTTTATCTTCGCAATGAAATAATCGCAGTTCGTTCGCTTATTTCCGATTTGCTTGAAGTTATTGCCACCAAAGCAAAGGACAATGTCGATTCCGTTATGCCCGGATATACTCATTTACAGAGAGCTCAGCCTGTAACGTTCGCACACTATATTCTTGCTTACGCTATGATGTTTATTCGTGATGACAAGAGACTTGAAGCAACCTATTCTGAAACATCCTACTCTCCTCTGGGTTCCGGTGCGCTTGCAACAACAACTTATCCCATTGACAGATTTTACACCGCCTCGGAGCTTGGTTTAAACGGTGTATGCGAAAACTCAATCGACGGCGTTTCCGATCGTGATTTTGTTGCGGAACTCATTTTCGATCTCTCCCTCGTTATGATGCACCTCTCGCGTTTCTCCGAAGAAATAATTTTATGGTGCTCAAGTGAGTTTAAATTCATCGAGCTTGACGATGCGTTCTCTACAGGTTCCTCCATTATGCCGCAAAAGAAAAATCCCGATATAGCTGAGCTTGTTCGCGGTAAAACCGCTCGGGTTTACGGCGACCTCACCACTATACTCACGATGCTGAAGGGACTTCCGCTTGCATACAATAAGGACATGCAGGAGGATAAGGAAGCGGTTTTCGATGCGATAGACACTGCAAAAATCTGTCTCGAACTGTTCTCATCAATGCTCTCCTCCGCTAAGGTTATAAAAACTAATTTGAGAAAAGCCGCCGCCGGAGGTTTTATAAATGCAACCGACTGTGCCGATTATCTTACAAAGAAAGGCATGCCTTTCAGAGACGCATACAGAGTAAGCGGCAAAATAGTTGCCTACTGCATTGAAAACAACACGGATATTGAACATTTGTCACTTAATGAGTTTAAATCCTTTGCGGAGCTATTCGAAAATGATGTATATGAAGCCGTCAATCTCGATAACTGTGTAAATTCACGCAAGGTTTACGGCGGTCCTTCAAACGAGTCGGTATTGCATCAGATTGCTCTTGTAAACGATTATATCGGTAAGATAAACGAAGCAACAAAAAAATAAACAAAGACAAAACTTAACACACACTTTGTTTGACACAGAATTACACTTGACATGATAATCTTTTTTGAGTATCATATACTTGTTATATTTATGTGTTAAACGGAGTCAATATGAAATTCAGACCTCACTTTTTAAAGAAAGCTATTGCTTTATTTCTGATTGTGGGGTCTTTTTCTTTTAACACATCCTGCTCAATTATATCTCTTCGCGACACTGCCGAAGCCGAAAATTCTCCACGTATTTCAGAACATGCTGCGTCTAAACCCTATGCTGACAGCCCGATGACCACACTGGATAACATTGACCAGGACAACGCTATATCAAGCATTGAATACAGCATACGTGATGAAGCTGTTGAATGGATTAATATTTACGAAAATAAATTCGGCGATAATTCCGCAAATCAGGTTATAATGACAAGAGAGGAAATTATCGAATATAATAACAATCTCATAGCTGAGTGTCCAAGCCTGTATGATATGTCATCTCCTCCAAGCTCTTTTGACGGCAAAGAAGTACGTGACGCTATTGAAAAGTATTCCATGCCGTATGACGACAGATATGACAAGCATAAAAAAAGAATCGAAAATGAAGAACGGGAACGAATTAAAAATAACAGAAATATCGAAAACATACCTGATATAATCAGTACACAATACGGAGTAGTCACGCAGCGCTGTAATATGAGAGGATTCCCGACAGATATCGGTTTTTATGACGGTGAAAGCGGATATTACAGTTCAATTCAGGAAACAGAGCTTATTACAGGTTTTCCTGTCCTTATACTGCACACAAGCACCGATAATCAATTCTATTTTGTTCGTTCATACTTCTACTCAGGTTGGGTGAAAGCATCATGTATCGGAATCACAGACCTTGACACATACTTAGGCTACGTAGCTAACAACAAATTTATAACTATATTGGAGCCTGAAATAGAATTCGGCAATACTATACTGTCAATGGGATGTACGCTGAAATATATCTCCGAGGATGACAATTACTTTTACGCTTCTATGCCGATAAGCGATGCGTCCGGCAAACTTTCGTTTATCAGGGCATCTATTGAGAAAACATACGCATGCTATGGTTATCTCGAATACAACATGGCAAATTATTATCGCCAAGCCTTTTCATACCTCGGAACAATGTACAGCTGGGGAGGCGAAAACACCGGCGTCGACTGTTCGGGTTTCGTCTGCGCTGTTTTCAGAACCTTCGGAATATATCTTCCCAGGAACACCGGAGATCAGTCAAACTATAACGGCATTGTAGTTTCGTCCGCCGATACTTATATCAGTGAGGCTCTTAAAGATTTAAAGTATCCTGCGTCCGTTCACCGCAAAGGACATGTTATGTTGTATCTCGGCGAAAAGGAAGGTGTATATTATATTATTCATGCTCCTCAAGGCGGAGAGCGTGTTACTGTTGCTCCGCTCACACTGCCCGGGAATATAATCAATATATGCGTGATTAAAACAAAGTGAATAGGCTTAATTTAGTCAATAAACTCATGATATTGCTCTGTTTTACTCATATTTCAGTTGACTTATAATGACTTTTGGTATATAATTATGTTGTGTTTCAATAATTATTCACCACCATCAGGGAGGCTTTATCTTGAAAGAATCTAAAAATTATCCTCTTTACGAAGTAACACCGGTCAACTCGATCCGCGAATTATTGGACATTGCCGAATCGGAAGTTCCGGAAAAAATTGCGTTTAAATACAGAGTTAAAGATGACATAATCAAGGAAATCAAATACGCCGAATTTATAAGAGACGTAAACGCTCTCGGCTCCGCTTTATGTGAGCTCGGTGTAATCGGCGAACATATCGCTCAAATCGGAGAAAACAGCTACAGATGGATTAACGTTTATCTTACTGTACTCGCAGGCAACGGAGTTTACGTACCGATTGACAAGGATTTGCCTGAATCCGATCTTATCAACATTATCAAACACAGTGATACGTCAGTTCTCTTCTACTCAAGCAAATACGATGATTTCGTTCAGAAATACGCATCATCCGAGCTTGCAGATATTCACTACTTTATCCGTGTATGCAACAATGAAGAAACAGCATTCGATATTCCCGAATATTTCGCTTCAAATCCTCGCTTCTTATGTTTCGAAAAGCTTAAGGAACACGGATATGAACTTCTCGCAAACGGATATGACGAATATCTCAAGAAACACAGTGAACCGTATGACCTTAAAATGATTGTTTATACATCCGGTACAACAGGTCTTGCCAAAGGCGTTATGCTGTGCGAGCACAACCTCGTATCAATTGTTTATTACGGTCTTCAGGTATCCACGGTATATGAAACATATCTCTCCGTACTGCCTTATCACCATACATATGAAGCTGTTGCGGGTTTGCTTGTATCGCTGCATCATCACTCAACGATATGCATTAACGAAAACCTGAAATCCGTTATGAAAAACCTCACAACGTACAAGCCCGATTATATTTACCTTGTTCCCGCTTTCGCAGAAGAGTTCTATCGCAGAATCTGGGCAACCGCAAAACGCACAGGTAAGGAAAAGGGTCTCAAGACTCTTATTAAAACAAGCAACAACCTTCGTAAATTAGGTATTGATGCACGTCATAAATTCTTCTCCACAATTCACGAAAACTTCGGCGGAAACCTCAAGAAGATTGTCTGCGGCGGTGCGCCTATAAGACCCGAAATAGGAGAATTCTTTGATGACATCGGTATTAACCTGATTAACGGTTACGGAATTACCGAATGCTCACCGCTTGTAGCCGCAAACCGTGACTATTTCAATGACTGCAATACAGTAGGCTGTGTTCTTCCCTGCTGTGAAATCAAGCTTGACGATGTTACTCCCGAAGGAATCGGTGAAATCTGCGTCAAGGGTGATATAGTAATGTTAGGTTATTATAAAATGCCCGAAGCTACAGCGGAAGTTCTTTCAGACGACGGTTGGTTTAAGACCGGCGACTACGGTATGATTAACGATAAGGAACAGCTTCTTATAACAGGACGTAAGAAGAATATCATAGTGCTCTCCAACGGTAAGAACGTATATCCCGAGGAAATCGAAAACTATATTCAAAACATCCCGTATGTTAAGGAAGTTGTTGTATACGGACTCAAGAATGAATTCGGTGAAGAGTATAAATTGTGTGCCGAAGTATTCTTGAATGCAGAAAAGCTTGAAGAAATGGGCGTTTCTGATCCTACTGATATGCTTAAAGCCGATATTTCCAAGGCTTGCTCTTCTCTCCCCGTTTATAAGAACATCGGTAAAATTGTAATCAGATCCAAGGAATTCGATAAAACCACAACAAACAAAATTAAGAGACAAAGCATTACCGCAAACAGCGAACAGTAAATAAAAATACCATTATCAAAATGCAGTCACAGCTTCATACTGTGACTGTTTTTTTGCGGCAAATCTACAGAATACCGAAATTAAGATATGTTATTTTTCATTTCATCATCTTTTGTTAAAAAAGATTTAGATTATAAACAGTTGACATTCCGAGTACATATTCATATAATTAAATGCGGCAGATGGTTTAATCGATACGCCAAGTTAACAGCACTTGATTAAAATCGTCTCACCGAAAACAGCGGCATTTTTAAGAGAAAGGATAGACAATGAATTATATTTTAAGTATATTGCCCGTGATTCCGATTGCGGCAGCGGTGTCAATCATTTTATACGCGTGTATTTATAACATTCTGAAAAAGAAAAGAGAAAAGCCCACAAAGCGGACTATGTTTGCCGAGTTCGTACTTGTCGGTTGGGTAGTAATGTTCATTTACGTGACGCAGATTATGTCTTTCGGCAACGGAATGGGTGAGAGAATGAATCTGCTCCCACTGAGACAGTTTATCACCGCATTTCGTTACGGATCTAATAATGCAAACGGAGTATGGCAATTTTTGCTGAATATCATAATGTTTGTACCGCTGGGCTTCCTTCTTCCTATCGTATTTAAAAAGCTCCGCTCATGGCATGGCATTCTGATTGTATCACTGGCTTTCACAGTTGCTACAGAGCTGTTTCAGCTGATTACATACAGAGGAACCGATATCGATGATGTAATCGCTAATACAGTAGGCGGTTTATGCGGCTTTGCTTTGTATCTGATTGTCGTCGGTCTTGTTAATATCATACGCCGCAAAAGCATTGATGTCTCTAAGTATAAATTAAAACTGTCCGGCGGTGTGGTACTTCTTGTTCTTGTAACGGGAGTATTTGTGGGATTAAAATTTTGTGACGGCTCGTCAAAATACGGAAGCCTTTATTACGGCCATTTGATTCCAAGCGAGGTAGAAGTTTCTGTCAGCCTTGACGATGAACAAACAGAACGAGCTGTATATAAATACGCAGAGCAATATACACTCGGAGACTTGGAAGAGAAGCTGCAGTCAATCACAAATTTTGAAGGTGATTGGATTGAAAACTCTAACACCGATGAAACATACTATTCTTTGTTTGACGGTGACAGCAAGGTAATTTTTATCTTCCCATATAACAAATGGAGTGTATATTACGAGTATGGCATTGAAGCGGAAACTGTTTCGCAGGAAATCGACGAATCCTCTGCACTTCAAAAAGCATGGGAATATATGAAGATTTTCGGAATTGAAGATACCGACGTTACGTATACCGCAAATGATCAAACGTCTTATGCCGCTGACAATTACTATTTTGAGTTTACAGCGACTGCGGGAGATGACACGTCAAAGTTCTATGGAAATGTTTTAATGGAAATCGGCAAGGACGGACGACTTGTTTCTATTTCCGACAACAGAATTCGGTGCGAATATGTCGAAAGTACTGAATGTATTTCAATGGCAGAAAGCATTAAAGTAGCACAGGAAGTCGGCTGCGGCGATTGGCAAGGCAAAGCGACTGTGGAAAGTGTGGAAGAAAGTTATTCCTTTATCTCGGAAACAGGATATTTAATTCCCACATGGGTAATAAACGGATATATAGATAACGGTACACAGACACTCGAGTGGCATCCACAAATCGATGCGGTAAAATGAATAATATTTCGAAAACTTTTTGATTGTTCATGTAATACACCGCATACGGTATTTTATAAATTTCATTTGAATTCTAAAAGAAAAAGCTGCCGCAAATTTAAAGCGACAGCTTTTTTACATGTGTTTATTTCGTGTGCACTCGAAATAAGCCTCTGATAAGGGTGTCAGATACTTTCCGACAATCTTACACAATATTTTTTATAATGATTATATTCACCTTTTTCCGGCAAAGTTTTACGACATCAATTTCAGCCGCAGTACCTTATCCCTCTACAGAGTAGGTATTTGCGTCAAAATCGACCGTAATACGCACACCGTTTGCGAAAGTAGTACGCTGTACCCTGCCGTTTTCGGAAATAAACTCATGGCGTACCATCTCGGACAGTGCCACACGCTTATTCAGCTCACATGCTTCCTGTACCTCCGCAATCTGTGCCTCGTTCGCGTCAATTGAACAATAAACGGGGTTACCATTCAGAATTGCGTGCATATATGCGGAATCGTTCTTCGGAATTCCCCATCCGCCGCGTGATGACTTGCTTCCTATCCACGGAATAACAACACAGTCGTGGTAAACGAGATTCAAGAACGGAATCGGAATGCCTACGGGATCCGCTGTAGAAGAACCGAGGTTCGATGTGAAATACGGAGCATGGTGGCACAGCACTTGTGATGTCAGCATACAACCGAGCGTTTCCTCAGATGAAGGAATAATTCCGCGGCTTGTCAAAATATCGAAGCACTGACGTCTCGCGCGTGCGCACTGTTCACGTGTCATCGGGTGACGCTTATTGAAGCATTCATCAAGCTCAACAACGGAAAATACATCAAGATATGCGCCTTCGATTACGATACCCAAATCCTTGAACATATCATAGTTGCGCGATACGTAATCCGGTGCCAGTGTTGCGCATAAATGAGAATGCGGTCCACCGTACCAAATTGAGCAATACGGATGGCTGCCGTCTTCATATTCACACGCATTATCCATATCGAATGACGGAGCGTCGTAATAATAATCGCGATATTGGTCATGTATACCGAAGATATATCCGAGTTTTCTTGTCGTATCTGACAGGCGCTTCATGCCCTCCGCGCCTCCTGCGCCTTCATGCGGCGGGAACGGATCCGGATGCAGGTTGTCATATCCGTGATAGCCCCATCCGTCGAGATGCAGATACGCCTCTTTCAATCCGCGTTCATGGAGTGAACAAAGCTGCTCTGCGCGATGGTCGAAAGTAGTATAGTAGTCGTTCTTCTCAGGCTCGTTCTTGTTGTAGTAATCAGAACCCGGGTTAATGTGTGTCGCAATACCATCGTGAATAATCGGAGCTCCGATGAGTCGTCCTACGAGCGGATTCTTTGCGATTTTTGCAGTCAGCGGAACGAGCTCACCATGTTCGTCTGCGTATGAGCGATAGAATTTTGCGATGGTGTTGTAGTCGCCGTTTTCAAAGAAACGGAAGAGCATGCGTCTGCGATAACGCATCTGTCCGAGCGACATAATAAAGTACGGATAAACTCTCTCAACTTCAAGACGGTAGCGTGCATCGTACGGTGTATCGAAAATTGCGCCGTACGCAGTATTGTCATGCACCTGTCCGTATACGGGAATGTATGCATCACGTTCAAACACTATTCCCGACGCAAGAGTAATCGGGTGACCTGCGGGTACGAGTGTTCCCTGCATACGCGGCAGAACTGTATAACCGTGTCCCTCAGGTACATCAAAATCAAAGCCTGCGGGGAATGCTACAGCATATACATCAGGCTTTCCCGTTTCCTCGGCTAAGCTTGCAAAAAAGAGATCGTCTCGTGACTTCTGCAGCGTCACCGTTGTCGTGATGGTAACTCCTTCTCCGAAATCGTAAACTGTCTCCACTCCGTGACAAACGCCCGTATCAACAGGTGTTTCTGCAACTATCTTAGCCTCATCAAAATAGAGCTTTCCTCTGCTGATAGTGTCAATAAACGGTCTGGCTGTCATTGCCCATTCCGCTCCGCAGTCGAGCCGTACCGTATACCGCATTCCCGCCGTATCAGCGAGTACGGTAATTTTTTTGCCCTGAATCGTAATCATCTTTTTTCTCCTTTTAGTTGATTTTATATCTGTTTACCGTATATAGTAACCGGCTTTTTATATTTAAATCTCTGTCGCTCTTACAAAGCTTAATTTTCATGCAGTATTCCGTCCCAGTCACCCGAAGCAATTGACTTCCTTCTGTGAACATTTTTATCTTGTAATTATTTGTAATATAACATAAACTCGGAGAAAGTTCAAGTAATATTGAGTATTTTTCTAAAATGTTCGTATGCACTGTTTTTGTTTATGTATTATCCGAATATATGTTATTGACAGTATTTCCATGTCATGCTACAATTAAAATACCGAAAATTTTAGGTCATGTTATCCGAACATGGCGAAAGGAATGATATTTATAATGAAAACAATACTGCATAACGGCATAGCCCTATCAAAACTGTGTCTCGGCACCGCGAGCATGGGTTCTAATGGACTCTCGAGCGCACCTCTTGCATCTGCTTTCAAAATTTTAAACACCTATTACGATATGGGAGGTCGTTTTCTCGATACGGCAAACGTATACGGCAGGTGGGGTGTCGATCACACAAACGCATCGGAAAAATGCATCGGCATGTGGCTTGCCGATCGTGGAATCACTGACATGACAATTACCTCTAAATGCTGTCACTATCTTCCCGAAGCACACGATGTATCACGCGTGAACAAAGAGTGTGCTCTCTCCGATCTTGATGAAAGCCGTCGAGCATTGGGAATAGATAAAATTCCGATTTATCTACTGCACCGTGACAACAGAAATACCGATATACGCCGCATCGTTGACTTCTGTACCGAAATGGTCGATTCGGGAAAAATAGGCAAGTTCGGTCTATCAAACTACCGCCTTGACCGCGTCAAAGAGGCTCTCGATTATCTCGGTGCGGATCGTGAACGATATTTTGCAGGGCTGTCGAATGAGTGGAGCTTAGCTATGGAGGGTGCATACGATGATACCGGATATGCTCCGCCCGACGGAATGGAAGCAATAAACAAACAGCTTGCGGAATACTGTGCGAAAGAGAACATACTCATAACACCCTTCTCGGCTGCTGCACATGGATTCTTTGATAAACTCGCACGTGACGGTGTGACTCTTGGAGAAGACGGTCGTTTTGTCGGAAAAGCATCTTATAAACCGGAATGGATGACAGCTGAAAACGCAAAGAATTATAAAATTCTCCGCACACTCGCACGTGAAACAGGATGCTCCATGACGTCCATTTCCGCGGCATATCTCTCGGGAAAACAGCAGCCTGTAATTCCGATTGTCAGCGTATCAAAACCTGAACAGCTCACCGAATATACCATCGCAATGGAGCTTGATTTGAGCGGCACAGGCCTCGGCACATGGAATATATAAAAACGAAAAAATAATTTCACTTTTTTTAAAAAAGCTATTGACAAATTGAGTCGGTTGAGGTATAATATCATCTGTCAGGTAGAGAACAGCTTAAAGCTTCAACCGACATAGCGGTATTGTGTAACGGTAGCACACCAGACTCTGACTCTGTTTGTCGGGGTTCGAATCCCTGTACCGCTGGTATAAAGCACATCCTTTGATATTCGAAAGATGTGCTTTTTGTTTTGCTCAATATTTCTGTTTTCCTGACGCATAATGTACAGTCGTTTTATTAAATTTGCATTGTTACTGAAAATTTAATAAAATCATATAAAAGTATACCTTTTTGTATGGTATACTGTTCTATACATTAAGTTTTTAAAACGCATTTGATTCTTACAGGAGTTTTATTATGAAAAAATATATATCTTTGATTCTGGCAGTCACATCCATAATAGCAGCAGCTTCTCTGTCTTCTTGTTCTTCAAATAATGAAGATACCGAAACAGAAACAACTGCCGAAACCATTGAGACCGTTGAAACCGAAGCTCAAGAAGAAACCGAAACCGAGGCTGTAGAGACAGAACCTGTTGACGTTGAGGTTATTGATTTTGAAGTACTCAATTTAGCCAAAGATCCCGTATATGAAAACGGCGTTTTCGTACTTTACTTCAACGAGCAAGATGTTTGGTACGATGAAAATACCGTACTGAATGTCGGTGTTGTAGCTGAAGATGAAGCATACACGATTAAAGGAACTATAGATTTCACCTCATATCCCGACATGAAAGTCGATGACGATAATTATTGCGGTATCGCTTTTACACCCGTTATGGATATCGATGCCGGTGAATACCGTTTTTCAATTACATTTGATGAATACAAAGTAGAATTTAATATGAGTGTATAATACGGAAATACACAGAGATACTGCGCTGAATTCGAGCAAATGCTTCAAGTTGGCTTTATCCTGAAATACGAACCTGTGCCAAGCAGTTAACCGATAAGTCAACTAATAATATAATTCAGGAACAATTTTAATACAAAAATACCGCTTATTTCAATGATAAGCGGTATTTCTGTTTTATAGATTTGTTTTAGTTTTGCTGTGTTGCAAGCCATGCTGCACGGTTTGCTTCAATCTGTTCCTTTGAAAGCTCTCTTTCAGGATATGACGAGCACGGCAGTACCTGATCTCCCGCAACAGCGCGGTTTGTGCAAGCGTTGTCGTGTCTCCATGCGTCTCTCTCTTCGGGATTGCGCAGATTCGGTACTTTTATCGGAATATTGCCGCCGAGAATCGAACGGTGTGCAAGAATACCGCATATACCCATATCGACAGCCTGATAAACGTCAATTGACCACTTTCCGTCCGGCTTACCGAGAATCTTCTCGATAAAGAAGTGTGTCGGGTAGAAGTCACTGCCGCCATGAGTTTGAATTCCGCTGTTTGCCGCAAGATCCGCAGACACGAACTTACTCGGTACATAGTACGTATTCTCACCCTCGCATGTCTTACCGGGTGTTTCCTTATACAGACGTACCTGCTCGCCCTTTTCTCCGCCATCGTGTGTACCGAGATATCCGTTTGTCGCATATACCTTATATGAAGTATGTGCGGGTTCAAGCTTAAGCGGTCCATGTATGCTCTTCACCATAGCGCCGTTGTCAAGAGTTACCATTTCAATACCGCTGGCATGACCGCCTGCATGGCCTAACTTATAGAATTGCTCAATCGGCGGATTTTCGAATCCTACTACCTGCACGGGACGGTGTCCTGTAATCATCATAATCGGGCCGAGAGAATGTGTGCAGTAGAATGTCGGGCAAAGGTGATTACGCCAGTGATTAGGATCACCGTATGTAATACCGAGCCAGCATCCGGAGCAATCGTGTACATATTCACACTCCGCGTATGTCACATCGCCTATCGCACCGGATTGATACTGTCTCCACATTTCAAATGTGAGATCCATGTAGCAGTAATTTTCCGCATAAGCATATACGAGACCTGTTTTCTCGACTGTTTCAATCAGCTCCACTGCCTGTGCCATTGTTTCACTGGGAAGTACCTCACTCAGCACATGACGTCCTGCGTTCA
>CAZWLL010000023.1:0-37791 GCA_964634795.1 uncultured Ruminococcus sp. | reverse complement strand
CTCTCGAGCTTATAATATTAAAGAAAACAGGCTGTACGCTTTATGCTTGATAAATCCATCAAGAGGTATTTATCAGCTATAGTTACAGTCTGTTTTTTGTTCACGACTTAAACAGTCTTTTATATCAATATACCGTCACAATGGTCGATTTCGTGCTGTATTATCTGCGCTGTCCAACCATTGTAGCTTTTGATTCTGATCTGCATATCTGTATTCAAATACCTTACTTTTATATTCGTATACCGTCTGCATTTCCTCGGTCCTCCCAAAAGCGAAAGGCACCCTTCCTCTGCTTCATACACACCGCTCCTCTTTATTATTTCGGGATTAAACATAACAGTGTATTTTTCTTTTTGCTCACTCTCATCAAGAAAGGCGATTATACGCTTTCTTACACCAATCATATTCGCCGCCATACCCACACATTCGGCTTTATGTGCTGTCAGTGTGTCAAGCAAATCCCGTGCCGTATCGGCATCGTTTAATGTCGCGCTCTCCGATTCAGCGGACAAAAATATCGGATCATGAATAAGCTCGCGTACCATAGATATTCTCCTTATACATTAAATTATCACTTAATTACAGTCGCTTGAATATCTTAGTTTACCACATTATTATTATATAATCAAGCATAAAAAGCCATAAACAAGCTTTTCAAAATTAATACTCAAATGTATGCCATTGTATTATATAAAAAAACGTGTTTATTACTATTGTTTTTTAGCTTGTGTAATGATATAATTAAATCTCGACAGCATATTTTACAAATGACTGAATATATATTGATAATCGGGTGAAAAATGAACACTAAAGATGCAACTAAAAAAGATGATTTAACCGAAGGGCCTCTTGCTCTTAAAATAATCAAATATATCATTCCTCTTATGCTTACCGGTATTTTGCAGCTTCTGTATAATGCCGCCGACAGTGTAGTTGTAGGACATTACGACGGTTCAAATGCACTTGCAGCCGTCAGCTCGGTAGGTTCGCTTATCAACCTGCTTGTAAACGTATTTATGGGACTTGCAGTCGGTGCGGCTGTTGTAGTAGCACAGGATTACGGCGCAAAGGATTATGAAGGTGTCAGCAAAACCGTACATACTTCATATCTCGTCAGTATAATCGGCGGAGTTATCGTAGGCGCAATCGGATTGATTTTCTCACGTCAGTTTCTGATTTGGATGGGCAGTCCCGAAGATGTTCTTCCTCTTTCCACAGAATATCTTATGATTTATTTTTTGGGAACTCCCGCCAACATGGCATACAACTTCGGTGCGTCAATACTTCGTTCGGTCGGAGATACCAAGCGCCCTCTTTACTTCCTCACAATTTCGGGAATCGCAAATGTAGTTCTCAACCTCGTATTTGTTATCGTATTCCACATGGGCGTAGCGGGTGTTGCATACGCAACTGTTATTTCACAGTTCTTATCCGCGGTAATGGTTATTGTCTACATGATGAAATCAAAGGATTGCATTCGCTTTACTCCCAAAAAGATGTGCATCCACAAGGATAAGCTGAAGAAAATACTGTACATAGGTTTGCCCGCAGGTTTCCAGGGAACTGTGTTCTCCATTTCAAACGTTGTAATACAGTCCGCGGTTAACTCGTTCGGCTCTCTCGTTATGGCGGGAAACGGTGCAGCATCAAGCCTTGAAGGCTTCACTTACATTGCAATGAACTCAGTGTACCAAGCCTCCCTGACATTTGTCGGACAAAATGTCGGTGCAAAAAAATATAATAGAATTAACAAGGTACAACTTGTATGTCTCATACTCGTTATTGTAATAGGACTTATATTCGGTATAACAACATACTGTTTCGGTGAGCCTCTCCTTTCGATTTATCTTCCGAATGACCCTGACGCAATTCCATACGGTATGACACGAATGAAATACATAGTACTGACATATTTCCTTTGCGGAATGATGGAAGTCATGGTAGGCGGTCAGCGCGGTATGGGCATGTCGCTTATTCCTATGATAAACTCACTTTTAGGTTCTTGTCTTCTCAGAATTGTATGGATAGCTACTGTATTTAATGCCGATCCGTCTTTGTTTACACTGTATATATCATACCCTATTTCATGGCTTGTGACGACTATTGCTCATACCGTATTCTATTTCTGCAAGCTTCATTCTTTAAAGAAGAATCTAGAGTAAATCCTGCGGATACTAAAAATAATAATCTATTTTATAGTCTAAGCCGAAACCTCAAAAAAGCCATATTCGATGTCGAATATGGCTTTTTGTTATCTTTAATTATCTTAATATTACTGAGGCTTGTAGCTGTCCTTGAGTGATACAACACGATTGAATGTGTTCTCGTTCTTTGTATCCTTTGAGAAGTAGCCTATACGCACAAACTGGAATTTATCGCCCGGCTTTGCTTCGGCAAGCGCAGGTTCAACCTTTGCGTTGTCTACTCTTACCGCCGATTCGGGATTAAGAAAATCAACATAGCTCTTGCCTTCGGGCAAGTCATTCATGTTTTCTTCGGTAAACAGACGATCATAAAGTACTACTGCAGCATCAGCCGCGTATTTCGCGCTGAGCCAATGAATAGTTCCCTTTACCTTTCTGTCTGTAGGAGCATTCGTGCCGGTTACAAGGTCTGCCGATGCATGAATTTCCTTTACGCTGCCGTCTTCATTCTTTATAATTTCACCGCATTTAATAATATATGAGCCCATTAAACGAACTTCTCCGTCGGGCTTGAGTCTGAAGAACTTCGGCGGCGGAACAAGAGCAAAATCGTCTGCGTCTATATACAATTCTTTTGTAAACGGTACTTTTCTTGTGCCCGCATCGGGATCATTCGGATTATTGGGCATATCGAAGTATTCAACCTTATCATCAGGATAGTTGTCTATAATAACCTTGATAGGCTTGAGAACCGCTATTCTGCGCGCAGCCTTATTATTCAGCTCTTCTCTGATACAATGCTCAAGCAGCTCTATATTAACCATACTGTTTGCTTTTGACACACCGATACGGTTTATAAAATCGAGTATTGCAGAGGCAGTATAGCCTCTTCTTCTGAGGCCGCAGAGTGTGGGCATTCTGGGGTCATCCCATCCGTCAACTATATTGTTCTCGACAAGATAACGCAGATATCTCTTGGAAAGAACGGTATTTGTTATATTGAGACGTGCGAATTCTATCTGTCTCGGCTTTGAAGGTACATCTGTATGTTCGATAACCCAATTGTAAAGCGGTCTGTGATCCTCATATTCAAGAGAGCACAGGCTGTGTGTTATTCCCTCAAGTGCATCCTGGATAGGATGTGCGAAATCATACATCGGGAATATGCACCATTTGGTTCCCTGTCTGTGATGCTCAATATAACGAATTCTGTATAAAACGGGATCTCGCATATTGAAGTTGCCGGACGCAAGATCTATTTTTGCGCGAAGTGTGTATTTTCCTTCCGGGAATTCACCCGCTCTCATTCTCCTGAAGAGATCAAGACTTTCTTCAATCGGTCTGTCGCGGAAAGGAGATACTGCGGGATGTGTGAGATCTCCTCTGTATTCTTTAAACTGTTCGGGAGTCAGCTCACATACATAAGCGTCACCGTTCTGTATCAGCTTCTCGGCAAGCTCATAGGTTTTTTCAAAATAGTCCGAACCGTAGAAGAATCTGTCGCCCCAGTCAAAGCCGAGCCAATGTATATCTTCTTTTATTGCATCGACAAACTCAGTGTCTTCCTTTGCCGGGTTTGTATCATCCATTCTGAGGTTGCAAAGTCCGTTATATTTCTGCGCGGTTCCGAAATCTATTATCAATGCCTTGCAGTGGCCTATATGAAGGTAACCGTTCGGTTCCGGAGGAAAACGTGTATGCACGGTTTCTGTTTTACCTTCCGCAATATCCTCGTCTATAAAATCATAAATAAAATTAGAAGAATTTTCAGCCATACCATTCATCCTTTTTATCTGTTAAGTTAAAGTGTTTCGAGCATTTTATCTATTCTTTCGATGACCTTGTCGTATCCGAGTATCTGCATTACGGTATACATGTCGGGTGAATTAATTTTGCCGGTAACCGCAATTCTGATAAACATCGAAATATCACCGACGTTGCCCTTGTAGCTTTCGGGCGATGCCTTATAAGCTTTCATATCGGACGTATAACCCATATTCTCTCCGATATTCTGTATCTTCGAGAACCATGTATTCATATCATCGTTAATATCGAATGACTTCTTGAATTCTTCGAGGGACGATTTAATATCCGCCTTCTCAAACTTCTCGGGATAATTGTCCTCTATCGTAAAGTATTTATCATAGAAGAATCCGATAAACGGTTTTATCTCCGCTAATGTAGCAAAATCCTTTCTCGGTTTCTTTCCGCCTCTTCCGATTGAAAAAATCTTCTTCGCGTATTCGGGATTATCAGTCAGGCACTCTCCGAATTCGGGGTCGAATTCCGCAGCCCAGTCGGATGCTTTTTCGTATATCTGATCGGCGGTCATGCGTGAAAGCACATTCTTAGACACATCGTTCAGTTTATTGTAGTCATAGAGGCATCCCGAAACAGACATTTTCTTAATATTGAACGGGAAATCCATATAGCTCTTATCAGCGTTCTGAGCATGCCATTCTTCGAAATTGGAATTGAGAAGGGTCAGCAAATACTCCCAAACACACTCAGTAGCATATCCCATCTGGCGATAATCGTCCATCTTTGCGCCCATATCGCGTTTTGAGAGCTTTTTCTTTCCGCCGTTCTCGTCAAGCTTCAAAATCTGCGCCGTATGCAGATATTTCGGCATTTTAAATCCGAGATAACGGAAAAGCTGAATATGCTTCGGAAGGCTCGGAAGCCAGTCCTCACCGCGAATGACATGTGTAGTATGCATCAGGTGATCGTCTACAGCATGGGCAAAGTGATATGTCGGAATTCCGTCGGATTTAAGCAGGACAAAGTCCTCATCGTTCTCGGGAACCTCAAGGTTGCCCTTAACAAGGTCTGTAAACTTTGTTTTCTTTTCGGGATCACCGTCGGCTAAAATTCTTATAACAAACGGATCGCCTGCTTTTAAGTGCTCTTCTACTTCTTCTATTGTGAATTTTCTGCCCTCGAGCATCTTTGCGCGTTTTTCTTCAGCCGCAACATGCCAGTCTGTATTTTTAATCTCGGCTTTCTTATCGGTTTGCTGTATTTCCTCAAGTTCTTCTTCTGTCGAGAAGCACGGATATGCTTTTCCTTCTTCTACAAGCTTTTTCGCGAATACGTGATACAGTTCAGCTCTTTGACTCTGCTTATAGGGACCGTAATTTCCCTTATCACATACATTGCCGTTTTCATCGATTTCAACGCCCTCATCATACTTAACACCGTAATAGCTGAGGGTATTAAGCAATGCTTCAACTGCGCCTTTAATTTCTCGACGTCCGTCTGTATCTTCGATTCTGAGGAAGAAAACACCGCCGCTTTGGTGCGCCAGTCTCTCATCGACAACAGCCTGATACATACCGCCGAAATGAACAAATCCTGTAGGGCTCGGTGCAAATCTTGTAACCTTAGCTCCTTCGGGCAAATCTCTCGGGGGATACATTGCCTCTACATCATCAACTGTAAGCTTCAGATTCGGAAAAAGAATATCCGCCAGATGTTTATAATCCATACACAACTCCATATATAGCAAATGTAATACAATATTCATTATATTATATCACAGAAATAACTTTTAGTCTATATCAAATTCTCCTATTTTATGCCTAATTATTCCTGTTTTTTATTATTCAATTGGCTCCGCGAATTTTTTCCGGAAAATGTAAATATTTTTTACTCTTGATTCGGCAATATTGATTTTAATGATTTTATATGATAAAATAAATACAGAGTAACATTAATGTTTAAATGGAGGAAAATCATGAACGCTAATATTAAATTCCGAACCGGTATCGGCGGATACAACAAAGATGATGTTAACCGTTATATAAAAGATACCGACATTAAGTACTCGACACAAATCGAGGATTTGGAAAAACGTATCGAAGAGCTCAGAATCAATATCGGTAATTCGAATAGTGAACTCGACTCGCTGCGCGAAACATATGAAAACGAAAAAAAGGCTGCGGCTGATGCCCTCGATGCGGCAGAAAAAGAGCTTAACGAAAAAAAGGCCGAGCTTGATAATGTCACTGCTAAATTAACCGCAGCGCAAAATGAGATAGAAAACAGCAAGATGTCTTATTCGGCACTTCAGGATGATTTGCAAAACGAGCGTGACATAAATTCAGTAATCGCGGATAATTTGGCTGAATTAAAGGTACAAAACAGCGCGAAGGACAACGAGCTAACCGAATTGCGCGGTGAATGCGATAAACTGAAAGCCGAACTCGTTAATGCCGCAGATGTATCGGAATACGAAGAAAAGCTTCGCCTTGCGAAATCAGAAACCGACAAGCGCGACCTCGAAATCACCGAATTAAAAAACGAAATCGCCGAACGAGACAAAAAAATTGCAATACTTACAACTGAAAACGCCGTAAAAGCAAAGCTGATTTCCGAAAAGAATGTACCTATTGCCGATGATACAATTCCATCCACTGTCGAAACGGAGAATACATCTATCCCTTCGGATGAAACGGATTCTGCAGTCGAAGAAGACCCGACATCTTTTATTCAACCCGTAAGCTACGACATCAACAATCTCGGAGACCCGAACGATAAAAATTCTCCTGCGTTCAAGATTACGATGTATGACAAAATATGCTCCGGTTTGGGCGATATAATGATTAACGCCAATCGCAATGCCGACACGGTTTTACAAAACGCAAAAGATGAAGCTGCTCACATCATAGAGGAAGCCGACAACGAATGCAATCAAAAAATCAAGGAATGTGATGCCGCTGTCGCTAAAATCAAAACCGATACGGAAGAAGAAGCTGCCTATATTCACGAAAGACTTTCAGAAGTCACAAACAGCTTATTAAATGTCGTCAGCACCGATCTTCATTCGAACATTGACACCTGCACGCATGAAATAGAAACAAGCATCACGGATATACAGTATGAAATCAATACACTGATTCAAAAAATCGACAGAAGAAACAGTGAAATGAACGAAAGAATCGATTACTTTAAGTCTGCCATGATTGAAGAGGTCAAGAAACAGCTTACTGAAATCGACGAAAAATACGGTATAGAGCATGATAAAAACAAATGACGCTCACGATATAGATCGACACATCGGTCAAAAAATACGTGAGCTTCGCATAAAAGAAGGCATAACCCAAAAGGAATTAGCCGGAGATAAGATTACACGAAACATGCTCAGTCTTATCGAAAACGGCAGTGCTTCCCCGTCTGTCAGAACACTTCTGTATATTGCCGATAAGCTTGATGCTCCCGCAGGGTATTTTTTCTCCTCTGATTCCGAGGATGAACGCCGTTTTTTGAAGCTTACGGTCATAGACGAAATCAAAGAAAAGTTCAAAGCAAAAAAATATCGTGAATGTCAAAAGCTATGCTCTGAATTGCCTCATGATAAGCCTGACGATGAAATATCGTTTATTTTGTCTGTGTCATACATGATGACGGGAATCCATGCTGCCGAAGAGCTTGACATGCCGTCTGCCATGTCCGACTTTGAGTCAGCCGAAAAAGCTTCGGCATACTCAATATATTGCGGTGATTCCGTGTCACGTTCAACGACATTTTACCGTGAGCTTATCCGCTCATCCGTCACCGACAGCATTCCCGATCTTTTATGCTCAACATCATATATATGTGAATTCGTCCCGTCGGCACTAATAGAATATTTCATAGCGCTTAAGGTAGTGAAAGCAAATAAGCTCTCCCCTTTTACTTTTTCAAAGAATTCATTCTATGATAGGCATATATCGGCACTCGGTTTAGTATCGGATCATAAAATTTCCGATGCTCAAAGAAAACTGCGGGAGCTTTCCCTGGATTCCGCACTTCCGTATTACATGAAGTATAAGGTCTTATGTGACCTTGAGAAATGCGCCGATGAGCTCGGTGACATTAGGCTCGCTTACAGCTCATCTAAGCGTAAGCTCGAGCTTATAGAAAAAATCAGAATATAACAAAATCCCCTGCATTATACCATAGTTGATATGTACCGTGCAGGGGATCGTTATTTATAATTTACTTATGCTTCAGCTCAGACAGTATGTACTCCGAGCTTACCGTCGCCGTTTTCTCCGTCAAGGCCGTATTTCTTGTTCTTTCTGTATTCGAAGAACTTTTCGGCTACCTGTTCGAAGAGAGCGTATGAAAGAACGTCTTCTTCCTGTTCTTCATACGGTTTAACCTTCTTGCGAAGCTCATCAAGCTCGGGCTTGAGGTTGTCTGCGGGACGGCAGGTAATCTGCTTTTCGTTGCCGATTATCTTCTTAACAAATGCGGGATCAATCGGAGCGGGAGTTTTACCGTAATCACCGCGTACCAAGCCTTTGAATTCTTTTGAAACAAGCTTGTATCTTTCGCCTGATATTACGTTAAGCACAGCCTGTGTACCTACAATCTGGGATGTGGGAGTTACAAGCGGCGGATAACCTGCGTCTTTTCTTACCTTCGGAACCTCTTCAAGAACCTCGGCAAGCTTTTCGCTCTTGCCCTGCTGCTTAAGCTGTGAAACAAGGTTGGAAAGCATTCCTCCGGGTACCTGGTAAAGAAGACAATTTACGTCAACCTTAAGAACCTTAGGATCAAGAAGTCCGGATTTAATATATTCTTCTCTGAGAGGTGTGAAGTATTTGCATACCTTATCAAGAGCCGCAAGGTCGAGACCTGTATCGTATTCTGTGCCCTGAAGTGTAGCTACAATAGCTTCTGTGGGAGCCTGTGATGTTCCCATAGCCATAGGAGATATAGCAGTGTCAACGATATCAACACCTGCTTCAACGGCCTTGAGAATAGTCATGGATGCTAAGCCGGTAGTATAGTGCGTATGAAGCTGAATCGGAATCTTTACGGTTTCCTTAAGTGTCTTTATAAGGTCATATGCAGTGTACGGTGTAAGTAATCCCGACATATCCTTAACACAAATGGAATCCGCACCCATTTCCTCAAGCTCTTTTGCGTACTTTGCGAAAGCCTCGCTTGAATGTACGGGACTGATTGTATAGCTTATAGCCGCCTGAACATGTCCGCCTTCTTTTTTGGTGGCATTAATCGCGGTCTTTAAGTTTCTCGCATCGTTGAGAGCATCGAAAATTCTCAGAATATCGATACCGTTTGCAATGGATTTCTGAACAAAATATTCTACAACATCATCTGCATAATGTCTGTATCCGAGTATATTCTGACCTCTGAACAGCATCTGAAGCTTGGTATTTTTAACCTTTGCTCTTATCTGACGAAGTCTTTCCCACGGATCCTCATTAAGGAAACGCATGCATGAGTCGAATGTAGCACCGCCCCATGCTTCAAGTGAATAATATCCTATCTTATCCATTTCCTCAAGTATCGGAAGCATTTCAGCAGTCGTCATACGTGTTGCTATAAGAGACTGATGTGCATCTCTGAGGACGGTTTCGGTAATTTTTACTTTTGCCATATGTCAATAAAACCCTTTCTATAACAATAACTTATCTAGCGTAATTTGACAGGAACACACCTGCGGCAACAGCTGAACCTATAACTCCCGCAACATTCGGACCCATAGCATGCATGAGAAGGAAGTTTGACGGGTTTTCTTTCTGTCCGACAACCTGAGATACTCTTGCTGCCATAGGAACTGCGGATACACCGGCTGAACCGATAAGCGGATTGATTTTGCCCTTGGTAACGACATACATAAGCTTGCCGAAGAGAAGTCCGCCGATTGTCGAAATAGAGAACGCGCAAAGTCCGAGGATGATAATCTTAATTGTGCTGAGTGCGAGGAAGTTTGACGCATTGGCTGTAGCTCCGACCGAAACACCGAGGAAGATAGTTACCGTATTCATAAGTTCGTTCTGAGCGGTCTTGGAAAGACGATCTGTAACACCGCTGACATTGAGAAGGTTACCGAACATCAAAAAGCCTATAAGGGGAGCCGCATCGGGTACGAAAATGCTGACTATGAGTGTTACCATAATCGGGAAAATTACCTTTTCCTTCTGTGAAACGGGACGCAGAGTTGTCATAACAACCGCACGTTCCTTCTTAGTTGTAAGAAGCTTCATAAAAGGAGGCTGAATAATAGGAATAAGAGCCATATATGAGTATGCCGCAATAGCAATAGCTCCGAGCAAATGCGGCGCCAAGGTTTTGGTTACGAGAATTGCGGTAGGACCGTCGGCACCGCCGATGATACCTATGGATGCTGCCTCGGCAGGTGAGAATCCGAGGAAAATAGCTCCGATAAACGCTACAAAGACACCAAGCTGTGCAGCGGCACCGAGAAGCAGTGATTTCGGGTTTGCAATCAGCGCTGAGAAGTCAGTCATTGCGCCGACACCGAGGAATATAAGCGACGGATATACACCGAGCTTAACTCCGAGATACAAGAAGTCTATAAGGTTGCCTTCTTCTACTATCTGCTGGAAATCTATAGGAGAACCGTCTTCGTGAATGAACAAATCAATGTGGAAGAGGTTTGCACCCGGAAGGTTTGCGAGCAGCATGCCGAACGCGATCGGAAGAAGGAGAAGCGGCTCGAATTTTCTCACTATCGCAAGGTAAAACAGAACACCGATTATCACATACATGATAAGAGTCTGCACAAGAAGTGTAGGATCCTTGAAAAGAATCGGCAGTCCGGTTGTACTGTATAAATCAGTAAAAAATGACAATTTCTTTCACTCCTAATCTAAAATATTTTGGATTACAAGAGCAAAATTAACCCAGAGTAATGATGACATCTCCGGCATTAACGCTTGCACCCTGTGCCGACTCTATTGACTTTACAACGCCGCCTTCAGCTGTGAAGATTTCGTTTTCCATCTTCATAGCTTCGAGAATGCATACGAGGTCATTGGCTTTAAGCGTATCGCCGACTTTTACATTGAGCTTTAAAATAGTTCCGGGCATCGGAGCTACTACTTTGATGCTGCCCTGAGCACCGGATGCCTTGGGTGCGGGAGCAGGTGCTGCTGCTTTGGGAGCGGCAACGGGAGCGGGAGCGGGTGCTGCCACAGGTGCTGCTGCGGCTGCGGGTGCTGCGGAGTTGTCTGCTTCTTCGACAACTACTTCATATACTACACCGTTTACGGTTACATTATATTTTTTCATGATGTTCCTCCGATTAAATCATTTATATCAGCCGCGGCTGTTTTTTGAATTTTTTCTCTTGAATGATACTACTCTGTAAGGGAGTGAATATGTTCCCTCTTCACGTCTGTATGCCTCGATTGCAGCCATGATAGCCGCAACAACTGCACCGTCATCGTTCTCGACTGCAGGCTCAGCTGCCGAAACAGTTTCTTCCGGTTCTTCAGGTTTAGCGACCTTTTCGTTCTTTGAAACAGGTGCGGGTGCTGCCGCTTTGCTTGCTTCCTGCTTCTTTGCGGCACGCTCACCGGACGTGGAAATATAGCTGAACAGCTCTATTATACCCCATAATATAATAAGTACAAAGAAAACCGTTCCCATACCCTGCAGGAGCATGCTTCCGCTAATCTTTAATTTGTCGGCAAGAGTCTCATACGGCGGGTTAGTTACTAAAAATAAAGGCAGATAATTCATATACAAATATCCTTTCTTTCGATTCTCTGAAATTACATCTCAGAAACCTCATCAAAGAGGCATATTTGCATGACGGCGGTATATATTTTCGGTATTCTTGGCAGAAAGCATATTAACTGCGGAAGCAAGTCTCTGTCTTATTTCGCCTTTTTCGATGATATCATCAATCTCGCCTGCTTTTGCGGCTTCAAAAGGAGTTGCTACGGTTTCATTCCATTTTGTTTCGAGATCTTCACGTGTAACATCTGCGGAAATCTTATCATTCCACATCAATGCAACAGCTGATTTCGGGCTCAAGCAGGAAATCTTAGCGTCTTCGAGAGCAAGAACAATATCTGCACCTATAGCCTTCGAGCCGAGTACGGAGAATACGGAGCCGTATGCCGCACCTGTTACGAGTGTTATAAGCGGAATTTCAGCAGAGGCATATGCGGATGCGAGCTTGCCTATTTCCGCTGCGAAAGGATTCTTTTCTTCACATCCGTTAACGTCAAAGCCTTCGGAATCTACAAGAGTAATAACAGGAACGTTGAAGCAGTCACAGAAGGAAATGAATCTCGATGCCTTTCTTGCGGCTTTCGATGTGATTCTGCCGTCATTTTCAGCATGGTTTGATGCAACAATGCCGCATACGGTTCCGTCCAAGGAAATGAATCCGGTAACAACGCTCTTTGCGTAGTTTGCGTAAAGCTCAATGAGCTTACCGTTATCGGCAAAGGATTTAATCAGATTTAATGTGTCAGCTGTGTCGGCATCGATAAGACGGTTGATTTCATCGGAGTTCTCAACATCGAACGCACCGTCTGTATTGTTCTGCGGTATATATGAAACAAGCTCACGTACAGCGGCAACGGCTTCTTCATCGGTTTTCAATACCTGAGCCGCAATTCCGGCTTCTACGGAATCTTCTGTTTTTCCGCCGCCTACTATAAACGGAGGATTTACACTTATCTTTGAATTCTCGGTTGTGATTACGAAATCAAACATGGAGGCAATTACAGCAGATGCGCCTAACGCCGTTCCGGGTACCATAGCTATCTGAGGAATTATACCGGATGCGGACGATACAGCCGCCATTATCTTGCCGTAGCCTGCAAGAGCCTTAACACCCTCGGGAATATATGCTCCCGCACTGTCGAAAATACCCACAACAGGGCTTCCGTTCTGCAGTGCAAGCTTGTATATGCCGCAAATTTTGTTTGCAGCAGCCTCACTTACCGCTCCCTTAGTTCTGTTCATATCCTGTGAAAATGCATATACAAGGCTTCCGTTTACTGCACCGTAGCCGCATATAACACTTTCAAACTCATCGGAAGCATTCTTGTCGTACTCGCTCATACGTCTTGATGTATAAGCACCGATTTCGGTAAACGTACATTCGTCGAAAAGTGATTCGATGCGCTCTCTCGCACTGAGCACTCCGTCCTTGCCGTGCTTTTCGTTTTTCAAAAGGAAGGAACGAAAATCTGCAGCGGTTTTCGGGCATTCGGCGGATACGTTTTTAATCATATTCTTGTCCATATATCCTCCATAATAGTGTTTTTAATCGTTTATCTGTGTTTCGGGAATATTTCTTCCGCACAGAAATCGGATAAATCGATACTAAGATACCAATCTACCCCATTGTACCTATTTTAACTCATTCGTTCACAAATATCAAGCGTTTCACAATATTTTAATATATTATTTGTAATGTGTTAAAACGTTCGAAATTCTATTATCTTATACTTACTTATGTCGGAACAAGGTCAAGCATCTGCCCAAAAGCCGCAGTTCAGCATATATGCCTTATTCCGCAGAATCAAGCTGTTGACAGAACCAAACTTATATCTCGGAGGCATAATAATGCTTATAGATTTCCACACGCACGCTTTTCCCGATAAGCTCGCCGAGAGAGCAATGTCCACTCTCTCCTCAAAAGTCGACTTTCCGCCCGAAACCGACGGTACGATATCCGCGCTGCTCAATAAAATGGACGCTGACGGTGTCGATATTTCGGTTGTATGCAATATTGCGACAAATCCGCGTCAAAACATTAACGTTAACCTATTCGCCGTTGATACGCTTAATAAACACAGTGACCGTCTTGTTCCGCTCGGAAGCATTCATCCGGATTTTCCGTCGCCCGCGGAAGAAATAGAAAAACTCCATTCAGCCGGTATTAAAGGTTTGAAGCTTCATCCCGACTACATGGAAAGAGTAATTGACGATCCTTCATATGATGAAATATTCACGCTTGCCGCCGAATATGATATGTTTATTCTGATTCACGCCGGTTTTGATGTATATTCACCGAATAAAATACATGCCTCTCCGGATGCTGTTTTGAACAGGCTGTCGCGTTCACCTAAAACAAAGCTTATCGCCGCACATTTCGGAGGAAACGCTTTGTACAACGAGGTATCGGAGAAACTCATAAGAAAAAATCTTTTTATCGATACATCAATGGGTACTCGTTTCGGACTCGATAAAGCAACAGCGGAAAAAATGCTCGCGCGACACGGCAGTGATATGATATTGTTCGGCAGTGACTGTCCTTGGTGCTCGGCGAAAGAAACATATGATTTCATCTCATCTCTTGCATTGACCGATGACTTAAAGGATAAGATATTCTCGGGAAACGCAAAAAAGCTTCTGAAAATATAATATCCTCATTAAATTAAGATACAAAAAGAGGTCCCTGCGTTATTTTTTACGCATAGACCTCTTTTGATTTAATTTTTCGGAGCGGATTGTGCCGCCGCGCCTCCCGTCAAGCTGTCGTCAATGTCATCGGTGTACTCCTCTGTTTTTGACGAAGCATTCTGAGCGGAAGTACTTTCGCTCTGTTTATCGCTGTTGATGTACGAATTAATATCGAAATCGTTTCGTCCGTCCAAACCGTCCTTCTGCATCATTTGTTCGAGAACGCTGATATCGCTTGAAATATCAATAGACTCGTTTCTGAATAGCTGGTCAACCTGCGATTCGAAACCGATAACAAGCAAATCGAGTGTTTTTTCGATATTATCCTTGGAACGCTGCATATTTTCTCCCGCAACTCCTACTCTCTCGATTCTGCTGTATGACTCGAGCAGCTTCAAGGTAGTCGGAAGATAATAATTCATAAAGGTTCTTATTTGAGGCATAGAGTCGGGATTCTCGGTGACATAATCGAAGATGTTTTTTGTATGCGCTTCGATTATATCGATTTTATCGGATACTTCCTTATCCTCTATCTCATCGTTAAGCTGCCTTATTTTACGAATTATCGATTCAAAATGCTCCTCATCCGATTTAGCCGAATTCCCGTCCGTTTTTTGCTTTTCATCATTTTCGACATTCTTATCGTTTTTCTTTTCATTTCCGAGAATACTGTCGTAAATGGTTTTATAGTCAAACATTTCAGGGGTATCGGGTTCTGCATCGGGAGAAAGCATGAGGTTGTTTGTACCGAGATCTATATATGCACTGTCTCCGAACTCACCGTCATCAATAAGACTTTGCACATCTCGTCTGACCTTTTTTATACTTGAATTCGACGCGCTTGCCAGCTTCACAAGATTTATGCTCTTTTTATTTCCTACAATCGCGATGATTCTTCTGAGTCTTGTGTCACGCTTTTTTGTCAGGTTTGCACCGACAAGCATACCCAAACCGAAAGCAAAGAAAACACCCGCAAGTGATATCGGAATAATCGATGCAAATCCTGTCATCATCTGTGTAATAAAGAAGAACACGGATAATATGAAGCTGCCGACGGCTCCTGCGATGCAAAGCTTAAGCAATTGAGACTTTTCTCGTTTTGCCTCTTTTTTTCCGTCATGCTTCAATGAGTTTTTTTCGGAGTCGCTGTTTTTTCCGTCATCGGAGGAGGAATTCGCGTTTGCCTTGTCGGAGGCATTGCCGTAACTGTAATTATAGTATGTCTGCGCGGCATTTTCGCTTCTGTTCTGCCTGCGCTCGTTTCTTTTGTTTTCATTTGATATAGAGCGCAGTATAAGAAGGACAAGACCTACAGGCCAGCAGAAAATAAACGCAAGAAGTATTATTATACCGGGTATCTGAAAGTTAAAATTATTATTTCTGTTTGCCACTTATGCGCAGCACTCCTTTATACAGTTACGTTAAATGTACGGGTATTACGAATAATTCGAATTTTCGCGGCTGATGCTGATATATGCGTTCTTTTCGCAAATACAACATCGGTTGTTTTTAATTATTTTGCGTCCTCTGCGTCGCATGCTTTAAGGAAGTTAATGCATCTTTCGACTTCTTCCTTACCTGTCGGATCGAGGCCTTCGCTTTCGACAACAATGCCGACGCCTAATTCGATAGCTTTTTTGCGAACTTCCTTAACAGGAGCGGAGCCCTGACCTAATGAGCATCCCTTTCCTTCGGGAGAACCGTCCTTGAGGTGGATGCAGCGGAGACGGGATTTTAATCTTTCCATCTCGGATACGGGATTCTTCTTAGCTACGAAAGACCAATATGTATCGAGTTCGAAGAATACATCGCATCTTGCTTCAAGCTCTTTGTGGATTTCATAGCCTTCAGCCATGGGAACAAATTCATGTGAGTGGTTGTGATATCCGAGCTCGATTCCTTCTGCTCTGAGCTTGGGTGCGATTTCGTTGCAATGCTCGATGAATTCATCAAGCTTTGCTTTAGTGCTGAGGTCGTGTCCGGGGATAATGTAGTTGTGGTTGCCGATGGTCTTGTGATACTTAACAGTACCCTCAAAGTCTCTGAGCAGGTCATCAAGTCCCGAATGTGTTCCGCTGCAAACGAGGCCGTATTTGTCGAGCATAGCGCGTACTTCTTCAGCCGAATGACCGAAGAATCCGGCAAACTCAACCGTCTTATAGCCCATTTCAGCTACAGCACGAAGAGCACCGTCAAGATCCTTGTCTGTAATATCACGCAGACTGTACATTTGGATTCCGTATTCCATAATTTTTACCATCCTTTTCAGATAATATATTTTTATATTTTACTATATTATAATCGGTATCGTTCGGAAATTCAATCGATTTAATCGAATTTTCAGCACGGTTTAATTTAATATAGTTTTCGTTTCGTTTTTTATAACCCTGTAAAAATCCGCTCTGCCTTTTTTTCCATCCTTAAATATAACACCGCGCTCGGCTAAAACCTTCACCACGCCGTATGCACGTCTCAGCTGGATTTTCGCCGCGGCCGCAAACTCACGAACCGTAAATCCTTCCTCACACACCGTGGGAATCGCCGCAAGGAAATCCTTGTCCGAGCAAAACTCGATAAATCCGAAAATATCCGTTGGCATTCTCTCGTATTTAACCGATCCGCGTTTTCTGTCCTTGCTCCAGCCGCACAAGAGTCTGTACTCATCAATCTCCAGTCTCGGAGATATGAAAGAAAGATTTTTATCTTTTATATACGGCAGGATATAAACCATTTCGAAAAGAAGATCATATATACCTACCTTTCTGGGGGATTTCTTGCGCTGAGATATTTCCGAAGTTTCGGGGTCTATCCAAGAAATATACTTTACCTCCGCAAGAGGATAAACAAGTATTACTTTATATTCCGGCAGATATGCGTTAAGCTTAGGCTTGAGTCCCGAAAAACCAGAGGTTTCTATTTCCGTGATTACATTGTCTTTTCTTATATCGGCAATAAACCCGTTTGTTTTAATTTCATGATATGCGCTGTCGGGTTCAAAATATTTCTTCAATATGATATGAAGCTCTTTTTCTTTATATGTACCGATGTTGTATCTTTGGTGTTTTGTCTCTGCGTCCTCACAGACAATATTATAAAAGCGAGCTTTGTTCAGTTCCATCCGATTTATCTTTCACGTCTCGTTTCAAGCCAAACTATAAGCTCGTCTATATCCTTATCCGTGAACTCTCTGTCCGAATACAGTGATGTGAGAAGACTGACAAGTGAATTATCGTGATATTTCGCGAAAAACTTATCGGTAATACGTTTTACGTAAACATCTTTTTCCGCCAGCGGAATATAATATCTTTCTTTTCCGTCTTTATATGACATTATAAAGCCTTTGTCCTCGAGCCGTGACAGAAACGAAATAAGCGTCGATAATTTCCAGCCTTTACTGTCACCTATAAGCTTCATAATTCTGGATGTATTGAACGGGGCGTCACCTTTCCACAACGCAAGCATAACATCGGTTTCAGCTTCGGGAAGGTCGAGTAAATAATTTACCTGTTCCGAACGCTCGAGATATTCGTTTTTGACAGCTCTCCGTTTTTCCTCATCCATAACAGTCCTCTCCAGACTATAGTTTTTATATATTATACATCCGTAACGCGTATTTTGTCAATAATAACATGCGGGCACTATTTAATATTGCATTTATGACGGTGTTATGGTAGAATATACTCAGAATTACAGAGGAAACGATTATTATGTCAGATAAAAAATTTGTTGAAATATATACCGACGGCTCATGCCTGAAAAATCCCGGTCCCGGAGGATGGGGTGCGGTTCTTATATATAACGGAGTAGAGAAAGAAATGTCCGGCGGCGAGAGAGATACCACCAACAACCGCATGGAGCTCACAGCCGCAATTAAGGCTCTCGGTGCTCTCAAGGTACCATGCACGGTAAGCATGACAACCGATTCGAAATATCTGTGTGACGGAATCGAAAAGGGATGGGCTGTGTCATGGCGAAAAAACGGTTGGCGCAAAAGCGATAAAACCCCCGCACTCAATCCCGACCTGTGGCAGGCAATTCTGGAACTTTGCGAAAAGCATGATGTAACATTTCACTGGGTTAAGGGACATGCCGGACACAAGTACAACGAACGCTGCGATGAAATGGCTCAAACGGAGGCGAGAAAACTGCAATGAAGAATCCATATTCTGTATTTATAGTAATTTTGATTTGCGTGATGTCACTCATATCGATTTACATAACGATTTATGACAAAGCAATGGCGAAAAAAGGACGCCGCAGAATACCTGAGGCTACACTTTTACTGTTCTCCGCACTCGGCGGATCGCTTGCAATGTATATTACCATGCAGCTGATCAGACATAAGACAAAACACATTAAGTTTATGCTTGGAATACCGATTATTATGGTATTTCAGGTTATACTGCTCGTTTGGCTGAACTCCAAGATTCCGCTGTTTTAATTATCGCTCAGCCTAACCGATAATTTGTATACGGTTTCCGTATCATTCGTGACGACCTCACCGTTTTCATCGATATAGCTTTTCGTATCATCGTCTGCATATTCGTATGCGTTATACGACACAATAAGAGTCTTCGGTTTATTTTCAAATGATAATCCGAAGGCTTTTTTATACACAGGAGAATGTCTTCCCAATATCAATACATCCGCACTTTCCGCGTCTCCGATTGCGTTTGAGTTTTTCATTTCGTTGAATGAGCATGATGCTATATATGCCGTTGTATCATCCGCTTTTATCTTAATCGATGTTATAGGATGTGTGGAACGCTTTACATATTCCCTTTCACATACAACAGTGCTTCTGCCGAACGATATATCCTCACCCGTACCGCAGACATATACATCTATTCCCTTTTCTTCCGCTAAGTCAATGAGTGAATAATAAACGGATTCCTCTTTTTCGTTTATAGGCTCAGTAAGGATAATGCTTCTTACCGTTTCCCTGTCGCATAGCCTTCCGACAAATCTCACGTGCTTATTGTGATAGTGATTTATCAGCAGTGCCTCTATTTCGGTACAGTGAAGAGCTTCCATATCGTCTAAAAGATTATACGCAAAGCTATACGAACCGTCTGATATTTCGGTTAAAAGAAGCTTGCCGTCGGATTTCAAAACAAAACCCTCGTTCTTTTTTTCAGCCGAATAAACGAGATAAGTCTCTCCCTTTTCATACAGCTGAACGGCGAAAATAACAGATACAAACATAACAAAACACATAAGTGCGGAAATGCAGAGCTTAATTCTTCTTTTTTTCTTCACAAACGGCAAAACAAGTATGAAAGCAGTCAGCGGAATAAGAAAAAACAACGCGAAACTGTAATTAATCGGTATAACAGCCAGGTCAAACCGCGCGAAAAAGCCTGCGGCAGTTGATATCGCAAGACAAAAACGGTTCATTATAAACGCTATCGGAACAACAAACAGTTTTATGGGATATAAAAGCAAATACGCCCATCCGATATACATAAGCACTGATACAAGCGGAATAAATACGAGATTCGCGGGCAACGACAAAAGGGATATTTCTCCGAAATAAATCCAAAGAAGCGGAAGAAGGCTTAAATTAACAAAGCACGTCATAAATACGGTACTGATTAACGAAACAATACCGGATACGACTTTTTTCATATGCGGAATACGTGATGTAAGATACTGTTTAATCTTACCGAGCAATTCTTTTCCAAGCAGTGCCGATATGATACAGCTGTAGGTTGCGGCAAACGAAAGCTGAAGTCCGCAGTCTCCGGCGGCAAGCGGATTAAACAGTACGATTATACAGCCCGAGAGCGCAAATGAATTCAATGTGTTTGATTTGCGTGAAAAAAGAATCGACAGCTGTGCGATAATATGCATTATTCCCGCTCTGACAACGGACGGAGTCATTCCGGTAAGTGCCATAAAAAAGAATACCGCCGCGATATTTATTACGCATCCTGCTTTTCTTTTAATTTTCAGCTTTCTCATGTAATTTTCAAGCATCGTAATAACTACCGCAAAATGAGTACCGCTGACAACGAGCAAATGTGAAATGCCCAACCGTCGAAAATCTCTTTTAACGGATTCATATAGCCCGTTCCTGTTTCCGAGAAGCACCGCCGAAACAAGTCCGCCTGCTTCACTGTCAGTATGTGCATCAATCATAGCAGTCAGCTTTTCGTTTAGCGCGGCAAAAATATCCGAAATCACAAAGCTGTCATCCGCTCCTTTGTATGTTAAATCATCTCCCGAGCAGACAAGCATAATATTTTTAGGGTTATAATAGCTTTTCGCGTCAAATGAACCGAGATATCCTTCCAATGAAAGACATTCCGCCTCACCGTCAACGAAGCTTCCTCTTTCAAGCTGTCCGACACTTGTCTCGAGTATAACCTGTGTTCCCTTCGGCAGAAGTGAGGATTCGACAATCGAGGCGCGATATCGCGATCCGTATGAAAGCGAGCTGTAGCATTCGTATATTCTGAATCTGAAATAGTCACGCTTACCGACATATTTTTCCATTCCCGCCGCATATATATCGAACGCACAATATGATACCGCACATGACAGAATCAATGCCGCAAGCGAAAGAATAACGGATTTTCTGCTTTTACTGCCGAGAAATTTTCGCGGATTAATCAGTGAAACGAACAAACATATTACCGATATCACCGCGGCGATAATTTTCCATATTCCGGAAAAATACGAAAATACGCACGACGAAACAAAAAACGACAAAAACATGCAAATCGTCGGAAAGTTTTCAAGTAAATTCATATTTTCCCTTCTCCTTTATTTTACTTTTCAGCATTAATATATCATATAATTTACGGTTTGTATATACATACGCTCGATTTTTTCACGTAAATAAAATTATGATACAAAGAATGTTGTTCAAAGATATAATGTAATTTTTTATTGACAACTTAATATATCCTATTGTATAATATTTAAGGTAGTAAAAAAATAGCCTGACAAATTTATTGTAAATAAAATAATGGAGCGGGTAATGAATAATATCAGTTTAAGGAGTATTAAATACGAAAGTATAAAAGCAATATTCAAATCAATTGCGGATTCGGAAAAAATCAGCCGTGCGGAAATATCCGAAATAACAAATCTCAGTCTCGTGACAATAGGCAAAATTGCCGATGCTTTGCTTGAACTCGATATTATAACTCAAGCAAAGGAGATAAGGTCCCAAGCCGGCCGCCGTGCGGGTATGCTCAGTGTTAACGAGAATAAATTCGCATTGATTCTCGATTTCACATCGTATGAATTCAGATACGCTGTCCTTAACCTTCGCTTGTGCATGCTGGAAAAATCACACTATCAGTACAGAAACGATATTTCTTTCGAAGAAAATCTCGGTTGTTTTCTTGCGGAAACAAAAGCAGCCGTTGATTCGAAATATTCACTCGAAAACTGCTTCGGTGTAGGTGTGGCAGTCTCCGGGCCTTATAACAGCGATACAGACTATGTTATATCAAGCCGTGTACCCGAGCTTTGTACAATCAACCTCGAAAAAGTTGTGTCAAAGCATTTTCCGAATCTACTCATCCGTATTGATTCGCAGGTAAACGCAGCCGCTAAATCAAATATAACTCACGTTGAAAATTATAAAGACAAAAATATTATCTACTGGTACATCGGCAATTCATATGTCTGCGGGGCTTATCTTGTAGGCGGTAATTTGATTCTCGGCAAGGACAAGCACGCCTGCCAATTCGGCGCGATACGTTTTTCCGATGGTGAAACACTTGAGAATAAACTGGAAAAATGTGATGACATCGATTCTTACGCAGACATTCTTTCGTCAGCCATGGCTACCGTAATAAGAATACTCAGTCCGCATTTACTTATCATCGAATATGATGCGAAATTTGTTTGTTCCGATATAATTCCGCTTATAAAGACAAACCTGCTTAAAAAGTACGGAATTCCCTCGGAAATTATGCCGGATATGATACGTGCCTGCTGTAAATTCAGAAACTCTCACCGCGGATTGACAATGGATTTGCGTGACATGTGGCTTGACTCGCTTGTGTTAGGTGAAAACTGATTATGATAAAAAGGAGCAATATCTAAAATGGAAAAATATGCAATGCTTATGACTCCTGTCTCAAAGGAAATTATCTGGGGCGGAGAAAAGCTTCGTCGTGAATACGGTAAAACCGCGCCGTTTGAAAAGATTGCGGAATCATGGGAGCTCACAGTTCGTGACGGCGAAATGTGCGTTATCGCAAACGGTGAATATAGCGGAAAAACCATGGGCAGCTATATCGCAGAAGACAAGATCGGAATACTCGGCACAAATTGCATGAAATATGACCGTTTCCCTCTCTTGATAAAATTCATTGACGCGGCAGACAGACTGTCCATACAGGTTCACCCCGACAACGAGTATGCTCTCGCGCATGAAGGTGAGTTCGGAAAAACCGAAATGTGGTATATAATGGAAGCCGAAGAAGGCGCACGCTTGGTATACGGTCTTAAAGAAGGCTGTACTGTTGACGAATTCGCTAAGGCTGTGCATGAAGGACGCACGGAAGAGATGCTTAATTTTGTGCCCGTACATAAAGGTGAAGTTTATTTCATCCCTTCGGGACAGGTTCATGCAATCGGTGCGGGTATACTCATCGCCGAAATTCAGCAAAACTCGAATATAACCTACCGTGTATATGACTATAATCGTAAGGGAGCGGACGGTAAACCGCGTCAGCTTCATACCGAAAAAGCTCTTGACGTAATAAAGCTCCGCTCAAAAGCCGAAATCGATGAAATTCGCTTTTCAAAGCACGAAGAGGATGACGGCAGCACACTTCTTGCATCCTGCGAATACTTTACCGTTAAAAAATATAATGTAGACGGCTCCGTAAAGCTTAACGCTCAGGACGACAGCTTCCTTTCCGTACTCGTACTTGACGCGGACAATTGTACTGTAGGCGGATATAAGGCAGTACGCGGTGACAGCTTCTTTATTCCCGCGGGAAGCGGCATCACTGAAATTATCGGAAAAGCCGATATTATCGTATCCAAAGTGAACTGAAGCATAACATATCAAAAAAACAAAACCGTTCGGTATTTTTCATGAAGTACCGAACGGTTTTGTTTTTTAATTTTAAATTGTTTTATCAGGTCTCTATGCCGGCGAACTGATTCTGATACAGTCCGTAGTATACACCCTTCTTTTCGAGAAGCTGATCATGGTTGCCGCTTTCCATAACCATACCGTCTTTCATAACTATTATCATGTCCGCATCACGTATGGTAGAAAGTCTGTGAGCTATAATCAAGCTTGTACGATTCTGCATAAGAGCAGCCATTGCCTGCTGAATGTGCATTTCGGTTCTGGTGTCGACCGAAGATGTAGCTTCGTCAAGTATGAGTATCTTCGGGTCGGCAAGTACCGCTCTGGCGATTGAGAGAAGCTGACGCTGTCCCTGGCTGAGGTTGCTTCCGCCTTCGGAAAGAACGGTATTGTATCCATCGGGAAGACGTTCGATAAATTCTCTTGCTCTCGCTGTCTCGGCAGCCGCCTTAACAGATTCGTCATCCGCATCGAGCTTACCGTATTTAATATTGTTTCCGATAGTGTCATGGAACAAAACCGTATCCTGAAGAACTATTGCAATAGCACTGCGAAGCTCTTTTTTCGGTATATCGTTAATGTTGATGCCGTCTATGGTAATTTCACCCGAGTCAATATCATAGAATCTTGTAAGAAGATTTACTATTGTTGTTTTACCTGAGCCTGTAGCACCTACAAGCGCGATTTTCTGACCCTGCTTTACCTCGAGGCTGAAATCCTTAATAATCTGCTTACCCTTAATATAAGAGAAGTTTATATGCGTGAAATCAACATTACCGTCCATATGCTGGATGTCTAAGTGAGTCTTACCTTCATCTACCTCATCGGGTGTGTCGAGAATGTTAAATACACGTTCCGCACCTGCTATAGCGGTAAGAATATTCGCATACTGGTTGGAAATCTGGTTTATAGGCTGTGAAAGCTGTCTTGAATACTGAAGGATTGCCTGAACATCACCGACCGAAATAGCGCCGGCAACTGTGAAGTAAGCACCGAAAGCGGCAACGATAAGATAGTTAAGGTTGTTTATGATATTCATTGCGGGACCCATTATACCGCCCCACACATTTGCTTTGATGCTGCATTTACGGAACTCTTCGCTTATTCTCGCGAAGTCACGGCATGCGTCATCTTCCTTACCGTATGCCATAACGGTCTTATAACCAGTAACCATTTCTTCGACCTGTGTATTAAGGTCTCCGAGAAGTACCTGTCTTGCTATGAAGTATTTTCTCATAAGCTTTGACAATACCATGGAAACTACAACTGTAAGAGGAATGGTTATAAGTGATACAAGTGCCATTCTCCAGTCATACTTAATAAGCATCGCGAACGAGCCGATAAGTGTTAATACAGCGGAAACAAGAGATGTAATTGATGACGACAGTGTCTGAGATATGTTGTCGACATCGTTCGTCATACGGCTCATTATATCGCCGTGTGCGTGTGTATCTACATAGCTTATCGGAAGGTAGGATATTTTGCGGAACAAATCCTTTCGCATGTTATATACGGTATCCTGCGAAATCTTTGCCGATGCAATACCCTGTATAATCTGAATAATTGTGCTTGCGAGATATACGAGTGACATCAAAACGAGAATCTTTACGAGGCTGTCGAAATCGACACTCAATCTCTGGTCGGTTATGGTAATCGCGTCTATTGCTTTACCCTGAAGAGTAGGTCCGAGAAGACTGAGCAATGTTGTGATTATCGTCGTAACAACGATGAGAATTACGGAATATTTGCTTCTTCCGATGTATTTGATAAGCTTTCCGAGAGTAGCTCTGACATTTTTAGGCTTCTCACGTATCATGCCGCCCGGGCCACCGGGTCCGCCGGGACCACCGCCGGGACCGCCTCTCGAGTTGTTTTTCTTCATCATACTGCGAAGCTCATCGGCTGTAGGCTCACCGTTTTTGCCGTCTTTCTTATTTCCGGGTTTATCCGGCATCGGAGGCATATTTTCCGGTATGTTTTTCTTAATGTTTTCAGCCATCTATCTCACCTCCGCTCGTTTTCATCTGTGATGAATAAATATCTCTGTATGCCGCGCTTGTCTTCATAAGGTTGTCGTGATTGTCAAATGCCGTTATCTTTCCGTTTTCGATAACAGCGATTCTGTCCGCGTGCATTACACTTGCGATTCTTTGTGCTATCATTATAACCGTAGTACCGCTGAACTTTTTCTTAAGCTCGCTTCTGAGCTTAGCCTCCGTTCCGAGGTCAAGTGCGGATGTACTGTCATCCATTATAATAATCTCGGGATTACGGAGTACCGCTCTCGATATTGCGACTCTCTGCTTTTGTCCGCCTGAAAGTGAAGCACCTTTTTCGGCAACATACGAGTCATATCCGTCTTCCATCTTTGATACGAACTCATCTGCCTGCGCTACAATCGCGGCTTCCTTTACCGCATTGTCATCCGCGTCGCCCTTACCCCATTTGATATTGTCGGCAACGCTGCCTGAGAACAATTCGCTCTTCTGAAGAACAAATCCTATTTTCGAGCGAAGTGCGTGGAGGTTCCACTTTTTTACATCTACACCGTCAACATAAACCGTTCCGCCTACAGTATCGTAAAAACGAGGTATCAGGTTTACAATTGATGATTTACCTGAACCCGTAGCACCTATAATAGCAACTGTTTCGCCTTTTTTAACCTCAAATGAAACATTATTGATTATGTTTTCACCTGCCGCATCGGGATACTTGAAGGATACGTTTTCAAATCTGACAGTACCTTTTTCCGTACCTTCGGTAACCTCACCGTCGGTTATAATGCGATCGGCTTCGAGAACCTCGCGTACACGGCCCGCACACGCTTTGCTTCTCGCTATCTGCTGGAATATCATAGACATCATCATTATCGACATCAGCACCTGTGTAATGTACTGTACCGCAGCCATAACATCACCGACATTAAGCTTTGCTGCCTCGACCTGCCATCCGCCTATATAAATAATCGCTACAACCGAAAGATTCATTACAAAGCTCATAATAGGCATTATAGCCGACATAATAACGGAAGCCTTGTAGTTTACAGCCTGATAATCACTGTTTGCTTTATCAAATCTTTCGATTTCGTGTTCTTCTCTGGTGTATGCCTTGACCACTCTCGCGCCCGTAACATTTTCCTGAACGACGGAGTTGACACCGTCAAGCTTTTTCTGAGCTACGGTGAAAAGCGGGATGGCCTTTTTAATCATTATCGCAATTATGATAAGAATAAAAGGTAATGAAACCGTTACAACATTACCGAATGCAACATCAAGAGACAAACACATTACAAGACCGCCGATAAAGCTTATAGGAGCACGTACAAACATTCTAAGTACCATTTGCACAAGATCCTGCAGTGATGTAATATCATTTGTAAGTCTGGTTACAAGAGAACCTGTTGTAAACTTATCCGTTTGCTGAAGTGAAAGAGACATTACTTTATTGAACGCATCCACTCTGACGTCGTTTCCGAAGCCTTGTGATGCTCGGCTTGCAGTGTAACAGCACATCAAGCCCATAAATCCTCCGATAGCAACGAGTATTATCATTTCGATGCTCGTCGAAAAAATCGAGTTCATTACAACATCAAGATCTCCCGATTCGACTACGGTATTTATTATCTTTGACATAAGCTTAGGCTGCCAAAGGTCAACAAGAACCTCGCCGATCATAAACAACGGAGATACTATTGCAAAGAACCAGTACTTTTTCAGATATGAAAGAAAACTGACCTTCTTTTTCAAAAAATATCACTCCCAAATTAAAATAATCAATACTGATACGGGTCATTGTCCTTATCTGTTTCGGACAAAATATTGTTTTTAAGCTTCTCAAGCAGCTTGAGCAGGGTATCATATTCGTTTTCGGTGAGGTTGCTCATTGCCTGGTCCTCTTCTGCACGAATACGGGCTTTCATTTTATTGTCAAGCTCTCTTCCTTTTTCGGTAAGGTATACTCGTGTTGCTCTGAGATCATACTGATCGGGTGTTCTGCGTACGTAGCCGTCATGCTCAAGCTTTTGCAAAACGACACTGATTGTCGGTGCCTTAAGGTGAGTTGATTTTACAAGGTCAAGCTGCGTACGTCCGTCTCTTTTGGAAAGCTCAATAAGAAGCGCTCTTCCCGATTTCTGTGATATAGGATTATCTTCACCTTTTTCTCGTATTTTATCTCCCATAAGCCTTGATATTTCATTTATAAGCATCATAGGTGACTTCTTATACGGCTCTATTTTTTCATAAGGTTCCGGAGCCTTTCCGTTAACTTGCAGATTCATTTTTACCTCCTGTTATATTTAGTTTATATATAGTTTAGTGTTGGTTTAATTGCTAATTAATTATAGCTCCAAACGGCTCCGGTGTCAATACGTTATTTTTTACAATATTCATTTTTCGAAAATACACATTTGCTTACAATTCAGCAATCGATTGTTTATGTAACGAACTACTTAACGTTTCGTGTTTTATATACATATTGATTGCAAACAAAAAAGCTCTGTCAGCACACTTTAGATGTTTTGACAGAGTTATTTTGTGAATCACTTATTTATTCTGTTGTTTAAAGAATTGGTAGTAATAGCACGGAATCATGCCGTTGTACAGCTTTCTTATTTTATCGGCGCGTCTTCCGTACAGCTGAGGAAAGATTTCGGATTGAGTTATTACATATATCTGCCATTTGTCGAGACGTGAAAAAGCCTGCCCCATGGCACGGTAAAGATCGTTCGCTTCATCTACGGTAAGAAGCCGCTCACCGTAGGGAGGATTCGTTACGATAGTTCCGCGCCGTCCGAGAGTATCTATATCGAGAGCATCCATTGCAAATATATTCAACATTTCTTGAACACCCGCACGCTTTGCAGCTGCCGCGGCAATCTCGACGCATTTAGGATCGATATCGGTGGCATATGCTTCAAATGAACAGTCTTTTTTTATGTTTGCCTGAGCCTTCTCTCGAGCGTTTTTCCATGAATCTGCGGGAAACAGCTCATATTCCTCAGCGGCAAACGATCTCTGCAGCCCCGGTGCTATATTTTTCATCATCATTGCCGCTTCAATGGCTATAGTACCCGAGCCGCAAAAAGGATCCCACAGCAGAACATCCTCACGCGGACGGCTGATTTTTACCATTGCCGCGGCAAGGGTTTCTCTTATCGGAGCGTCAACCGTTTCGGGACGATAGCCTCTTTTGTGCAGCGGCACTCCCGACAAATCAATCATTAAATTGACCTTGTCTTTGAAAAGGAAAAACTCGATTCTGTAGCGTTTTCCCGTCTCCGGCAACCTTTCCAAACCATACTTTTCGCCGAGTCTTACGGATACGGATTTTTTAATTATTCTCTGACAGTCAGGTACGGAGAAGAGCTTGCTTTTAATCGAATGTCCGCTTACGGGAAACTCATCGTCACAGCCTATAACATCTTCCCACGGAATTGCTTTTACTCCGTCAAACAGCTCGGTAAAGGTTGTAGCCTCAAATGAGCCGAGATTAAGATACAGTCTTTCCGCATACCTTAAATTTATGCTTGCTTCGGCAGCGGTGTTCTCGTCTCCTTCGAATGTTATCCTTCCGTCCATGTTGTCTATTCGTCTGCAGCCGAGAGCCTCTATTTCCTCTCCCAAAAAGCCTTCAAGCCCGAATAGGCAGGTTGCGGTATAGTTGAGCTTCATTGAACGTTTTCTCCGTTTCTTTCATTATTGTTCTGCTTAGGGGCAGATGTTTTCTGCAGCGTAAATGTAAAGCGGCACCAGCTTCCGTATTCGCTTTCCACACTGATTTTTTCGTTTTGAGCTTCCATAATCGTCTTTGAAATATATAATCCGAGTCCCGTGCCTGTTTTATCGAGTCCGCGGCTCTTGTCTCCCTTATAGAATCTGTCGAATACATACGGCAAATCCTCGGGGGATATACCGTCACCTTCATTATAAACGCTGACGATTATTTTCTGTCCGGATTCCTTTGCGGAAACAATGTATTTTCCGCCCTCTCGTGAGAACTTAATAGCGTTGTCGCAAATGTTATACAAAACCTGATATATAGAGTCCTTATCCGCCAATGCGTACATATTGAATTTTTCCGTATCGAATTCAACATCGAGCTTTTTCGCCTCAAGTCTTTGTTCCGACGAAATAACTATCTGACGTGCCATTTCGCATATATCAAAAGCCGTCTTATTGAATTTTCTCTCTCCCGCCTGAATTTTAGTTAAATCAAGCAGACTGGATACAAGCCTTGCGAGCCTTTTTACTTCAGATGCGATAACCTCAAGATAATGCGGTACCTTTTCCTGAGGAATTGCGCCGCTTAATATACTTTCGATAAAGCCTGAAATTGTGGTCATAGGTGTTCTGAGATCGTGCGACACATTTGCCAGGAAAAGTCTTCTTGTCTCCTCACTATGCTGAAGTGAGCCTGCCATGTTATTGAAAGCATCGGCAAGCTCCGCTACCTCGTCATTTCCGCTTACCTCTACCCTTGCGTCAAAATGTCCCGCCGCAAATTCCTTGGACGCCTTGCTCATTGCACGTATAGGTGAAACCAAACGCTCGGTAATAAAATATACTGCGACAAGTGTAGCCAGCATCAACCATAATGTAGACATTACAATCGTTTTAATCATAGCTTCAAGCAGAACATCCGTAGCGGACGATAATGACACAGACATAACAGAACCTACTATAGTTCCGTCCTTTGTGGCTATTGCCTGGATGTAAGAACGGTGCTTTTCACTGAAAAATCCGTCAAGATCGTCATTTCGTGAAATCACTCGTTTTTCTTCCAGTTCATTCATAACGGTTTCCGGATAAGCATAGCTGCTGTCCGTACTGACTATACCATCTTCGTCACCGAAGTATTTTGTATTTTGTGTTCCGCCGATCAGCTTTACGACACCGTCACCATCGGCAACGAATATAATAATAACATCACTGTCATTAGCCATTGCCTTAAGGACCGGCATTATATCGTATACGGAATTATTCAAATAATCGTCAAAGCTGACATCTCCGCTCTTTGTATAGTCGCTTATCATGTACTCCGATGCGGCGCTTGTTACATTTGTCAGCGTACGCGTCTTATCCTGTTCATCGTATACATTAACAAGAGTCGTTATAATTGAAGTTGAGAAAAATATACTGATGATATTTATCAGCATGAATGTCGAAATATATTTTACAAAAACACTTTTAAACATGACTTCTCCTACGCAGAAAAAAATCAAAGGGTTGACGAATGAATCATCAACCCCGATTATATCATTTACTGGTAATCAGTTTACACGACCGGGATTTCGGCTTTTAAATCCCTGTCACTGTACTACTTCAAACTTATAGCCGACGCCCCATACGGTTTTAAGGCTCCACTTATCGGATACGCCTTCAAGCTTTTCTCTGAGACGTTTTACATGAACGTCAACTGTACGGGAGTCACCGAGATAATCGAAGCCCCATACCTTATCGAGAAGCGCGTCTCTTGTGAATACACGATTGAAGTTGAGCGCAAGGAAGTAAAGCAGTTCGAGTTCCTTCGGGGGAATATCTACAGCCTTACCGTTAAGCTTGAGCTCGTATTTTTCACGGCTAATTTCAATATTTTCGAATTTAATTGTCTCATCGTCATTTTGTGTGTCATGTGCGGAATAACGTCTGAGGACAGCTTTAATTCTTGCGGAAAGCTCCTTCATTTCAAAGGGCTTAACAACAAAGTCATCGGCTCCGAGTTCAAGTCCCACAACCTTATCCAGTACCTCATCCTTTGCCGTTATCATTATAATAGGCTTAGATGATATAGCTCTTATTTCTCTGCATACCTGATTTCCGTCTTTATTTTTCGGAAGCATAAGGTCAAGCAGAACAAGGTCGGGCTCATACATCTTAAAATAGCTAATACCTTCTATACCGTCATTGGCGGTTTTTACTTCATAGCCTTCGTTTTCAAAATAAAACTTCAACAGATCACAAATGTTGGGATCGTCGTCAATAACCAATAATTTAGTTCCCATTAGTATTCTCCTCTCTATGATTGATTGTTAATGCCGTAATACAAATTCGATTAATCGAAAAAACTTATAAACAACTTAAATCAATCAACTTTTAAATTCGATCAGTTAGACGATAATTTACTCAGAATTGTTCCCGAAGAAACAATTTTTTTACGCCATATAATCTCCGTTATAGCTTACGAGAACCGCTTTGTCAACACCTTCGGATGCGGAAAGCTTATTTACAAACTCAGCTGTATCAGATGAGAGTCTGATTTCGTAAGTAACTTCGATATAACCGTTGGCAACGGTTTTGGACTTGAGACCGCACTTTTTAGTGCCTTCCTTTATGATATCGACAGCCTTCTTCTCAGCTGCGTCATCCTTGCACTCAACAACGACAATATACTCGGAATCGGAGGATTTTGCGTTAACGAATACGAGAAGGATAGCGCCTACGATAAGAGAACCGATTATAGCGAGCGGATACATACCTGCGCCGAGAACGATGCCTACTGCGATTGCCCAGAACAAATATACGATATCAAGGGGATCTTTAATTGCGGTACGGAATCTTACGATTGAGAGAGCGCCGACCATACCGAGTGAAAGGACTACGTTTGATGTAACAGCGAGTATTACAAATGTGCCTATCATCGTAAGAGCAACAAGGGATACGCCGAAGGAACGGGAGTATACAACGCCCTGGTAGGTTTTCTTATAAACAAAATAAATAAACATACCGAGAGCGAATGCGAGAACAAGTGAAATCAATGTGTCCGTAACTGAGAAGGAAGTAGTCTGCTCGAGAAAGCTGCTTTTAAAAATATCCTTGAATGACATGGGTTTATTTCCTTTCGATAATAAATTCAATAAATAATTTTAAGAGAGAATATCAGCCGAGTGTTCGGCAAATCTCGTATTTTGACATCGACTGTCTGTCGCGGCAAACCGGATTTATTACATACTTAATAATATCCGGAAGGAATCTGTCGTACTTAACCTCAAGTACATCAAATCCCGGTGTGGGGACAAGCGGAGTCGGGTCGAAAAGATCAATTGAATTAAGGCCTGTTCTTATATCCGTATCAATCGTTACTCTTACGTTTCCCGCCTCGTAAATAAACGGATATCGTTTGTACTCAACAAGAGTTTTAGGTCTCAGAGAATAGCCCTTCATCTGAGCATACAGCTCGGCAACCACTCCCCTGCCGTCGTTAAGCATCCAATCGATATCTCCGGATACGATTTTATCATACTCTTCTTTGGTAATAGGCGCTGCCAGCTTTTGTGTCAGCTCATCGCGCTTTACCTTTTTTTCGAGACATATAAAATCCTGTCGACCGTTGTATATGCGGATACGAAATTTCGAACGCGGATTATCTCCGTTAATTTTTTCGAACAAAGCTCTGTCGTTATAATTATCAAAATAGAGACTTCGAATCGAATATGTGCCGTCGCTTCCGGTGTGCGGATCTCGTTTCATGACAATACCGAGGCGTCTGGCAAGAATTTCACAATCACAGTTATTTATTAAATACTTGTACTCATGCCTGTAAATTGCTTCAGAAACCATATTCACCTCCGATGTAAAATTTTTATTTATTATTACTACGTTATTTTAAACCAATTATATGAAATTAATGTGAACGTAAAGTGATGTGAGTATTAATTCCTTCTTATATTTTCGAAAAAATGATATTTCTTTAAAAACAACATTAATTCACTTGAATAATCGCGTCAAAAAGTGTATAATTAGCATTGTAAAATTATGACTGCAAACACCATGAAAGGTATATACAATAATGAAATTAGGTATCATCGGACTTCCGAATGTCGGAAAGAGTACCCTTTTTAACGCACTGACGGGAGCCGGCGCTCCGAGTGCAAACTATCCGTTCTGCACTATCGATCCCAATGTAGGTATAGTTCAGGTTCCCGATTACCGTCTCGACAAGCTTGCGGAAATGTACAATCCTACATTGTATACTCCCGCAACCGTTGAATTCGTAGACATTGCCGGTCTTGTCCGCGGCGCGTCAAAGGGTGAGGGACTCGGAAACAAATTCCTTTCACACATACGCGATGTTGACGCTGTTGTTCATGTACTGAGATGCTTTGAAGACAGCGATATAATCCATGTTGACGGAAGCGTAGATCCCATCCGTGACCTTGAAACGATTAACATGGAGCTTATTTACTCCGACATCGAACAGGTTGAAAAGAGACTGGATAAGACTCAAAAGCTTCTCAAGGGAGACAAAACTCTTCAGCCTCAGATAGATTTGCTTACACGAATTCTCGATTCGTTAAATGACGGCAAAACAGCACGTCAGGTCGAAATGACGGATGAAGAGCGTGAAATGCTGGGGGACCTCAACCTTCTTACACTGAAACCCATAATCTATGTGGCAAATGTAAGCGAGGACGAAGCGGCTGAGGTATCTCCCGACAACGAAATGTACAATCACATCAAAGAAATAGCTGATGCGGAGGGTGCGGAGGTTATCCCCGTATGCGCAGGCATCGAAGCGGAAATATCGGAGCTTGAACCTGAAGAAAAGAAAGCATTCCTCGAGGATATGGGAATTAACGAAAGCGGCCTTGACAAGCTTATCAAAGCAAGCTATTCCCTTCTCGGATACATCAGCTACCTTACAGCCGGTCCTAAAGAGGTACGCGCATGGACAATTATTAAGGGAACAAAAGCTCCTCAGGCGGCAGGCAAAATCCACTCCGATTTCGAAAGAGGCTTTATACGTGCCGAGGTTGTATCATTCGATGAGCTTATGGAATGCGGTTCAATGAATGCCGCAAAGGAAAAGGGACTTGTCCGCAGCGAAGGTAAGGATTATGTCATGCGCGACGGTGATATAGTACTCTTCCGCTTTAACGTATAATTCAAGCAAATATTCACAGCGTTTTCGTTTTGCGAAAACGCTGTTTTTTTGTCAAAAATACAAATGATGGAATATATTTTATATTATTCCCGGGCCGTGCAGTGTGAAAAATTCACCGCGAAGTATCGCACACGTTCCTATAGACACATATCTGCCCTTAACATGCATCGAATCACGGCTGACACCCTCGAACTGCATGCCGACTTTTTCCATTACTCTTCTGCTTCTGTCATTTCCTATAATATATCTCGCCTCAATGCGGTGAAACCGCAGCTCCGTGAATCCGTATCGCATCACGGCAACTACAGCCTCAGGCGCAATTCCGTATCCCCAGTAATTCGGGTTCAGCACATATCCTACTTCAGCGGAATTGTTTTCCACAACGATTTTCGTAAATCCGCATGTACCTATCATTTTTCCGTCATTCTTAAGCGTGATGGCCCAATCGTAAAAATCTCCCGCACGATATCTTGACTGTATATACGAAAGATACTTATAGGTATAGTTCTCGCTCTCATGCGGTTCCCACAGTAAGTACCTTGTTACTTCATCTCTGCTGGCATATTCATACATATCCGCGGCATCTTTTTTCTGCATCTTGCGAAGCAAAAGCCTTTGAGTCTCAATATACGGTGGGTCACGGAATATTCTTGTAATTTCATCGCGGTTCATTATGGTATTCTTCCGGAATAATAATATTTGCTTTCGTTAAGGACTCCTAACTTGAAGCAGTGACATATATTATATACTCATCCGACGATTTTTTCAATGTTTGTCGGAAATAATTTGTATGTTTTTTCTTCTGTCACATTTATTTACAATTATTGAGTTGTAATGACTCGTTCGAATGTGTTAAACTGTGTGGTAACAGTTCGATATTGTGTATACAACGAATCGAAGAAAACACAGGCGGTATTCCGGCTGAAAAAATTTCGGTAACAGCCGCCATCGGAGAAATTAAATGGCTGATTTCAACAACAACGACAGAGATAACTCTCAAAAGAAACTGTCTCTCGATGAGATAGAGGAGCTCGAACAGGAAGAGAAAAAGAAGGAACGAAGCGAAAAGTTCAACATTTTTTCTCGTTTTAATAAAGACGGAAAAGGAGTCGAAAAAGACGAGATTCCGATTTGCGATGAGCCTACACTGAAAAATTACTTTGTATTTCTCGGTCGAAAGCTCAACCAGCTTTTATCGGTAAACATAATCATGATACTCGGCAATTTTCCCGTATTTTTCCTTTTGCTTGCAATGAGCGGATATTTATCAATACACCTGACATCCCCCGCTTTTGTCACATTTGCGCCATTGTACGGAGCAATCATGTTTGAGAAAAGTCCGGGTGCGGCAGCACTATGGGCGGTATTTTCGCGTCAATCATCTGTAACGATAATGACCACTGCCGATAAAATTCTGCTCGGAATAGGAGCGCTTGTCATAATCACATTCGGTCTTGTGCGAATAGGTGTAACATATATTATCAGAAATATGTTCCGCGGAGAGCCTGTATTTATGATGCATGACTTCTTCTACGCAATACGCCGCAATTTAAAGCAAGGCATAATTTACGGCATACTCGATGTGATTATCTGCGGTATGCTCATATATGATATTGTCTTCTTTAATCTTAATTATAACATAAACACAATGACAAACGTAATGTTTTTCATGAGCCTGTGTCTCGCGGTACTCTACTTCTTTATGCGTCACTACATTTATTTAATGCTTGTCACATTTGACCTCTCTCTGCTTAAAATGTTTAAAAATGCGCTTCTGTTCACCGTTCTCGGTGTTAAGCGCAACATTATGGTTCTTCTCGGAACATTGGCGCTTGCTTTTATCGAATATCTTCTCCTGTGCGTCTACTTCCCTCTCGGAGTTATATTCCCGTTTATTATTCTGCCGTCACTTCTTATTGTGACAGGTATATACGGAGTTTATCCGAAGATAAAGGAAATTATGATTGATCCTTATTACGAAAAGGTAAACAAGGTTTCGGAAGAAGAATAATCACGTCATATAAAAAAGGAATGGTGAATTAAACCATTCCTTTTTTTATTGCAAATCACAATTGCTTGCCGATTAGTTTCCCGTATATTTATCGAGACTCTCAAGCAGCTTGCTCATTGCTCTTTTGCATATCTTTTCGTTGCTCTTGAGCTTAGACTCGAGACTCTCGCTCTGTATGTTGTCGTAGAAAATATTATATATATTTCCCATGCTGTCGCCCCATGCGAAGCTGAAGTCCGATGTAACGGAGTCATGGATAATATCTATCATTTCCGCGGTTTCCGCGTCACGTGAGTATTTATTTTTCAAAACCTTGTCATAGTATACGGGAATAACGTTTTGACTTGAAAGAGAACACATAGCTTCAAGTGTAGCGCCTACAGCATCGAGCTTGCTCTCGGCTTCGGTAATCGGCACACCGTAAATCGGAACTCCGTCATACTGGTTGGAACGATAATTTTCCTGAGCTTCATCGTACTTAGGCATCGGAATAATATAGAAGTTATCTTCCATCTCACGAATCTTCTCGTTGCCCGCGAATTCAATGATATTCGGGCAGAACAGAAGACGTCCCGACGTGAACATTTCTACAGACTGTGTATCGAATTCACTGTTTTCAAGCATCTTCGCGCCTGTATTGTTGTAGAATAAATTGTGAAGCTTGTTGAATACATTGATTGTATGCTCATTATTAACGGATACATACGGAACACCGTTTTCATCATATGATGTATAAACAACATTAGCCGCGAAAGCCATACCGTTGAGCACATGTCCCTTCTGCATTATAACGCCGAAGCTATCCTCATTGTCAACTGTTCCGTCACCGTTCAGGTCAATATATACATTTGCCGCATATTCGGACAATTTATCAAGAGTCCACTTGCCTTCCTTTACCAATGTGTAAATATCGGTATCGGAATAGTGGTTATTCCACAGCGGAGTATTAACGAACATCGCGTAGATGTAGCTTATGTATTGTACGGACAAGTCACCTGTTGCCCAGTAGTGAATGTTGTTGTAGCTTATATTGTCGTTATAACCTTGGCTCCAATAGGATTTGGAAAGATCCAAATAATTGATATTGTCGAGATTCTTAAGAACACCCTGAGAAGCGAGATTTATATTGAAACGGGTATGTCCGCAAAGAACATCAAACTCATTCGTTCCCGCTGCTACCGCGTTTGTCACTACCGAGTTGAATTCACCGTAACCTGTTGTAGCACCGCGTGCGATTTCGATATTTACACCGAGACGTTCCGAAATAAGAAGATTTCGGTTATATACCGCATCATTAACAACCTCTGTCTCATCGTCCTCCTCGAGAAGCGCGATTGAAGTACTTGTATACGATGCGAGAAAGCTTATCGTTTGATCGTCGAGTGGGAATGAGTAAAAGGTGAATATCAAGCGCCGGAAAGCCTTGAAAACACTCACTTTTTTAAAATCGCATCTCCCCGTTTGATAGCAAAATGATAGCAGAACCTTAAACCGTTTTG